>CAYRSI010000001.1:0-47797 GCA_964426965.1 uncultured Candidatus Saccharibacteria bacterium
GCATATCGTCTACGAGAACCACCCAATACCTTAATAACCCGAATAAATCTTGCTCCGGTATTATCAACGATTTTTAAATTTGTTCCTGCCTGAATCACTCATTTAGCTTTTTAGCTTTTTAGCTTTTTAGCTTTTTAGGAATTCTAAGAAGCTACAAGCTACAAGCTACAAGCTAGTTATAGTACTATCCATCTTTTATCTTTTGAAATCGGCCTGCTCTCCTGAATCGTTACTTTGTCTCCAATCTTATACCTGTTGTCAGGATCATGAGCTTTGTATTTCTTATTAATTTTATAACGTTTTTTATAGCGCGGATGTTGTTTTAATCGCTCCACCAAAACAACAATGGTTTTATTCATTTTATCAGAAATCACTATTCCCTTTAAAGTTCGTTTAATTGTTTTCTTTTTCTTTTGCATAATTTTCTTTTAATAACGTTAATATTCGGGCGATATCTCTTTTTGTCTGCCTGATTTCTTTAATGTTTTTTACCTTGCCGCTGGCTAAATTAAATCTTAATTCTCTCAAATTATCTCTCAAGCTAATAAGAGTTTGCTGAAGTTCTTTGGTTGATTTTCGACGTAATTCCCTAATCTTCATATTATCTCTTAACAAATCTAGTTTTGATTGGTAATTTATAGCTAGCCAAGCGCATTGCTTCTTTTGCCATTTCTTCAGTAACGCCATCCATTTCAAAAATAATCCTTCCGGGTTTTATTGAAACCACATAATGATCCACGCTTCCTTTTCCTCCGCCCATAGGCACTTCTACTCCTTTTGTAGTTTTGGGCTTATCCGGAAAAACCCTTATCCAAAGTTTTCCTCCCCGCTGAACATATCTAGTTATTGCTCGACGAGCTGCTTCAATTTGACGAGCAGTCAACCAAGTCTCTTGTTCTGCCTTTAAGCCAAAACTGCCGAAGTTTAATTTGGCTCCACTTCTTGTCTTGCTTGTTCTAGATCGACCCTTATTCCATTTTCGATGTTTGACTTTTTTGGGTTGAAGCATGTTAGTTCGCTTCGCGAACGGGTGAAATGGATGATCGCTCACTCCGTTCGCTTGGGGGATCGGTCCGCAACTGCGAACCTTGGATGAAATAGATTACTTTATTAAAAATTTTCTATATGCTTGGAGTTTAAAGAATAATTTGTCTAGTGTCGGTAAAATTTTCTTAAAATCATTTTGAGAAATATAGCCTAGTTTACCAGCTAAAATTAGACAGGCTTTTACTTCTAACAATGAGCCTATGCTCTGGCTAATAAATTTAGCAAAGTCTTTTTTAGTATTTTTGCCACTTCCTTCAGCGATATTTAAAACAATCGAAATAGCTGCTCGTTTTATCTGTGATGTTAAACCAAATAATTCCTCTTTAGGAAATTTCTTAGCCAGTTTATAAATCTCCAAAACAAAATCATTGGCTAAATGGTAAATATCTAATGTTTCAAAATGATATTTTTTGTATATGGGATTTTTTATTTACGATCATTTCAACCAAACGAGCGGAGCGAGTGATCAACCATCAACCAAATCGCCGAAGGCGATGATCAACCAGTTCGAGTACTACTCGAACTTCTCCCCTTTATATACCCAGACTTTTACTCCAATTACTCCATAGGTAGTGTAAGCATTAATATAAGCATAGTTGATATCAGCTCTAAGGGTTTGGAGAGGAACCTTTCCTTTTCTTAACCATTCTTGTCGAGCCATTTCTGTTCCACCAAGTCTGCCAGCAACAGAAATCTTGACTCCTTTAACGTCAGGGTCTTGAATAACTTTATCTAAAGTCTGCTTAATTACTCGCCTAAACGGCCTTCTTCTTTCAAGTTGTTCTGCAATGTTCTGAGCAATAATTTCAGCATGGGTTTCGGGTTTTCTTATTTCCTCAATGTCTATTTTTATATCCAATCCCTTGGTTTGCCCTTTAAATATTTTGCTGATTATTTCTCTTTTTAAATCCTGAACCCCTGCTCCTCCTCTTCCAATAATAATTCCTGGCCGAGCAGTATAAATTTTAATATTAAGTAAATTAGCTGAGCGAGTAATCTCAATTTCTTTTATTGCTGTCTGCTTTAATTTAGCTATAATAAACTCTCGCAGCTTGTAATCCTGCTTTAAAAACTCCTTGTATTTCTTTTTATTAAACCATCGAGACTTCCAATCGGCAGTATAACCTAATCGAAAGGCCCGTGGATGAACTTTATGAGACATAATTAAAATGACTTGCGTCTGAATATTTTTTTAACGTTGCCAAATGTCTGACGACTCCAAAATTTCTTTTTAGATCTTGAAGTGGTTGGATAGGGTTTCGTGGGCGGGGTTGGTTTAAGTTTCGGAACTGGTTTTTCCTCTTCGGCAATTTTTTCTTTGGGTCTCTTTTTAATATCCTTAGCATCTTCAAGTTTCACAACTTCTGGTTTGGGCTCTTTTCTTTTCTTAACTTTCACTTCCTTTTTTGTTTCTACAACTAAATTTATATGACTTGTTCTTTTCATAATTGGCGCTGCCCTGCCCATAGCCCTGGCTCTCCAACGTTTAAATGGCGTGCCTTCATTAACTTGAATTTCAGAAATAAATAAATTATCTTTTTCAATATTAAAATTATGCTGGGCATTAGCAGCTGCTGAATTTAAAAGTTTTAAAATTGGTTCAGCTGCTCTCTTAGCTAAAAATCTAAGTTGAGTTTCTGCCTCTTTTACATCCATGCCTCGAACAAGGTCAGCAACCAGCCTGACCTTCCGAGCGGACATTCGAAAATGATTTAATTTAGCAGCCACTTTCATAGTTTAGCTTCTTAGGAATTAGCTTATTGGCTTATTAGGAATCCTAAAGCCTAAAAAGCTACAAGCTACAAGCTAATTATTATTTCCCAGCCTCTTTTGTCTTATGTTCTAAGTCTTTTTGTCTTTTTCCGCCATGTTTAACAAATTTTCTGGTTGGAGCAAATTCGCCTAATTTATGACCAACCATATCTTCGCTAATAAAGACTGGCACATGCTCTTTACCATTATGAATGCCAAAAGTAAAACCAACCATTTCCGGAGTAATGGTACAAGCCCGAGCCCAGGTCTTAATTACCGTTTTATCGCTTGGTTTTAGTTTCTGAACCTTTTTTATTAACTTTTCGTCCACATAAGGACCTTTTTTTAAACTTCTGGCCATACTACCTTTTTTTCTTTTTCATTCTTTTAATTATAAACTTATTTGAATACTTTTTCTTGTTTCTCGTTTTAACTCCGTAGGCTTTTTTGCCCCAAGGAGTCTTTGGTCCCTTGAGTTGACCTACTGGGGATCTTCCTTCTCCGCCACCATGAGGATGATCAACTGGATTCATTGCTACTCCTCGAACAGCTGGTCTTCTACCCAACCAACGAGAACGGCCAGCTTTACCCAAGTTAATAAACCTATGTTCGGACTTACTTAGAGAGCCAATGCTAGCCATAGCATTCTCAGGAATCATCCTAATTTCTGAAGAAGGCAGCGTCAAATGAACATAGCCGCCCTCAATTGCAGTTACCTGAGCGCTGACACCAGCAGAACGAACAATCTGCCCTCCTTTCCCTGATATAAGTTCAACATTATAAACAAGCGTACCAACTGGCATATTTTTTAAAGGCATTCTGTTGGCTGGTTTTAGAGAAACCTTTTCGCCGGTAATAACTTCATCTCCTACTTTTAAATCCCTGGGTGCTAAAATATATCTTTTTTCTCCATCTTTATAAGTAATCAAAGATATAAAAGCCGACCTATTTGGGTCATACTCAATAGACTCAACTTTTGCAGGAATATCAAATTTATCTCGTTTAAAATCAATTATCCGATACTTCCTTTTGTGACCGCCTCCTTGATGTCTAACTGTAATTCTCCCCTGCCTGCTTCTTCCTGCTCGTTTCTTCAAGGATTTAACAAGTGGTTTATGGGGTTTACTAACAGTTAAATCTTTTTTGTAATCTATCCCGGTCATTTTTCTGCGGCCAGGAGTTGTGGGTTTGTAGATCTTCATGTTCGCTTCGCGAACGGTTGACCGATCGCCTTTGGCGATCTTGGATGATCATTCGCTTAGCTCATTTGGATGATCAACCGCTTCGCGGTTTTGGTTGAAGTGGATTATTTTATTAAAAATTTCCTGTATGCTTGAAGCTTGAAAAATAATTTATCTAAGGTCTACTTTTTTTCTTCTTCCAATCCCTAATCAAAATATCGTGCTTTCGGCCGCCGAAGATGATTTCTAGTTTTTGACGTTCGCGCCAGCCGAATTTTTCTATTAATCTTTTCGGTAGGTTAATTGAATAGCTGTGGCTACTCACTTTTTGTAATTTTCTAACAAATTTTTGTGCCATATTTATAGTATATACGATAGTATATACGTTCGTATATATGTGCGTATATACGATCCATTTCAACCATTTCAACCAAGCGAACGAAGTGAGCGATCAACCAAGGTCGCCGCAGGCGACCGATCAACCAATTCGACCTAATGTGGCATAATTTCGATTTTTTGCCCCTTTTCCAATGTCACTATTGCCTTTTTATAACCAGTTTTAAAGCCTTCAATGCCTCGAAGCATTCTCCTCTTTCTATGAACATTGATTATGTTAACATCTCTTACCCTTACTCCGTAAAGATTCTCAACGGCTTTCTTGGTTTCAATTTTATTGGCTTGAGGATAAACTTTAAACACATATTTATTTTCCTCAGTTAAAACAGTGGCTTTTTCACTAATATGCGGCTCTTTTAAAATCTTATAAATTTCCCGTAAATCTTTTTTCTTTATGGGTGGCCGTTTTACTGATGGCTTTTTCGCCCTGAGGGCGACCGGCCGTAGGCCGGTAACTTTCTTCGGTTTTTTGGCTGGTTTTTTCTTTAGTTTCTCAACCTTCTTCGGTTTCTTTTTAAATCTTAATTTAAATTTTTTAAATAATGACATAGGTCTTTTCTATCACTTTTACTGCTTCTTTTGGCATTAATAGGTATTTGAATGATAACAAATCCAAAACGTTTAAGCTATCTGCTCGAAGAGTCTTTGTGTAGGGAACGTTTTTATTGGCTCTAACAATATTTTCATCTTTTGTTGAAATTACCACTAATGCACTTTTCTTTTTTTTCCCTAAGATATTCTCCAGTATTCTTGCCATCAGCCTTGTTTTTGGTTCTTGGAGTTCTAATTTATCCAATAATATTAACTCTTTATCTTTGACCTTAGAAGTTAAAACCATAAATAATGCCTTTTGCTTCATCTTTTTATTAATTTTTTTCTTAAAAACCCGTTCTTTGGTTGGCCCAAAAGTGACGCCACCTCCCCGCCAAATCGGTGAACGGATAGAACCATGACGCGCTCGACCAGTTCCTTTTTGCCGCCAGGGCTTTCTGCCACCACCACGCACCTCGCTCCTGCCCTTAGCATGAGCTATTACCTGCCTCTTATTAGCTAACTGAGCAACCACTGCCTGATGAACCAAATCAGTATTCATCTTCACGTCAAAAATCTTTGACAACAGCTTAACTACCCCCACTTTCTTACCTTCTGTATTATAAACATTGACACTCGGCATATTTCTATTGAGATTTAATCTCGACCAAACCTCTATTTGCTCCTGAAACTGCTCCTTTTACTGCTAATAAATTATTTTCTTTATCTACTTTTACAATTTTTAATCCAGTTGTAGTAACTCGATTAGCGCCTGCATGACCGGGCATTTTTTTGCCTTTAACCACCCTCTGAGGAAACATGGAACCAATTGAACCAGGCGTACGTAAAACATGACGGTGGCCGTGCGAAGCCGGTCCACCGCTAAATCCATGTTTTTTAACTACTCCTTGAAATCCCTTTCCCTTAGAAATTCCTGAAATTTTAACAATATCCCCCTCTTTAAATACACTGACATCGATTTTATCGCCTATTTTTGGAAATTGAGAATTGCCAGCCTTCGGCCCGCTTCGACTCAGCGAGGCGAGCTGGTCAGCCGTAGGCTGAAAAATTGGAAATTCTTTCAGGTATCTGTATGGTTTTTTGTTCTGGGACTTCTTGACTTTCTTCTCTTTTAATTTCTCATATCCAATCTGAACAGCCTGGTAATTGTCTTTATCGCTGGTTTTTATCTGGGTAATAAAACACGGTCCTGCTTCAATAACTGTCACAGGAATAACGTTCCCTTCTTTGTCAAAAATTTGACTCATGCCAAGTTTTCTACCTAATATAAATTCCATGTAATCAGCGAATAACGAATTCATTACGAATTTACGAATAATAAATACCGGGGTCTAATCCGGTATTGCATAAAAATCGGTTAGCACCCTGTTATTTGTTTTATTGAAAATAATTACAAAAATTCATAATTTCGAAAATTCGTATATTCGAAATAGATTCGTTATTCGTTGATGATCACATCTTAATTTCTATATCAACACCAGCGGGTAAATTCAAATTCATCATTGCGTCTATAATTCTTGAATTAGGATTGTAAATATCTATTAAACGCTTATGGGTTCTCATTTCGTACTGCTCCCTGGAATTCTTATGAACAAAACTAGATCTATTCACTGTATACTTGTGAATTTGCGTAGGTAAGGGTATGGGTCCCACAACCTCTGCTCCCTGTCGTTCAATAGCTTCCACAATCTGCCTGGCTGACTGATCAATAATTTTATGGTCATAAGCCCGTATCTTAATTCTAAGCCGTGATTTTGGCTCCTCAACTTCTTTTTTTTCGACGCTCGCTTTTGACGAGGTCGAGACCCCGACCCCAGCAGGCGTCGGGGCTTTCTTCCTTTTTGTTTTCATTTAAGAATAACTTACTTTACAATTTTCGTTACCACGCCCGCTCCGACTGTCTTCCCTCCTTCTCTAATAGCAAATCTTTGCTTCTCTTCAAGAGCGACTGGCGCCATTAACTTAACTTTTAAATTAACAGTATCACCTGGCATTACCATTTCGGTTCCTTCGGGAAGAGTTGCCTCTCCGGTAACGTCAGTAGTTCGGATATAAAACTGGGGTTTATAGCCAGTGAAGAAAGGGGTGTGACGACCACCTTCTTCCTTGGTTAAAATATATATCTCCCCCTCGAATTCAGTATGAGGAGTTACGCTTTTGGGCTTGGCTATTACCTGCCCTCGTTCAACGTCCTCTTTCTTTGTTCCTCGAAGCAAAATTCCGGCATTATCTCCAGCCCGTCCTTCATCCAACGACTTATTAAACATCTCAATGCCAGTAATCACAGTCTTTTGGGTATCGCGCAAACCAATAATTTCTACTTCTTCATTAATCTTTAGAATTCCTCTTTCAATTCTTCCAGTAACCACGGTTCCTCGCCCTTCAATCGAAAAAATATCCTCAATCGGCATAAGAAATGGTTTGTCAACCTCTCGCTTTGGTTCAGGAATATTTTCGTCAAGAGCTTTAAGCAATTCATCAATTGATTTCATTTCCTCTTCTGAGCCTTCCATTGCCTTTAGAGAAGAACCCTTAATTACTGGAATTTTATCGCCATCAAACTCATATTTGGTCAAAAGCTCTCTTATTTCTGTTTCAACTAAATCTATAAGTTCAGGATCATCCACCTGATCGGTTTTGTTAAGATAAACAACGATAGAAGGCACGCCTACTTGACGAGCAAGAAGAATATGCTCTCGAGTCTGAGGCATTGGCCCGTCAGCAGCTGAAACTACTAATATTGCTCCGTCCATTTGAGCAGCGCCGGTAATCATATTCTTAATATAATCAGCATGACCAGGTGCATCAATGTGAGCATAATGCCTCTTATCTGTTTCATATTCAACATGAGCAAGAGCAATGGTAATACCTCGCTCTTTTTCTTCTGGGGCGTTATCAATTTCATCTACGCCCTTTTCCGAGGCTCTAAGCCCCTTTGATTTTTGTCTTTTAAGTATAGCTGCAGTCAACGTGGTTTTACCATGGTCAACATGACCAATGGTTCCCACGTTAAGATGCGGCTTTGTTCTTTCAAATTTTTCCGCCATATTTTTAGCTTCTTAGCTTGTAGCTTGTAGCTTCTTAGAATTCCTAAAAAGCTAAAAAGCTAATTCCTAAAAAGCTAGATTAGTTTTCAATGATTAGTTTAACGTTTATTTTAAAATATGTCAACTATCTTTGACGTTTTCGACCTTTTTATTTCTTTTTACCCTCAATCACCTCCTGGGCAACATTTGAAGGCACCTTGGCATAGTAGTCAAATTCCATGGTGAAAGTTCCCCTTCCCTGCGTCATAGAACGAAGCTGAGTAGCATAACCAAACATTTCAGCCAAAGGAACTTTGGCGTTAATTACTTTCATATTAACACGATCTTCCATTTTTTCAATCCTCGCTCGTTTGCTATTTAAATCCCCGGTTACCTCACCCATAAATTCTTGAGGCATAACCACTTCAATTCTCATAATGGGTTCCAATAACACTAAATCAGCTCTTTTAACAGCTTCTTGAAAAGCCATTGAACCGGCAATCTTAAAAGCTGATTCAGAAGAATCTACTTCGTGAAAAGAACCATCATATAAAGTTGCCTTAGTATCAACTAGGGGATAACCGGCTAAGATTCCTTTGTCCATAGCTTCTTTAACTCCTTTTTGAACTGCTGGAATAAATTCTTGGGGAATAATTCCTCCTTTTATCGCATTAACAAATTCGAATCCTTTGCCCTGTTCAAGCGGTTCAACCCTTAACCAAACATGTCCATATTGACCCCGGCCTCCAGTCTGACGAATATATTTCGCCTCGGCTTCAGCCATTTTCTTGATTGTTTCCTTATAAGCTACTTGGGGGCGGCCGATATTGGCATCTACTTTAAACTCTCTAAGCATTCTATCCACTAAAATTTCCAAATGCAATTCTCCCATTCCTGAAATTATTGTCTGACCGGTTTCTTCATCAGCTTTTATCTTAAAGGTTGGATCTTCTTCTGCTAATCTCTTTAGAGCTAAACTCATTTTTTCCTGATCGGCTTTAGTTTTTGGCTCAATAGAAATAGAAATAACTGGTTCAGGAAAAGTAATTTTTTCTAAAACAATAGGATTACTTGGATCGCATAAAGTGTCTCCTGTGGTCGTGCCCTTTAATCCAACTGCTGCGCCAATTTCTCCGGCATATATTTCTTTTACTTCCTCGCGTTTATCAGCATGCATTCGTAATATTCGTCCTATTCTTTCTTTTTGCCCGCTTATAGAATTTAAAACATAAGAACCAGCAACCAATGTTCCAGAATAAACCCGAAAATAGGTTAAACTGCCAACATAAGGATCAGTGGCAACTTTAAATGCCAAGGCAGAAAAAGGAGCATCGTCTTTTGCTTCCCGGGATAATGCCTTTTCGGTTTTTGGTTCAAGCCCTTGCGCTGAAGGCAAATCTGTAGGAGAAGGCAAATAATATATTATGGCATCAATCAAGAGCTGGACTCCTTTATTTTTTAAAGATGAGCCGCAAAAAACCGGGACTAATTTATAGTCAATTACTGCCTTTCGCAAGATCTTCCTAAGCTCGTCTATGCTGATTTCTTCCCCTGCTAAGTATTTTTCCATCAATTTATCGTCATGTTCAACAATTCTCTCAATTAATTCGCTTCTTCGTTTTTCTGCTTCTTGTTTTAATTCTTCGGGGATTTCTTTTTCAATCACTTCTTCTCCCTGCTCTCCTTCAAAATAATAGGCCTTTTGAAATAAAAGATCTATCACTCCCTGGTGTTTGCCCTCCAAGCCAATAGGAATTTGTAACCTAACTGCATTTGGCGTTAATTTTTCTAAAATAGATTGAAAACTTTTTTCAAAATCAGCGCCTATTCTATCCAGTTTATTTACAAAGCATATTCTTGGAACTTTAAACTTATCAGCCTGACGCCAAACTGTTTCTGACTGGGATTCTACGCCAGCGACTCCATCAAAAATAACTGCAGCCCCATCCAAAACCCTTAAAGATCTTTGGACTTCGGCGGTAAAATCAATATGGCCCGGGGTATCAATAATATTAATTCTGTATTCGTTTTCTTTTTCTTTAGTCAAATATTCGCCTGGCGCCCAAAAACAAGTAGTAGCAGCAGAAGTAATAGTAATGCCTCTCTCTTTTTCCTGGGCCATCCAGTCCATAATTGCTTTCCCCTCATGAACCTCGCCGATTTTATGAGAAATGCCGGTGTAAAAAAGCACCCGTTCAGTAACGGTTGTTTTGCCAGCATCAATGTGAGCAATAAAACCTATGTCCCTGTTTTTATCTATCGAATATTGCCTCATGAACCCTACCACGCGAAATGGGCAAAAGCCTTGTTGGCCTCAGCCATTCGGTGAACATTTTGTCTTTTTTTAATTGCCTCGCCTTCATTTTTAGAGGCATCAATGAATTCCTGGGCAAGTTTTTCTGCCATTGGCTTGCCTTTTTTATTTTTAGCTACTCCAATAATCCAGCGCATAGCCAAGGCCTCTCTTCTCTCTCCTCTTACTTCATAGGGAACCTGATAATTAGCTCCTCCTACTCGTCGAGATTTAACCTCTAACACAGGAGAAACATTATCTATGGCCTTGTTAAAAATTTCTAAAGGTTTCTCGGCTTTGATTTTAGACTTTATAATTTTCAAAGCATTATAAACTACCCGTTGAGCAACGGATTTTTGACCCCCCTTCATCACATTATTAATAAACTTTGCTAATCTTACATCATTATATTTGGGGTCTGGGGCAATTTCTCTTTTGATAGCTTGTTTTCTTCTCATATAATTTTATTCTTCGGGGTTAGTTTCTTTTTTTGACTCCTCTGCTGGTCCTTCCTCGCCACTTTCTCCTGTTTTCGGTTTAGCCGTTGCGCCCTCTCTTTTCGTCCCATATTTTGATCTCCGCTGTTTTCTTCCTTCTACTCCTTCAGTGTCCAACACTCCCCGAACAACATGATAACGAACTCCTGGCAAATCTTTAACTCGCCCTCCTCGGATTAAAACTACAGCATGTTCTTGAAGATTATGACCCTCGCCGGGAATATAAGCAGTTACTTCCATTCCATTGGTAAGTCGGACCCGGGCTACTTTTCGAAGAGCAGAATTCGGCTTTTTAGGAGTTACAGTAGTCACCTTAATGCAAACACCTCTCTTAAATGGGGCGTGATACTTGGCTGGTCTATTTTTAAGTATGTTAAAACCCCTCCGCAAGGCCGGGACCTTAGGTTTCTTCTTTATCTTTTTTCTCGGTCTTTTGATTAATTGATGTATCGTAGGACACATATGTTTAAAATTTTAATATGTATTTCTAAAATTAGCAAATATTTTGTTTTCTGTCAACTCCGACGTAACGTCGGAGTCAACAAGAATACCGGCAATTTGCAATTACCGGTATTTGTTAAAAAATTTTGGATGTTAACCAATGTAATGCATTAGCCAGAATCGTAATTTTGTAAAATCTATTAAATACAAGACAATGTAAAAGTAAAAGGCGACGCCCGCCCTCCTCTTCGTAGTTTTTATAGATTTTTCTCATAATAGCCGGGATTACTAATTGAGTAATTACTACGAATAAACCCGGAATTACTAATAGAATCAATACCTCAAAGAGCCACATATCCCCTTCTAGCCCTGTCAGCTCCGCGCCGAATAAACCAAATGCTAAAATACTGATATAAAATATAAAGCCAATTACAAAAAGTTCTAAAAACAACTTCCACCATTTCAAATTTAATTTCTTGCAATATTTTTGACTAAATTTAACGCAAACTACAAAAGCCATGACAATGAATGCCATAAAGACCATGTCTTTTATGCTTAACATAAACACCTCCTTAATTAAATTATTAAAAAACAACTAACTTATTCTTTTTTCTTTTTTTTTAGGATTTTTTAGAGAATAGATTAGGGAAATCCCGCTTAAAATAGCAGCCCCGCCATTTAAGATAATAAAAATCCAATCATTAATTTTAACTGCATAAATAGTCAAAAGCACACAACCAGTGGTATACATGATGGCAAATCTCAAATCCATCCCAGATTTTTCGCGAATTGCCTTTATTGTCTGGGGGATCCAGCCGATTAATATTAAAATAAGTCCGATAATGCCAATATTCATATCCGTTCTTCTTAAAGCTTAAAAAATTATAGGATTTTTGTCAAACCTTTAAAATATATAAGGGATAAACGTTGTTCCAACAAAAATTTTATAAATAAACTGAGCAATTGGGGGAAGAATTAGAATAGCAATAAAAAGAGCTAAAAATATTCCCATAAAACCCATTTGTGAAAACTTTTGGGACTGTTTTGGGAAAAGATCCATTATTAATTTTGAACCATCAAGAGGAGGAATCGGAATAAGATTAAAAAGAGCAAGAAAAACATTAATATAAATAATCCAAGAAATAGCAATATAAAAAGATCCCCCAATTGGTACAAGGCGAAAAATAAGAGCAAAAATTAAGACAAGTAGAAAATTAGCTCCTGGGCCAGCAAGGGCGATTTTTGTTGAACCCCATTTTTGATCGCGGAGATTATGGGGATTGTAAGGGACTGGTTTTGCCCAACCAATAAATCCCCCGACAAAAAACAACAAGAAAAGAGGAATTATCACTGTTCCCATTGGGTCAATGTGCTTTAAGGGATTTAAAGTCAAACGGCCAGCATATTTAGCAGTCGGATCACCAAGAACATTTGCCATCCAGGCATGAAAAAATTCATGAAAAATAGCAGAAAAGATTATGATAATATATAGAAATATTTTGAATTCTACCATATTGTTGCAAAAAGAATAAAATTAGGATATCATATAAAAGACTATGGCTAATGTTTGTCCATTATGTGGAAAAAAATCAATGGTTGTGGTTATTAGAAAAAAACTTCGTGGTAAGTATAACCCAACCGGCAAAAAAAGAAAATACCCCAATCTTCAATGGGTAAGATTACCATCAGGAAGAAGGGTAAGGGCATGTGCAAAATGTATTAAGGCAATGATGAAAATGAAGTAGCGGGGTAAGTCAGACTTGCCGGGGCGTAGTACAATGGTTAGTATGCGGGGCTGGGGGCCTCGTGATCCGGGTTCAATTCCCGGCGTCCCGATTTGTGTCAAGGAAATTGAAAGACCCCTGAAAGACAGTTAGCTAAGGTTTATGAAACTCAAAATTCATTTAATTGACCCTGATTTATCTGTGCCCAAATATCAAACAAATGGTTCGGCTGCTTTTGATTTATACGCGCGGGAAGACACGGTTATAAAATCAAAGGAAATTAAATTAGTGCCGGCAAATATAATTGTTAAAGTGCCAAAAGGTTATATGTTAATGATTGCGGCTCGCAGTAGTTTACCGATTAAAAAAGGATTGGTTTTGGCAAATGGTGTGGGGATTTTGGACCAGGATTATTGCGGCCCTGACGATGAGTTGAAGCTCGAACTTTTAAACATAACCGACAAAGAGGTCGAAGTTAAAAAAGGGGAAAGGTTGGCCCAGGCAATACCTGTAAAGATTGCCAAGGCGAAATTTGAAAAGATGGCAAAAAATACTTATAATTCGCGCGGCGGGGTAGGCTCTACTGGTTAATATTAAGCCTTACTGAACCCGAAGTCTTTTGAGAAAAAAGAATCCCGGGATTAATACCGGGATTAATGCTGGTATTCTTTATCTGGTATTCTTTATCTGGTATTCTTTATTAGGATTATTATTAAGGATTGGGAGAAATAAACTCTACGTAACTTAATTTAAATTTAATCATTCCGTATTTAATCCGATCGAGATAAATACGGAAGATCTAATATAGTCTAAAATATATAGTCTAAATTTATGCCAATTAAACTTCCTGTTACAGAAAAATTTCTTTGGGGGCTGTTTAATTTTGTAGATGCAGCTGAAGAAATATTAAACTTTTTTATAACTGATCAACCCTATGGATTCAGAAGACTTGAACAATTCAGCTGGCCTGAAATTAAACTCTTTCAGAGTAACTGGGAATTTCAATGCAAAAAAAAGAAAAAGAATTTTGCCAAATTGGTTTATGATCTTAAGCAGGGCGGATATATTAAAACTATTAAAATCAAAAATGATTCAGCTGTTATGCTTACGCCTAAAGGAATAGATAAAGTTTTTACTATAAAAATGAGACTGGCAGATAAGAAACGAAGGATAGATAAAAAATGGCAGATGGTTCTTTTTGATATTCCGGAAAAGAAAAGAAAGCAAAGGGATATGTTTAGAAAAAATCTTCAATATTTAGGCTACAAAAAACTTCAAAGAAGTATCTGGGTTTGCCCATATGATGTGTTAAATGAAACAAAAGATTTGATTAAAAGATATAGGCTTGAGCCGCATGTGGAATTATTATTAGTTAAAAAAATTGGTCTTGGCTAGATAAGCTCAGATAGTATTTATTCTATTTTATGAAAATATTTAATTCCGTATTTATCTCGATCGGAAAAAATACGGAATTTATTCTTGTAAAAAATTTTGATTGTGTTAACATAAAATCTTAAAATCGTTCTTTAAAAAGCCTAAACCCGTTGGGGCCGAGCTAGGGCCCGAACAAAACAAATTTTATTTTAGGGGAGTAAATAATGATAATTAAAGCAACAGAAAAGGATTTTACTGAACATGTAAAAAGAATATGCCGAAGCAATATCCAGAAAGGTATTAAAATATGTCTACTTTGTCCTTTCAGAAAAGATGCTTTGGAGATTATGAAAAAGCACAATTGGAAGTTGCCAGAACCAGAAAAGTTAAAGAGCAACATAAAGACTTGCTCTTTTTTTTATTTTAAGCTAAACTAAAAGTGTTGATTGTTAAGTGTTAATTGTTATTCATTATGCTAATCATTGCTACAAGTATATCGGGCTCAGGAAGAAAAGATTATTTGAATGGCTTAGCAGAATATGCCAAAAAACTGGGCAAAAAGGTTAAAACCTATCATGTTGGCCAGATGCTTTTTGACCATGCTAAAAAAGTTGGAATCCATCTCACTCACGAGAACATTCTTAATGCTAACCCTTCAGTAATCAATGCTATAAGAGGAGCGGTTTTTGAAAATATCTTGGCTAATTTACCTAAAGACCGCAAAGAAAACGACGCTGTTGTTATCAGCATCCACAGCATCTTCCTCTGGAAAAAAAGATTTATGCGGGCTTACGATAGATTTTATCTGAACAAATTAAACCCTGATATGTTTGTTACTCTTTTTAATAAGGCAACCGATATATTAAAAACGCTTAATTCCAGACAGCAATGGAAATCCCAAAAACTTACCCTTCAAGAAATTTTACTCTGGCAAAACGTAGAAGTGGAAATGAGTGCCAGTTGGGCTGAGATTGATAGAAGGCCATTTTATGTAATTTCAGTTCTTCAACCAATTGATACTCTTTATCGACTAGTCTTTGAGCCTTGGGTTGAACCAGTTTATGTGTGTATGCCTATAACTCATCTTAAGAAAAAATCCGACCAGGAAAAAGTTAACAGATTTGTAAAAGAGCTCGATAAATACTTTGTTGTTTTTAATCCTTTGAAGCTGGACATACTTATAGGAAAAAGTTTTGATTTGGCATCCTACCATCATACAGTTAATCAAGATCTTTACTGGATAATCAAACAAAGCAAAAAAGTGATTGCATACTTTCCAATCATTGTTTCCTCTCCTGGCGTGATCAATGAATTAAGAGAGGCCCATGAAACCAATAAAGATGTTTGGCTAATCTTTCCGAGCAAACTAAAAAGTCCATTTTTGGTTTATTTCAGCAGCCAGATTTTTGAAAGCACTGGAGAATTTTTCAAATTTTTAAAAAGATATATACAGAAACAAAAACAAGGGAAAAAGTAAATGTTTTCACAAAAATTTATCAGAATTTGGACCAAAAAGCCAGGGCTCAGTTTACTCATGGGCTTTTTAATTATCATTGCGATTGGTTCGACTCTCTTATCTCTGCCACAAGCCGTAACAGACAACCAGCCCATATCCTTTCCTGATGCTCTTTTTACAGCCACTTCGGCCACCTGCGTTACTGGACTCCTTGTCAAAGATACAGCCACTTATTTTTCTCGTTTTGGACAAATTGTTATACTTATCCTTATCCAATTAGGCGCCATCGGAATTATGAGTGCGGGCGTCTTTTTTATTATTATTTTGGGAAAAAAAATCAGTTTAGCCCAACAGATTAATATAAAAAATATATTCAGCACTAAATTTACCACCGAAGCTATGCGCCTAGTTAAGCTTTTGGTTATTTTTACTTTTAGCATTGAGCTTATCGGGGCTTTAATTTTGTTTTTTTATAAATGGCCGAATGATTTCTTTCATGCTTTATTCCATTCAATTAGCGCTTTTGCTAATGCCGGGTTTTCTCTTTTTAGTGACAGCTTTATGCAGTACAGAGAAGATCTTTCGATGAATATAATTATTACTCTTTTAATTATTGTTGGAGGACTTGGTTTTATGGTATTAGTTAACCTCTGGGACTGGCTGCGTCATTTTTTCAAAAATAAAAGACCGGGCAAGTTAAGTCTTCATAGCAAGATTGTTCTAACGGCAACCATTGTCCTTATTGTCCTGGGAGCTTGGTTTTTTTACACCCTTGAACGAGCAGATGCTTGGGCTGGATATTCGTCACGTGAAGCTTTATTAGCTTCCTATTTTCAATCAGTTACAGCCAGAACAGCTGGTTTTAGCACAGTAAATGTTGGTGATTTATCTATTCCGTCTCGCTTCTTTCTTATGGGATTAATGTTTGTTGGCGGGGGGCCCGGCTCAACTGCAGGGGGCATCAAGATTACTACCTTTGTTTTGCTTCTTATTATGATTATTAGTATTCTAAAGGGACGAAAGAGAGGATATATCTTTAAACGAAGTATACCAGAAGAAAATATCCGCAAAGCCATGGCCATTGTTGTTCTTTCCTTTTTAGTCCTCGTTTTTTTCTGGCTTCTACTTACCCTGACTGAAGAAGGAGCGCCTCTTAAAGATATTGCTTTTGAAGCAACTTCTGCCTTTGGCACAGTAGGTCTTTCAACCGGCTTGACCTTTGCATTATCCTATACAGGAAAGATAATTTTTGTTATATTAATGTTAGTAGGAAGGCTTGGCCCTTTGACTCTGGCATTTCTTTTAGCTAAAGCTCCAAGGGTTCCAAAAATAACTTATCCCCAAGAAAAAATAGGGATAGGATAAAATTAAAACTATGGCTAAAAAAAGACAATTTGCTGTTATTGGTTTAGGAAAATTCGGTTTTAAAGTAGCCGAAACTCTGGCTGAAGAAAGAGTCTCAGTATTGGGCATTGATAAAGATGAGGATATGATTGAAAAAACTCAAAATATTCTTACTGAAGTTCTTAAGCTAGACAGCACTGACGAAGAAGCATTAGAGGCAAGCGGCATTAAAAACGTAGATGCAGTAGTGGTAGGCATGGGAGACAATGTGCAAGCCAGCCTTTTAACTGTTGTTCTCCTTAAAAAGATGGGGATTAAAGAAATTATTGCCCGAGCCAATTCTAATTCACATGCTAGAATTCTTAGAGCTTTGGGAGTTAAAAAAGTAATCCTGCCAGAAGAAGATATGGGCGTCAGAATAGGCAAAAGCATTCTTACTGCCCCTGTTCGCGAGTATATTGAATTGGGCGACGAATATGTTTTGGTTGAAGTTGAAGTAAAGCTAGAAAATAAATTAATTGGCAAAAGTCTGCAGCAGTTAGATCTTAGAGCCAAACATCATATTATTGTTTTGTTAATTAAAAGAATGACTAGAAAAGCTCGCGAAGGAGAAGAAGAAGAATTGATAGTTACCAGAGAATTTCCTGCAGCAGATTACGAAATTAGAGAAAAAGATATTTTAGTAGTTGTTGGGGAAGAGAAATCAGTAAAAGATTTTGAAAAACTATGCGCTGCTGGAATTAAAGAGAAGTAATTCTAATATAGAAAATTATTAATTAAAAATCCTCTCCTATGTACATCGGAGGGGATTTTTAACGGCTCTGTTGCTGCTTTCCAGTGAGTTTCTGGCAAAAATCCAGGTGGGTGTCTGCATAGTCCAACCGAGGTCGGACCAGATATAAGACTCCCTAGATAAAAAAGTTTGACCCAAAATCGTACTAGAAAGACCTACGCAACAGAACCATTTTAATTATACCAAGTTCAAATAAAATTGCAAGTCGAGCTGTGGATAACGCTATCCTATCTAAAACATTATATCATCCTCTGCTCTTTTGTAATCATGTATCTCCTCTGGGGAAAACCAAAATGCCATTTCATGTTTTGCCTCTTCGGCGGTTTCTGAAGCATGAATAATATTATGAACTGAACGCCTGCTTCGGTTAGCAGCTGCTGCTGAATCAACAGAAAAATCACCCCTAATTGTTCCCATTTCAGCTAAGGCTGGCATGGTATTGCCGCAAAGTTTTCTAACCATATCAATGGCATGAACTCCTTTAACTATTACTTTAACTAATGGGCCGGAAGTCATAAAATCAATCAGCCAACCCCGAACCATTGCACCAATCTTTTTTGAATCAGTAGTTCCTAATTCTTTTTTGATATTGAATCCATATTTTTCATAAGTTTCTTTGGTTTTTTCTCCAAGCCGGGTTATCCACTTCTCGTCTTTTGGATAATGTTCATCTATTTGCTCCTTTGTTGCCCAAATCATATCTAAGGCAATTATCTTAAGCCCTCGTTTTTCAATCCGACTAATTATCTCGCCAATCAGCCCGCGTTTAACGCCATCGGGTTTTATTAGGACAACTGTTTTTTCTTCTCTAACATCTTGCATATTTCCAGTATACCAACTTGACTAAATTTAATCAACTATGCTAATCTGTAAAGAAATCTTGTTCGTTGAAATTTGAATAGGCCTAGAACCCGTTGGGTTCGGCCCGAACAAAATAAATTTTGTTTTAGGGAGATATAAGTGAAAAAAATAACATTGAAAGATCTGAAAAAGGCTTTAGAAAAATCCTGGTCAGAAGAAACAACATACAAATATAAAAAGGGGGTTCTCTATTTACTGGATACTAACCAGCCTAGTCTGGGACAATGTTGCGTAACGGCGCTTATAGTTCAAGATTATTTTGGGGGACAACTTAAAACTGCCTTGATAAAAATTATAGGTTGGCATACCTGGAACCAGCTGCCAGACGGTTCGGAATTAGACTGGACAAGAAATCAGTTCTTAAAAAATGTTGTCGTCCCGCCGGGAAAAATAGCAATCAGGGATCGTCTTTTATCTTATGCAAACACGAGAAAAAGATATAACCTTTTAAAATAAAGGGTGGAAGAAATTTTAAAGAATAAAGGCCTAAAGCCCAGAGGCTCGGCCTTATAGGGAGAAAGAAATGAAAGAACTGTTTTTTATTTCACTTATTGTAATTGTTCTTCTCCTGGTTTACAGGAGACTTAGCAGAAAAGTCAGGGGCTCGGATTGCGGTGTTGTATGCCAGTTTCTTCGAAAACCCTCTCCGCCCAAGAAACTAAAAACCTACAAAGAAAGCAAGCAAGAAGCCAGAAAAAGAATAGAAAGAATTAAAAAAGAAAAGGAGCGAAAATGAAAGAAATAAAAATTTATTTTGCTGCACCATTATTTACTCAAGCTGAACGAATTTGGAATCGTATGCTTAAAAAAGCAATAGAGAAAATAGCCAAAGCCCAAGGATTAAAAATCAGAATATTATTTCCTCAAGATATAGCAGAAAAAATCTTAAGCGACAATAGATATTCAGAAGAACACAAAAAGGACTTGCTGCACGACGACCTGCTCTTTGTTAAAGTTGGCAATGCTGACATCGTGATGGCAATTTTAGACGGAGCTGATAGTGATAGCGGAACATCCGGAGAGTTTATTGCTGCCAAAATCCTGCAGAAAAAAACTATTGGTATCCGGACTGATTTCCGAGGCTCTGGAGAGGATAAAGGACTAAATCTAATGCTGTCCAGAAGGCTTAATGAATTTATCTATTTTCCATCTTTCAATGAAAATGTTGAGGAACTTGCTGGAAAAATTGTAGGGGCGATAAAAAAAATATATAAAAACACAAAAAACTAAACTTAAAAGCGTCGAGCTTCTTTTGCTCGGCGCTTTTCTTAAATAAAATTCTAGGTATCATCCTCTCACTTTCCTCGCTCGCCCAGCGTGCTCGCTCAGGGATACGCCCTCGCTCTCTCCCCCGCAGCGGCGGGGTCGAACCATGCCCGCTCGGGCTCCTAACCCGTTCAAGGACAATGCCCAGAATTTTATTTACCTGATTCGAAAACTGGCTCCGTTAGTTAGAATTTCGATATCGCCGTGTTGAGCAGTGCAAAAAGTAACAACATCGCTTAGTGTATTTAATACACATTGATGAGGATGGCCATAAGAATTGTCTTTACCGGCTTGGATTATGGCAATAATAGGACTAACTGCACTCAAAAATTCTTCAGTAGTTGAGGTTTTGCTGCCATGATGAGGAATTTTTAGAATATCTGATTGCAAGTTAATTCCAGAACCAACCAATTCTTTTTCTATTTTCTTTTCAATGTCGCCAGTTAGTAAAAGCTCAAAATCCTTATAAACCAACTGAGCAACAATCGAAGCGTTATTAACCCTTTTAATTTTTTGGCCAGCTAAGCTTTCAAGGGGATGTAAAACAAAAAGCTTTATATTATCTCCTAAATCAATTATCCCACCAGCTTGGGCAATCAAGAGGGGGATATTTTCTCTTTCAATAACTCGTTGCCATTCTCTGTATTCAGCAGTATCTCGAACAACGCCAGTGGTTAAGATGCTACCAATTTCATAACGCTTAATTACTTCAATTAATCCGCTAATGTGATCGTGTTCAGGATGGGTTAAAATTACTAAATCAATATATCTATCCCAAAAAGGCAGTTCTCTGCCTAATTTTTCTAAAATTGTTAAATCCGGCCCACCGTCAACCAAAATTTGTTTTCCATCTGGCGTCTCTATAAAAATCGCATCACCCTGCCCAATATCATAAAAATCAATCTCCAAAAATTCCTGCCTTTCCTCAACAAAAACCCAACCCCACGCCAAAACCAGCGCCACAAAAACAATAGCGAAAATTCTAAATAATTTGTTTTTAAATATTGACATAAATTAGTAACTATGCTAACTTCAATTGAAGTTGTTGTTTAACAACTTAATAAATAAACAAAGGGAGAATGATTAAATGAATAAAAGCAAAACAGAACATGCGCCCGTACTTTTTAAAGTTAATATACCCAAAATTAAAATAACACCTAAAATCCTAGAGCACCTTGGCTTTGTTGGATTCAATTTTTCTTTTTACGGACGCAGATTTAATCATAATGATGAGGGGGTTATCTCAAGTGCATACATAGACAGTAAGTATAGTAAAAAATTAATAAAGGCAGGAATTATTGGAATTATAGACCGCGATTACTCATTAAAAAACTGTATTAAGGAAAAAATAGAAGATGTAAAATGCCTGGTTATCTTTCTGCGCTGGGGATGGTTGTGGGTTAGCGATTATGAGGATGATGGATATAAAGAAGCACAGGAATGCCTAAAAGAATATGATTCTTTTCTAGAAAATAATTCCATACCCCCCTGGGTTTTTGCTTGGGGTGATGACGAACCAGCCGCAAGAACAGCTGTAAGAAAAATAAGAAAATTCTTTAAAAAATATTGCCACAAAATCTAGATAGGAGGGTGAGATGAAAATAAAAAGAATTTTTAAAAGACAGATAAAGGGAAAAGACGAATGCGAGATTGAAAACGAGGCGAGAAAAATCTTTAGGAGCATTATTTCTGAATTAGACAAGGAAGGAATTTGTATTTTTGAAACTCCAGAAGCGCCGTCTTATTATCAAGAAAGAAAATTTGTGCTTCCTTTAGAAAAAATCTACGTCAGCGTTAAAAAAGATCTTATTCAGAAAAGCTTTACTCTTATAGTAGAACACTTCGAACGCAGTAGTTCGACACCATTCTACTGTGAGTTTGGTGGCGCTATTAGCATGTTAGAAGATTTGGCGCGAAAGCATCATCTTAAAGAGTAAGAAAAAATAAAATTTCCCTAAGCCGACAGAGGAATCTGCCGGCTTTTGTGTTTCCTATACCACCACAAAAATCCAATTAGTAGAATATAATAGCTCACTAACCAAACCCAATGAATATTGGAGATTTCTTTGCCAGCAAAAGGGATTTTGGAAAGGAGTTCGACGAGCTTAGTAATATAGGCAAATAAAAGCCAGACTGGCCAAATTAGAATTTTTCCCAAACTGAGCCATAGAACTGATCCCAGAGAAAAAATAAAACCAGCTCCCATAATATAGGGCAGAGCTGGCACAATCAGAACATTGGCCAATGGAGAAATAAAAGAAACTCTGCCAAAATTGTAAATTAAAATTGGCAAAGTTGCAATCTGAGCAGCAAGGGTCATAGCAACAATGCTTTTAGTCTCTTTTCTAAGCTTGCCTTCATCTAACCAAGTTTTAAATTTTTGCGGCAATATTTTGTTTAACCAATCATCAAAAATCGGTTTTAAATAAATAATGCCCAAAACTGCTAAAAAAGAAAGTTGAAAACCAACGTCAAATTTCAGAAGCAAGGGGTTTAAAGCCAGCATTATTGCTCCAACAAAAACTATAGCCCGACCAGAATTACCCAACCGACCAATTTTCTGAGCAAAGAGCAAAATGCCTCCCATTATTCCAGCCCTGACTGCTGAAGCTGGTGCGCCAACCATAATTATAAAAAGAATAAGTATTGCTAAGGCAAAATAAAACGCCTGGCCCCGCCAAAGGCCAACGCCGATTAATAAATACATTAAGGCTTGAGTGATTATTAAAATATGCATTCCAGAAATCGCAACAATATGGCGAGTGCCAGTTATATTTAATTGTTCTTTTAGGTTTTCTGTTAAGCCCTTCTTATTTCCAAGAGTTAGTGCGCCCAAAATCGCGACTTCGGGCATTGGCATAATTTTCTCCACTGCCTGTTTTATTTTGTCTTTAAAAGAAAAAATTGCTTTATAAAAAAAATTGCCAAAATTTTTTCCAGTTGGCTCAATTTCTGGATAATAAATTACTGAATAAATCCCATTCTTAGCTAAATAACCCTGGTAATTAAATTCTTCGAAAATTTCCGGGGTTTTTAATTTACCTGTTATTATTAATTCGTCGCCATATTGATACTCTGGATATCTTCTTGTTGTTATTAAAACTTTTCCCTGCTCTGTTTGAATAGTTAACTTTGTATTACTGCTTCTTTTATCCGGCTCTTTTACTATTTCTCCGATAAAACTAATTTTCTCATCCAAGTCATTATAATAACTAACATGATTTTCTCCATATCTAAAAAATAAAAACTCCCAAACAGGTTTAGGAGTTTCAAATACTAATACTACAAACAACCCTCCGATAAAAACCAGGCAAATTACCAGCAAAATATTTGACTTCATTTAGTCAAATTACTTTTTCTTCTTTCTTCTCACAAATGCCGGAATATCCCATTCATCGTTTTCCGGCGGTTCAATTAAGTCTAGATCATTGTTTTTCTTTTTTTTATCCTCTTCGTCTTTATCTTTAATAAAAGAAAATTTTTCTATCCCTTTTTCTTCTTTCTCTAATGGCAAAGCTGGGGTCGGTCCTGATTCTTCAAATCCAGTAGCAATAACAGTTACTTTTATTTCCCCTTTTCTCAACTTATCATCAATAATGGCTCCAAAAATTACCTTTGCTTCTAGATCTATCAATTCGGTAATTGTCTGGGCTACTTCATTAACTTCAGCCATTGCCATATCTGAGCCACCGCTAATGCAGAAAAGCACTCCTCTGGCTCCATCAACAGAAAGCTCTAATAAAGGAGAATTTATAGCTGCCCGCGCTGCCTCTACTGCCCGATCGCTACCCGTTGCCCGGCCAATTCCCATTAGAGCTGGGCCGCCGCCTTCCATTATTGTCTTAATATCAGCAAAATCCACATTAACTAATCCAGGGGTGGTAATTAAATCAGAAATTCCCTGAACGCCTTGTCTTAAAACATCATCAACAACAGCAAAAGCATTAATTAAAGAAGTTTTTCTATCAATTACTTGGAGTATTTTATCATTAGGAATAGTAATTAAAGTATCAACTCTTTCTCTAAGTTGCTCAAAAGCTTCTTCGGCAATTCGGGCCCGCTGATTTCCTTCCCAGCTAAACGGTTTAGTTACCACGGCTATTGTAAGAGCACCAAGATCTTTTGCCTCCTCAGCAATAACAGGACTAGCGCCAGAGCCAGTTCCTCCGCCAAGACCGCAAGTAATAAAAATCATATCAAGATTCTTTAAGGCGTCGCGGATTTCTTCTCTATTTTCTTCAGCAGCCTGACGGCCAAGCTCTGGATTCATCCCAGCGCCCAAACCCTTGGTTAGTTCCCTTCCAATATGAATCTTTTCTGAGGCATTGCTGTAATGAAGGTCTTGAACATCAGTATTAACAGCGGCAAAACTTACTCCCTTTATACGGCAGGCTATCATTCGACTAATAGCGTTTCCGCCGCTTCCTCCAATACCAATTACTTTGATTTTGGCAAAAGTTTCAATTTCGGGTTTAATTTGAGGCACATTTCTTCGCTTCGCTCAGTCAAATTAAAAATTAAAAATTAAAAATTAAAAGTTGACCGATCAAAACATTTAAACATTGGGGTTAATCTTGTAATTTATTTTATCCTAATAAAAACTTTATGGCAAGTGAAATTACGGCAAAAGGGCCCTGAACCACTTTTTTATTTTACCAACCGTAGCCGAGGCCGAGGGAACACCCGGCAAAAAAGTTAACCCTTCATCACCGCTCCTCTCAAGCTCTAATGCCCAAAGGATTAAACCAGTGGCAGTAGCAAAAGCTGGATTATCAACTTTTTCTACAATCCCCTCCACCTCAAAAGGAATACCCATTTGAGACGGTAGGCCGAGTTCTTTTTTAGCAATCTCAACTATCCCTGGCATTAAGGAACCCCCGCCAACTAAAACAACTCCAGCTGGCAACAGTCTCTGTTTGCCAATCTTCTTTAATTCCCGATTAACTAAATCAAAAATCTCTTGCGTTCTAGCTTCAATTATCTTAGCAACTTCTCGCTTATTCACTGTTCCTTCCTCATTCTCGTCTAATTCAGATAAATTTATAATCTCTTTTTTCTTAATTTCAGAAGGCAAAGCCGAACCGTACTGCAACTTTATATTTTCAGCCAAATCAGTGTCTGTTCGTAAACCTATGGCAATATCACTAGTTATATGAGCAGTCCCAACAGGTAAAATATGAGCGTAAAGCAGCTTACCTTCTTCATATACTGCCATTCCAGTTGTTCCGCCTCCTAAATCTAAAACTAAAACCCCCAACTCTTTTTGGCGCTTATTAAGAACTGACTGAGAAGCAGCTAAAACATTTAAAACTAATCCATCAACTTTAATTCCTAAATTAGAAACGCATTTTGCTAAATTTTTAATATATGGTGTTAAGCCGTCAATAATTAAGGCATCTACTTCTAATCTTGCTCCGGTCATTCCTAATGGATCCTGGATCCCCTCCTCATCATCAACCTTAAATTCTCGGGGTATAACATGAAGAATTTCCCTATTAGAGGGAAGTGATAAGGCAGAAGCTGAATCTATAACCCGCGATATATCTTCTCTGGAAACTTCTTGATCGGCCCGAGAAACTGCTACTAATCCTTTATTAACCCTGATGCTAATATGATTTCCTCCAATGCCCACATAGGCGCGCTGAATAGGAACTCCGCTATTTAACTCGGCTTGCTCAACTGACTTTTTAATGCTATCAATAACCTCCTCAATATCAACAACTATCCCCTTTCTCATTCCATTAGATGGAACTTCGCCCACTCCAATTATTCTGGGCTTTTCATCTTCTCGCTTGAAAGAAGCAACTACTGTTCTTATTTTGCTGGTTCCTATATCCAAGCCAGTTATTATATTAGTTCTTGCCATATTTCTTCTTGCGCTCTTACCATTTTATTATAATCCTTTTTTGTCTCATCGTCATATCCCGCTAAATGTAAAATGCCGTGGATTAATAAAATTGCTAATTCTTTTTCAAGAGAATGGCCTAATTTACGTGCCTGTCTTTTTGCTTGAGGCAAACAAATAAATATCTCGCCATAATCAAAAGCTAAAACATCCGTCACCTTATTTCTTTTTCGATACTTCTTATTTAACTCTTTTATTTTAGCATCTCCAACCAAAACTATACTAATTCCTGGTATCTTAATTTTCAAAATCTTTAAAGTTTTTTCAACGACTTTTTCTAAAAACCCCCTATCAACTTTCCCTCTCGTCAAATTATTAATTTCAAATTTCATAACTCGCCCCTCAATAACTCACTGACTATTTTGCTTACTACTCCTCCTTCGGCCTTGCCTTTGAGTTTCGGCATTAGGGCGCCCATGACTTTGCCAGTATCTTGAGGACCAGCAGCGCCAGTTTCTTCAATCACTTTTTTTGCCTCTTCTCTAATCTGTTCTTCGCTCATTTGCTCGGGTAAATATTTCTTCAAGATCTCTAATTCTTTTTCTTCTTTTTCTACTAAATCATCTCGTCCGCCTTTTTTAAACTCTTCAATAGAATCTTTTCTTTTTTTAGCCTCACTCGAAATCACTTCCATTACTTCTTCTTCAGTTAATTTACTTAGTTCTTTTAACTTTTCTATATCCTTTTCTTGTTTGCTTAATTTCGTTCTCTTCTCAATCTCTTTATTGTGAATAGCCGCATTTATTCCTCGCAACACTAATAATAGCAATTCGTTCTTATCTTGCATTGCTTTTTTTAGCTCGTTATTTATTTTTTCTTTTAACATGTAGAAGCAGATTTGCGCCGATCTTGTGCCTTCGGCAATACGCTGATATACGCTGAATAAATTTGACATCTGCGTTGTTCTGCGTATTTCGCGAAGCGAATCCAATCTGCGCGTATCTGCGATTATTATTTAAGTAACCCTAATTTCTCCATTCTCTCTCTCTCCTTTCTAATTTTCTCCCGACGTAAAGCATCTTTTCTTCGTAAATTTTTACTCCTTTTCCTTTTTTGAAATCGCGCCTTTCGAGCCGACAACAAAATCCCGCTTAACTGAACCTTGCGGGAAAAACGCCTTAACATTCCACTGGTGCTTTCTCTTGTTTTTTTTCTTACTTCAACAGCCATAATTCCTCCCGAATTACGAATCAAAAGCGAATTGCGAATTCGTAATTCGATTAATATTCGTAATTCGTAGGTCTAATGCCAGCCGCCGAGCAAATGTAAATGCAAATGATCGACTATCTGGCCGCCTCTTCGACCAACATTAAAATTTAATTTATAGCCATGGGAAATTTTTTGCTGCTTTGCTATTTTTTTGGCTAATAAGAATAAATCGCCTATGAGGTCTTTGTGTTTTTCTTTTAAATCATTAAATGAACTAATATGAACCTTGGGAACTAATAAAAGATGAATCGGGGCTACTGGGTTAATATCCTTAAATGCTATAAAATTAGCGTCTTCATAAACAATATCAGACGATATTTCTTTATTAATGATGTTGCAAAATATACAATCCATATTAGCTCGCTTCGCGAGCGGTTGACCAGTCGCCTACGGCAACTTTGGATGATCGGTCCGACGGCCATCGGACCTTGGATGATGGATGAAATGGATTACTTTATTAAAAATTTCGAAATGATATTTTTTGTACATAGAATTGACAAATCTATCTCTTTTTCTCTTTCATAGATTTATTTCTTTTTCTTCTTCCAATCCTTAATCAAAATATCATGCTTTCGGCCGCCGAAGAGAATTTCTAGTTTTTGACGTTCGCGCCAGCCGAATTTTTCTATTAATCTTTTCGGTAGGTTAATTGAATAGCTGTGGCTACTCACTTTTTGTAATTTTCTAACAAATTTTTGTGCCATATTTATAGTATATACGATAGTATATACGTTCGTATATACGAACCATCTCAACCAAACGAACGAAGTGAGTGATCAACCAAGCGAAGCGATCAACCAATTCACCCCTTAGCAAGTCTTTTTTTCACCTCTTTAATTACTTTATTAAATGACACTGTTTCCTGAACGCCTGATTTCATGTCCCTTATAATAATACTATCTTCTAATGCTTCTTTTTGCCCAAGAATCAAGGCAATGTCAGCCCCTAATCTATCAGCAACCTTGAGTTGAGATTTTATGCTCGGCTTGCTTAAGGCTTCGGCCACTTTCAAACCTCTGCTCCGCAATTCTTCAAATAATTTAAGGCTCTTCCTCCGAGCCAAGTTTCCTAATTGAACTAAAAATATCTTGGGCAAAGCTTCCTGGGGAATTTTTATATCCTTAGCTTTTAAAACGGAAATTATTCTTTCCATCCCTCCGGCTATTCCTACGGCTGGCGTTGGCTTTCCTCCCAAAAGCTCAACTAATCCATCATAACGACCACCGCCAGCTAATTCTATTGAGTTCGGCCCCTCTAATTTAAACTCAAAAACAGTCTTTGTATAATAATCTAATCCCCTAACCAAATAAGGATTAAGGATATAAGGAATCTCTAATTCGTCAAGAGACTCTAAAACCTCTTTAAAATGATTATGACATTCGTCGCATAAATAATCAATTGCCTGAGGAGCATTGCCGGCTAACTGTCTACACTTTTCTTCTTTGCAGTCAAGAAGACGAAGAGGATTTGTCTTTAGGCGTTCTCGGCAAAAACGACAGAGTTTTCTGGCTTGCTTTCGGTAATAGCTAGTTAAAAGTTTTTTGTAATCAGGTCGACACTCAGGACAGCCAATGCTGCTAATCTGGAGGATGACTCCTTTAATGCCTAATTTTTTGAAAATAAGAGAAACGAGTTGAATAAGTGAGACATCGTTGATGGGAGTTGCATCTCCAATAACTTCAAAATTAAGCTGATGAAACTGGCGAAAGCGACCGGCTTGAGGTTTTTCATGGCGGAAAAGCGGGCCAATAGAAAATAACTTAACTGGTTGAGGCCGATTCTTCATTCCGTGCTGAATATAAGCTCTAACTACGCTGGGAGTGAATTCTGGACGAAGAGCTAAATGATCTCTTCCTTTAGTGTGAAAAGCGTACATTTCCTTCTGAACAATATCAGTGGATGTGCCCGTTCCTTTCATAAATAACTGAGCATCTTCAAAAATAGGAGTATTAATAGCTGAAAATCCATAGGCAGTAGCTAATTGTTTTGCCACCCCCCTAACTCGTTCCCAGTATTTCTGCTCTTTTGGCAAAATATCAAAAGTCCCCTTTGGCGCTTGAAATTTCATCTTTCGCGAAGAGGGTTTTGATGGCGTTATTTTTTTTGTTGTTTTTTTTCTTTTTCCTCTTGGCATATTAATCAAGTATCCCAAATTTATTAAACGGCCAGGCCCTTATCCAAGCTCGACCAATAATATAGTGACGGGGAACAGCTCCCCATCTTCGGGAATCAGAAGAGGCCTGACGATTATCTCCTAAGACAAAGTAGTCATTTTCATCAAGATTTGTTTCCAGATTTCCAGGAGTAAATCTATCTTCTTCTTCTAGATAAGCTGATTCATCAAGAGTGAACCCAGAAGGGTCCTGCTCGTTAAAAATAATTACATTCCCATCCTTGATTCTTATAACTTCATTAGGCAAACCAACTACTCTTTTGATATAATACTGAGAAGGGTCTTTTGGATATTTAAATATTACTACATCCCCTCTTCGGGGTTCATGAAATCGATAACTAATCTCATTAACTATTAAGTATTCGCCATTTTCAAAATTTGGTTCCATTGAAGCGCCTCTAACAAAAAACGGCTGAAATAAAAAATAACGAATGGGAATAATAATGACCAAAGAAATAATAACTACTTTGGCTGTTTCCCAAGCAAAGCTTAAAACATAACGCCAGAATTTAATTTTAGGCTCGTTTTCTTTTTGTTTTTCTTTTTCTGTCATATTACTATAATAATTATACTATAAAAATTTCTCAATTACAACCAGGTACTACAAATTATGGTATAATGAAAATATGAACCTCGTTAGAGATTACTATATTTCTATAAGGGGATCATAAAATAATATTATGAAGCAAGAACAAAAAATCTCTAACGGGGTAAATTTGGATAAAACTTTAACCACACTAATAACTATATTAGTTCTGCTCGCTTTGGTTCTCCCGCTTTCCAAATTAATTACTAAAAAAAGAGTGATTATAATTGGGAATTCTTCGAATTCCCTTGCGAATTATGAACCTAGGCGAATTACGAATAATCCTCTTGGGGCTCGCGTCTTGGTAATCCCGAACGAAAACGAGAATAATAGGATAAATGCTTTTTTCCTGGGTATCCCTGGCAAAGGCAATAGTGCCCCTAATTTGACAGATACTCTAATGGTAATGAGCATTAATCAAACAAGCAAGCAGGGATTTTTATTGTCTATTCCCCGCGACCTGGTGGTGAAAATTCCCAATACAAACTTTTACACAAAAATCAACGCCCTTTATCAACAAAAAGGAATAGAAGTTGTTCAAAGTGTCTTAAAAGAAATTACTGGTTTAGATTTTGATTATAATATTACTATTGACCTTCAAGGAGTTAAAAAAATCATTGACCAAGTTGGAGGAATTGACATTTCTGTAGAAGAAAATATTTATGACCCGGCCTTTCCAGGCCCTAATAATTCTTACCAACTTTTTACTCTTAAAAAGGGACAGCAGCATCTTAATGGTGAAACTGCCTTAAGATACATCCGAACCCGCCATGAACCTACCGGCGATTTTGCCCGAATGTCTCGCCAACAAAAAGTCTTAATTGCCCTTAAAGAGCAAATTTCCTCGCTTCACCCGATTCAAGATTTAGACGTTGTTTTAAATATCTGGGAAACTCTAAAAAATAACTTTCAAACTAATTTATCCTTATACAATATAAAAAGCCTTTGGGAAACAATTGGGGATATTAATCTTGAAAAAACCGAATTTAAGGTACTTGACCCAACAACCGGCTTAGTGGTTGCTGACCACATGATTCTTGGGAGCGCAAAGGCATACATACTCAGACCTAAAAAGGGACTAAATGACTATACAGAAATTCAGGAATATATTGGTAATCTCGCAAAATAAATCTATGATTTTAATTGTTGGTCTTGGAAATCCTGGGAAAAAATACAAAAAAACCCGACACAACGTTGGGTTTCAAGTTATTGATGAACTAATTAATAGTGAACAATTAACGGTTAATAAGAAGCAGGAAAAATTTAACGCTGCAATATGGGAAGGAACATTTGATAATCAAAAAATAATCCTGGCTAAACCATTAACTTTCATGAACGAATCGGGTAAATCCGTGAAAAAATTAATTGGAAATTGGAAATTGGAAATTGGAAATTTAATCGTCATGCATGACGATATAGATCTGCCCCTGGAAACTATCCGGGTTAGTAAAAACATAACATCAGCAGGTCACAAGGGAATTCAATCAATTATTGATGAAATGGGAAGTAAAAATTTTGTGCGAATTCGCATTGGAATTAAGCCAACTCTTGAGCAAGGCCACGATACTGAAAATTTTGTTCTAACAAAATTTTCTAAAGAAGAAAAAAAACTGATTCAAAAAGCAATCAAACTAGTCATTAAAATCATCGAGAAAGGCCTGAAACAAGGCCTCAAAAAAACAACAGTGAAAATATTTCAATAATAAATCCGCCACATAGCTCACGTACGTAGCTTATGTGGCGGATTTTAGCTTCAAAATATGGAAAAAGCTGAATTTGGTTTACTGGCTTGCCCAATATCCAAACTCAGCTTTTTTAAGAATTTCTTTCAACCCATTTTCCTAGTCTGGTTACTAACCAGACTAAAATGACAGTAATTGCCATGCCAATTACTCCCTCTAAACAAAGCAATGGCTTAAACCATTCAAACATTTCAGTCCTCCTTAATTTCTAACATAGTATTATAACGAAATACGAAGTAATTGTCAATAGCTTAAGCTATTGACAACTCTCTTAATAAAGTATAATATGAAATGTTCAGTGTCCTTTGACACAAAAAATAAATGAAACCCCCAATGTTCATCGGGGGTAAAGGAGAAAGAAAATGAAAAGAAAAATTCTGATTTTGAGTTTGATTGTTTTATTCGCCCTGGCTTTAATGCCTCAAATAGCTAAGGCCCAGACACAGTATCCAGAACTTCAAAGGTGGTACCAAGATATTTATTCTTACGGATTCGGAAAAAACTGGATTCGCTGGCATAAATTTGATTGGAAGGTTTACAAGGGAGCAGAACACGTTGATATTTACTATTACATTACCCCTGAAGAAAAAAGGCTTCATCAAGATGACCTTGAAGACTATGAAAAAAAGGTCCTAAAGAAATGCGTGCGCTACGCAGAAACAGCTTATAGAACAGTGAGCAAGAAATTAAGATACGAAATTCCAGAAAAACACGGTCGAGCTAAACTATACTTTTATCTAACTCGCTCAGACTATGAACAGAGCAATATAGGCGCAACAAGTCCTCCTGGCGGCTCAGCTTTTGCTGAAATGATTCAATGGAGAGTAGTCCTTGTTCGAGATGATTATACAGACGAATTTACCCAGAAACTTACAACCCACGAAATGACTCACATCTTTCAATTCTCGCTTTGGTGGGGTGGAAAACTCTGGCCCAGTCCAGCTAACTCAAAGGTTAGACAGCTGTCTCAACAGATATTGTTTTTACTTGAAGGAATGGCTCAATATATTCCAGATATTTTCCCTTCTGAATATGAAAACTTTCTGCGGTGGCTGGTTTTAACTGACAATATTCCTCAGATTGAATACTGGACAGTGCCAGGCCTTGCCCATTCCTGGGAAATCAATTACTTAATTGCCCGGGAATTCTGGAAATTCATTGAAGAAGAGTACGGCGAACACGCTTTTCGGAACATAGTTCACGAGTTCAGAAAAGCCAAACCCACTTTCAGAGGAATGAAAAAAGTATTCAAAGAAGTTTTGCAGAAAAATGGTTTTGCTGACTTTAACAGAAAATTCAGATTATATCTAAAAAACAGATATAAAGCTTCAGTAGCAGTTAAAAAAGAAATCGATGAATACGGCAGAAATCTCTTGGCGCAAGAAAATCTTTTAAATCCAAATAAAGAAATACCAAGATGGGTAATAGAGCCAGTAGCTTCTCCAAACGGTGATTTGATTGGTGCTCTAGGTGGAGAAATTGATCTAGATATACTAATAATCAGCAGAAAGGATGAAGCCAAATTAGGAAATCTAACCAAGGGACTTAGCTGGAATAAATATGGCTGGTGGATTATTACTAATCCTAATAGTCCGGGTAGAAGCATTTCCTGGTCTCCAGACGGAGATTATATACTTTTCTTTAGCAGAACCGGTGAAAAAAGAAGCCTCTTTATTGTTGAACTAATTACCAAACTAAAAACTGACTTTCGAGGAAAAAGTAGAAGTAAGCTTGTTGGAAAGGTTTATAAGAAAATAGACTTAGACCTTGATCAGGCTGAATCTCCAGAAATGTCTAAAGACGGAAAAACTGTTGTTTTCTCAGCCCTGGAAGCTGGTCAAAGTGATTTGTTTCTGCTTAATTTAGAAACTGAATCAATCACAAATTTGACCAATGACGAACAATTTGATTATGCGCCTGTCTGGTCCCCTGATGAAAGAAGGATTATCTATGTGGTTAATGTTAAAGGTTATAATAAACTCTTTAGCTTAGATGTGGCAACTGGAACAAAAACTCAACTGACTTTTGGCCCCAGCAATGAAACTCGTCCTGCTTTTAGCAAGGATGGATCTCAAATCCTTTTCATTTCTGACCGAGGCGAACATAGAATTACCAATATTTATGCTCTGGATATTCAAACTGTAAAAATCAGCCAAATGACTGATTTGCTCTATGGCATTAGTTCCTTCTGCCCATTAGAGGACAAAACTATAGTAGTTAGTAGCCGAGGATACAAGAATCTTCTAGAACGATACAATTATAATCTACATCTCGTTACACCTGAACAACCAGTAAATGATGATGTTAAAGATCTATTAAGGGAAAATAAAATAGTTTCAGAACCTCAAAAAATCGAAGAAATTGAAATTGATGAAACAAAAATTGAAGAATACAAACCGCTAAAGAACATTCATATAGCCTATATTAGCGGACAAGGAGCAGTTGATAGTTATTATGGTCAGCGCACTTCCATCACTCTTGCTCTTTCTGATTCTACTGGAGATCACAGACTTTATGCAAATTATGCTAACTTTTCTTGGTGGAAATACACATACTTTTCAACAACTTATGTTAATCTTTGCAAACGAATGCAATATGGGATTGTGGCATCTTCTGAAACTCACTATCTCTATCCTTACTATCTCGGACGTTTCTTTGGTTATACTCAAACAGAAATGGATGATGTTTTGAAATACCTGCAATTAGACCAGAAAGGACTTAATAGTTTTGCTTTCTACCCCCTTGATGCATTTCACCGAGTAGAATTCAGTTTAGGAGCTCATAATACCAAGTATATTCATCCAGACTGGCAAATCCAGGCTGACGAGTTGGCTGAAGCAATGGAAATTTTACCATTGCCATGGCTTATTGCTGAAAAAGAAACATATGAATTACGAGCTGATTTCTTGCAAAGCAATTTTAAGGGTGGAAAATACTTCACCTTGGGAGCTGCTTTTGTTAGAGATACTGCCCGAGGCCATTTTATTGGCAGCAAGCAGCGAATAGACTTGAGTTATAGTACTGGCGGACACAATAGATCTATCAGGATTGAAGCTATTAAATACTTACCGTTTTCCAAAACAGCTGGCTTTGCTCTTCGAGGAGTTTGGAGTCAGCAGCGCGGAAATACCATTCATCCTGTTGTGGTAGGAGAATTCGCTGAAATACCTCGCTACGGGGTAATTATGAAGTTTGCTGGAAATGATTTCTGGATGACTAGCGCTGAATTACGATTTCCTTTTATCAGACGAATAGATATAGCTGGATTAGGTCCAATAATAAGAAATACTCGAGCCGCCCTGTTTGCTGACATATTTGAAATCAAGTGGTCTGATGACAGATTTAATGTCTTTAATCAAGACGAGATTAATTCAAGCTCAATAAAGGGAGTGGCAGGAATTAACCTAAGTTTAGGGTTTGTTCCCTTCTTTGGTCCTGTTAATTTCTCAATCAGTAAGAGAGTAATAGATTGGAGTCCTTTAACTTTGGAAAAGGGTTGGCGATACCGATTCTATCTGGGTTGGGAATTCTAAAAATTTTCTCTCAATTAAAAAAGTCAAGTGTTACTAAGACGCTTGACTTTTTTCTTATGACTTGCTAAATTAAAAGGAAGTCCTAAACCCGTCCGACGGGTCGGACTAGGGTTCTTTAAGAATTTAATAAAAATATATAGAGAGGTGTGAAATGAAAAAAATAAAATTTTTCGGATTGTTTATCGGGTTAATTCTGATAACTATGATGATGGCGCCATCTGCCTGGTGCGAAAAAGTAAAATTCCTAGGGGAAGATGTTGAAATTATGCCCCTGAAAAATGTCAAACCAGGAATGGTTGGTTACGGCGAATCGGTCTTTGACGGATCTCAAGAAATTAAAAGATTCGAAGTAGAAATTAAATCAATCAATTTCTATATTAAAAACAAGTATATTATTTGGGCTAAAGTATGGGGCGGTCCTAATAATATTATTGACCGAGCAGGAGTAATCGCCGGAATGAGCGGCAGCCCTATTTATCTCCAAGATCCTAAAGATGGCCAATATAAACTAATTGGCGCCTTAGCTTATGGATACACTTTGCAACCGCCAAGTGAGGCACTGGCAGGAATAACACCCATTAAAGAAATGTTAGGTCTTCAGGACCTACTAGCTGCATACTATGGCAAAAAAAGCAAGGATAGTACCCAAGAGCCCTTCCAATTCTTACCAAATCCAGACAAGATTAAGGTCCCTCTACTCCTTACTGGAAGCGAAAAGGCAATAAAAATCTTCAAAACAGAAATGAAGAAAAGACTTCCTTTTAAGTTTTTTGAACGGAGAAATCCTGGATCTAATGCTGCCTCTCAAGTTAAAACTGAAACGGGTGATAATCAGTTAGACATAACTCCAAGGACCCTAAAACCGGGAGAACCGATTTCAGCCGTTCTTTCAACAGGAGACCTCGCTCTCGCTGCTACCGGAACTGTTACTTTGGCTAATTCCAAAGGATTTTTGGCTTTTGGCCACCCATTTCTTTGGACAGGTATAAGTAATATCCCGGTCTTCAGGGCGGAAATCGGGCTAATCGTTCCTAATATGCTTAGCAGTTTCAAAGATAACAAAAGAATAGTCAATCCCCAGCTCGGAATAATTGCAGTAGATAGTTCAGAAGGAATCTTAGGATTATGGTGCCCTCAAAATACTATGCTCCCGCTAAGCGTGAGTTTCAGCAAGCAATACATTAATGGTTTTAAAAAAGAATACCAATGGAATATAGAGATAGCACAAGAAAATCCTTATAGTAACTTTTTGCTCGCCACCGGCATTCTATACCCGATCGAATTCGGCAGTCCAAATCTTGCGTATCTAAATTTCGATATAAAAGCAGATTTTATTTATAAAGATAATGGAGACGAACAAAGATTGTCAATCTCAAAAAGTTTTTTCTCTAAACAGGGAGAAAATATATATTCAAATGCAATAAGCTTAGGAAGCGTGTATACAATGCTTGGAAAGGCAAAAAAGAACCTGAAAGAAATTAACGTAGACATTCAAGTAACCCAGGAGAAGGCCGAAATTCCTACTCTCTATCTATTTGATGTAGAATTGGAAAAAAAGCTGGTTAAGCCGAGTAAAGAAATACTACTAAGTTTAATGCTGAGCGATAAAAAGAAGTATTATAGCCTAACAATAAAAGAGATCAAGGCGCCAGATTTCCAGGGAGAGGTAAAAATCAGAATCCAAGATAGTAACTCTCGCTTAGAATATTTAATAAACGAGGCCTTAAACGAGCCTTCGAAAATAAAAAAGGTTCTAGACTTCGCCAAGGCGTCTGCTAATAAAAAAGGTGTTTTTTATGTTGAAATCCAGCATATCAAATTAATAGCTGAACGCGAAGGAATAGACAACAAGGGCTGGAAAGAAACAATTAAAAAAGTAGATGAATTAGTGAATACGGAAATTAGAGAGATAGAGTTACCTGAAATAGCTGGAAAATTTACCCCTTATATTTCCTCTCAACAAACTATTCGCGTGAAAAGCGATGATATAAAAGATGATATTAGAAAAGCAGCTAAAGAAATAGTCGAAGAAACCAGAAACGATAATACGATAAAATTCAAACCGGGATTGTTTATTAATCCTCCTATTGGTCTTTTCTCGGACCCCCACGGAAAGCTAAGAATGAATTTGCTTGGATTAGATGTTGGGCTACTAAAATATAAAAGGTTACAGATATTCAATTTTGGTTTTGGAATTGCTAATGGACCAGGTAGTACAAAACTTTATGTTAAGTTTGCGCCAGTCAAGGCACATGTTTGGAAAGGTCTGTTTGCTGAAGTAAGTGTAGGAATTAATGATAACGGTAAAGTTCTATTCGGCTTAGGTTTTTCTCTAAAAATAAAATAAAATAAAAAATCCGCACTCTTCTTCAATTTGAAGAATGCGGATTTAATTTTGCTTTAAAACAACTATTAGTAAACAAAGAACAAAAACGCCTCCAAACAAATGCAACCAAATATCATAGTAGGCTTTTTCTGTTTTTCTCTCTTTTTCTGATTCTCTTTCAAGAACATCTTTAAACCCCTTAGTCAAATTCTCTCCGGCTTCAGAATAAATGTATTTTCCTCCGGTTGCTCGTGCAATTTTCTTCAATGTTTCTTCTTCTAACTTACTATAGACTCTTTGTCCGCCCTCATCTTCATCTTTCATATAAAGAATTCTGCCTTGTTCATCTATTTCTTCAACAACATAACCGCCCGCTCGAGACCCAACTCCAATGGCATAAACAGGAATTCTTCTTTGTCGAATCTCTCCTATTGCTTGATCTAAATTCTCTCCAAGATCTTCGCCATCAGAAATTAAAATAAACACTCTTCTATTTTTAGGCCGCTTAAAAATTTCCGGATTACTATCAATGGTGTCAAGCATCTCCAAGCCGATTCTAATTGCTCCTCCAATATCTGTTCCTTCGGGCGGAAAATCCTTAACATCTAAATAATCAACATGGAATAACAAAGAACCAACATCAAAAGTAAAAAAAGATCGATATATGGCTTCATTGCCAAAAGCAATTAAAGCCATCTGATTTTTCTTTTTGCCAACATGATCTTTTGCAAAATTTCTTAGCTCCTCTTTAACTAAATCCAAACGAAATACTTTCCTGGCTCCCCAGAAAACATCCCTGGTATTCATTGATCTTGAAAGGTCTATTAAGCAAACTATATCAAGCGACTTTTTTATAACTGCTGATTTATCATAAGAAATTTGCGGGCCAGCAAGAGCAAAAATAATTAAACCAACTACTAAAACCACCAAACAGTACATCAATATCTCTTTTGCCTTTGATGAGAATTCGGAAATATCCCTCAGCTTGCTTTCCTCCCATGTTTTTCTTGCCCTGAATTTACTTTTCAAGCTCAAAAACAAAGAAATTAAAATTAGAGGAAGTAAAAAAAACAAATCTAGAAATTCTAGCCTTAAAAATCTCATTGCTTTTTATCCTTTTTTCTTTTTCTTTTTCTTATTAGATCCCGAGGTATCCTCGGATTTTTCCTTGCTTTTTTCATCAGTAGGAACTAAAACTTTTCCTATCTTTTTTTCACCTTTTTTCTTATCCTTGTCCATTTTTTTCCCTTCTGCTTTTTTCCCTTGCTGACCTTCTGTCTGCTTTTTCTGATTAGATTTTATTTGCTTTTCCTTGGCCTTTTGTGCTAATTTTTCCTTTTTTTCTTTATCTTTCTTTTTCTGCTTGGCTGCCTGCTGCATAGATTTCTTCAGCTTTTTAGGATCCTGCCTAAAGAATTCGTAGTTGTATTTGATACCCCAATCTTTTCCATCATTTGCTTTCACTGCCTCGCCAGAATTTGCCTTTGCTCCTTCAAGAAATTGGTTTATTTTTTTAGAATAGAGCGCCTTTTTATCCAATTTAATAAATAAGTCAACTCCTTTTTGCCAACAAATCAGGGCTTGCAAATTATAAAGTTGATCTTTGTAAATAGATTTTTCTTTTTTTAACTCTTGACTTACAATCTCCTCTGCTAACTCATATTTTCCCGAATCATAATAACCCTGATAGTAAAAAGACCAAGCCCGAGCCAGGGTAATACCATGAATATCTTCTTGAAAAAACTTAATTTTAGAAAACGACCATTTTCCCAAATCTCCTATTCCTTTTTCATAAAGCTGTTCGGCTGTTTCATAGTCACCGCAGCTATAGGCCTTTTCAGCATCAGCAGGAACCTTATTCGACTTGCCGTAAAATACAAAACTCAATCCAATCGCTAAAATAAGTAATACTCCTAAAACCCTAAATAATACTTTCATCGTATTCTCCTTTTATAAATTTTAAAGGTACAAAATTCGCATATAAAAAAGGGATCTGTTGTTTAACTATAACAAATCCCTAAATAAATACAAGCGTTTTAGAAAAAGAGCAAGAACAAAAAGAACTAAAGCAATAAAACCAAAGTAAAAATATTGGGGTTTATCAACAATATATTCATTAACAATCATTCTGTTTCTACCTGTCCGCCTGTCAATAAAATCAACTGCCTTTTTAAAATCTTCTTCGGCATTAATAGAAAAATCTTCACCACCCGCTATTTCTTTAACAGCTTCGATTAAACTCTCTGCTCCAGATCTAAAATCTACTCTTAAAAGAATTACTTTAAATCCTGATTTTCTGATTTCTTTTAAGGCATCTTCTGGTTCCCTTCCCTGGTTAACTACTCCATCGGTAAAAAGAACAATTATCTTTTCTTTAGCTTTTCCATACTCATTAAGATATTCATTGGCTAGAAAAAGAGCGTCACCAGTAGCTGTGTGAATTTCATCAGGGATAATATTGTTCCAATGGTTCATCTCTCCATGGCGAATTTTAAATAATTTTATAAGACTAATCAAATTCTGGTGATCTTGGGTAAGGGGACTTGTCACATAGGGATTTGCTGAATAAACAATCAGACCAACATTGTCATTTTTCCGCCTCTCAATAAGCTTTATAACATATCTTCTTTCAATATCCCATCTTGTTTCTTCTGATTCTTCCGCGGTATGTTCTTTCCATTTATGAGTCATACTTTCTGAGCAGTCTAAAATAATCATTATTTCTTTGCCTTCTATTTGTTTCTTGTCTTTAACTAATGGCAAAACCGGATTAAGCAACACGAGAATCAACAAGATTATACCTAAGATAAACAGAGCCTCTGGCAAGCGCTTCCAAAATGACCCTTTCTTTTCAAGGAAAGCAAGAGAAGAAACCCCCAAACTGGCTCTTCTCTTGCTCTTTAGATTTATAAGCCATTTAAGAAAAAGAACTAAAATTAAAGTACAGGCTAAAAACAATAAAGGACTCGGGTCCCTAAATACCATTTCTTTCAGATTTAAGTTTTTGAAAGAACTGATAAACTCGATTAACTTAATCATCTACCTCTCTCTTTACTCTTTTACTCACTATTTTAATCATCCTCTCAAGCACTGTTTTAATTTTCCACCACCACCGCTCTTGCCTTATCCAATCGGATAATGTCTTCTCGGTTATTTTCAATGATTTTTCTTTTTCTTTGGCGCTTAGTTTGGCTAGGGGATTATATCTCGAGTTATCGTACTTCTCTAAAATCCCTGCAAGCTTGATTAACTGCTTATCTCCTCTAGTTAATGCTTGCTTAATTTCAGTAACTGTCATGCTCAAAGTTTTAGGAAATCCTGCCTTTAGTCCAATTATACCCTTAAGCGTCTGGCAAGGGGACTTGCCTGTCCGGAACTCCCGGTATTCATTTTTTAAGAGTCGTTTAAGCGATAACCCTTTCTCTCTTCTTTGTCCTTTAACATAGCGAACTGCTGCTTTAAATGGAATGGAAAGCCCAAGCAAAATAATAATCAAACCGATAGCCAAGCCGATCCTGGATTTCAAAAAGAAATTTCCAGAAAATGCCTTAGAATCTCTAGGCCTATTGCTGGTTACCGACAAGGCGCTATTTACTGTCAAGACGAATTCTCTGGTCCTAACTTCATAAACTTCTACTTCTTTCCTGGGTTCTTTGCCTTCCTTATCTATTAACTTAAATCTAACCTTAATTGGTTCAAACAAAATTCCTATTTTATGCTTCTTTTCAGGATAAAACAAAGTATAAACAGCTCTTAACTTTACCCAGTAATCCTCCCAGGGTGTGGGCTGAGAAATCTCTGCTTCTTCTAAAATTACTGAATTTGGCAAAAATGTGGCCATACTGCTCTTCCCTAAATCCTCACTCAGAATTTCAATTCCCCAATCCTTGGGATAAATCACTTCAAGAAAAAGCTGGGCTCTGTCTCCTACATAAATTGCTGTTTTGTCTACTGATACCCTTGCCCTCACAAAGTCTTCGATTTTAAATTTTGAAGATGTTTGTACAAAGCTAGTTAAACCGAATGCTAAGACTAAAAGTCCTATCAAAAAATATTTTCTCATTATCTTTTCCCCCTTTTTCTAATTAAGAAAAATTTAAGAAATTTATCAAGGTCCTGTTTTTGCTTAACAAAAATGGCTCTGGTTCCTGATTCTATAAACAATCTTCTCAGGATTGAATGTCTCTCTTCTATTCTTTTTACAAATTTATCTCGATTTTTTTTGGACAGATGATAATTAATCATTTTCCCGGTTTCTAAGTCTCTTAGTTTTATATTACCCCTTACATTCAGAAAAAAAGATTCATCTTCATCTAAAACAATTGGAATCAAATCATGGCGTCCAGCTATATTTCTAATCTCTTCCCAAAAAATAGAATTTCTGTTAAGGCAATTTTTATCCAGAAAATCAGACAACAGAAAAACCATGGTCGACCCTCTAAAATAATTTTTTGCTTTCTTCAAGGCAGAAGTAATATCTGTTTTTTCCGAAACGCAAGAAAAGCTCCATATTTTGTCCAGTATATGCCAGACCCAGTCCTTGCCGCTTTTCGGTATTAACCACTTCTTTATCTTGTTGGTAAAAACAACCAATCCTACTTTATCCAGCTCATGAGCCGCTGAAAATCCAAGATAAGCTGCCGATTTAACCAGAAGCTCTCTTTTGGTTAAATCACTATAACCAAATCTGGTAGACCCGGATAAATCTGCTAAAATCCAAGTAGTCAACTGCTTTTGTTCTCTAAAACATTTTCGATAAACCTTATCAGGAAAACGAGCAGCTAAATTCCAGTCAATATTACGGACATCGTCTCCTGGAGAATATTCCCGGTGCTCCTCAAAATCAAATCCTTGACCTAAGAAAATACTTCGATGAGCACCAGAATTTACTTCACTGATTTTCTGCTTAGTTATTATTTCTATTTGATATAAGCTTTTTAAAAGTTCTTTAGGAATTTTCATGGGATGGGCACCTCTTCCAAAATTGCATCAATTACTTCGTCTGCTATTTCACTTAAAAATTTTCGCTCTGACCGAACCCTACCTATAACATTATCACTAAGAGTTATTCGATGACGCATAATCTCGTGAGCAACCTGCTTTACATCTTCCGGTTTTATGAACAAGCGACCGTTAAAAAATGCCTGGGCTTTGGCAGCAGCAAAAAAATGCTGAAGACAACGATTGGAAAATATACCCCACTGAACATTATTCTTTACTGCTTCAACTGTGGTGCTGCGAAAACGAGTAGCCCTAACAAGTCTTACAATATATTCAGGAATTCTGTCAGAATCCCAACGAACTTGCTCTCTGGCAATTTTCCGAATTCCCATAATTTTCTGGGCAGTAATTATTTTATCTAATTCAACGTTGGTAAAATCATGACTAGCTATTTTCTTTTCTTCTTCTTTGGATAATTCAGAAAGAACAACTTGAAACATAAAGCGGTCTTTTTCCGCAGCTGTAGCAGGATAAACACCTTCCTCTTCTAAAGGATTATCAGTAGCTATAAGGAAAAACGGCGGACGCAAAATAAAAGTTTCACCTTCAATAGTAACCTGGCACTCCTGCATCACTTCTAATATAGCAGCTTTAGTTTTAGGGTTTCCCCTATCCTTCTCATCGGCCAGCACAATATTAGCAAAAATTGGTCCTTTCTCAGTTCTAAATTTTCCAGTTTTTGGATTAAATATCCTTCCACCTAAAATATGGGCAGGCATCATATCGGGAGTAAACTGAATTCTTTTGTAAGTTAGTTGATCGCAAATATCAGACATAAGCGCCAGCCCTTCGGCTGCCAAAGTCTTACCTGTTCCGGGAACAGCTTCAAGCCAAACATGGCCGCAACCTGTTCTCCTTTTAATATCACCTTTGGGCGAATAAGGAATCGGAGCAATAAGCCCGAGCATAAAAGCCCTGTAAAGCCTTTGCGATGTTTCGCCGATAATTACCTTGTTCATCTCTCTCTCAACACCTTGAAGGAACTTAAAACAAGAATCAATCTCTTTCTTTAATTTCGTATCCATTTTATACCTCCGATTTATTTAATTATAAAAGACCAAACCTTTTTTGGGTCTTCATTTTAGATTAACAATCTCAAAAACAAAAGTCAACCCCGTACTACGGAGTCAAGTCAATTGGGTCGACCTCAAAATCCTAAATGCTCACCATGCCCTATAAATTCAAACTGCCCTAAGATAATTTAAAAAATAGCAGACGATGATCAATCTCTGCTATTTTATTTATTTTATTTCTCCCCGTTACTCGGCCTGTGCTTTTATCTTGCCAAATGCTCTAAGTTATGTTCTTTCAGAAAATCCCAAATTATCTGGGTAGGGTTACCAAAGATATACTCTTCAGAATAGTTAGTAACTCCACAGTACATAATAGTTACAATCTCTCCCTTAATGTTAATTACAGAGCCACCGGAATCACCAGGTCCACCAGGATAAACTGTCCATAATGGAAATTTTTCCCGGGAAAACCGCTCTAATTTTCCTTCAAAATCTTTTTGGAAATATTCATCCAGCTTGGTCATGTACCCAAAACGACTGAAAAATGCAAATCCACCAGTAGAGCCAGTAAAGATTACTTTATCTCCCAGTTGAAGCGTGCCGGGTTTTGCAATTTTCAAACCGGGCAATCCCAAATCCTCTTCCATTTTGATTATCGCATAGTCATTAAAATGAACCCCTTGGGTTATTAGTTCACATTCGGTCCTAGCTACTAATTCTGCTTCAATGGGATGGTCAACGCCTTCTTTGAAAACCCACGTATACATATAATTGTACTGGCGCTCTTTATCAAATAGATGATTTACAGTAAGAATGTTGTTATCTTTTATAATCATGCCCGCTCCAAGATATGCAACTGTTACCAATCTGGTTTCCTTGTCCTTCTTGATAAAAATAGGCACATTTTCTATATCCCGATAATTTTTAATCTGCTTTATCTTATCTATTGTAATAAGATATTCTTTTTTGGGCATTTGATAATAAGTAGGATTATCTGCTCCAAGATAGGCAACTGTTACATCTTGGGTTTCTCTGTTTTGTTCAATAAATATAGGTATATCCTGATAATTCCTGACCTGCTTTATCTTGTTTATTCTTCGAAGATATTCTTGTTCATACATCTCATAGTAGGTAGCAACAGCTACTCTATGGCCTATAAGTTTTTGAATTGTACTTTCTGGTGCAAATTTAGAACTGTATTTCCAAGTAGAGCAAGCTACGAGAAAAATTACTAAAAGTCCTATAATCAAAATTTTGCCTTTCATTTTATCCTCCCTTTATTTTTTTAATTCTCAAAGAGCAAAAACTCGTTATTTTAGATTAACAATCTTGAAATCAAAAGTCAACCCCGTAGTGAATTTTTGACTAATTTTTCAATTAAATTTGGTCCGACGTTACGTCGGACCCAGTCAAAAATCTACTACGGGGTCAAGTAAGAATTGACATAACCCTTATAAATTGCTACACTATTTGGATGCCCTTTTAAAAAATTATACCCAAGAGAGGAAAAATGAACGCAAAACAAAAACGCCTAAAAGATAGCATTTTAAGTTACGGCAAGCGAATTAAATTTAGAAAAGATACATTCTTTACCCCAGATAAAAAAGCTAACGAATTTCTATTTAAAAATCCTTTAGCTTTTCTTATGGGGGTTATTGCTGATTATGGAATGCCTGCTCCCAGGGTTTGGAAATTACCTTACAATCTTAAAAATCGGTTGAATGCCCAAAAAATAAAATTTACTGCCAGAGAAATCGCAGAGATTGAAAATTCAAAAATTATAGAAATATTCACCCAAAAACCAAATCTGCATAGATTCCCCAAAACAACTGCTCTTTATATAAAAAAAGCCTGTATAATTGTTATACAAAACTACAATGGCAAAGCAGAAAACATCTGGAACGATAGACCAGATTCTAATGAATTAAAAGGCAGGATTTACCAATTTAAAGGAATTGGCCAGAAAAAAGCGAATATGGCGGTAAAAATGCTGATTAAAGATTTTGGAAACAAGATTTCTAATAAAAAAGAAATTGATATAGCAGCTGATGTTCATATTAAAAGAGTGTTTTTAAGAATGGGATTCATTGCAGATGACAACCCAGAATCAGTAATAAAAAAAGCCAGGCAATTAAATCCTGTATATCCTGCGGCCCTTGATGACCCTGTTTGGGTCATTGGAACAAAATGGTGTCGACCTCAAAATCCTAAATGCTCACTATGCCCTATAAATTCAAACTGCCCAAAAATAATTTAAAATAGCAGATAATAACTAATCTCTGCTATTTTTGTTTTAATATTTCCTAGTTTGAATACTTGGTAAAACTAAATTAAGGACATTGAATGTCCTTAATTTTCCAAGAGAATATCTTTAATGCTTTCTAATTCAAGATCTTTTAGCCATTGCCTTATACTTTTTCTGTATTCTTTCTCTCCTCCAAATACTCTTAATAAAAATTCTCTCTTAGTAATCGAAGGGAAATTCTTTTTACCGATATAATCCAGGTGGCTTGACCAACGATAATTTTCTAGAAACTTCATTGCTTCTTTATAGTTTCTTAATTTTCCTTCTCGCCACTCGGGAAATTTTAAGTCCAAAGGATTTAGATGAATATAATATGGAAGGTGATAAAAGTGCGACTCTTGTTTAATAAGAATAGATTTATATCTTCCTTCGAATAATGTTCCTTTTCTTTTATATTTTTCATTAAAATACTTAGAATAACCCATATTTAATTTATGCATAAATCTAGGAATTCCATTTTCCACCCTCGGATTTAAAAGAAAGTGATAATGGTTAGGCATTGCACAGAAACTATGGATGTCTACTAATAACTTTCTCGGTTTCCTCGACTCTTTCTGAATACAAGGACATTCAGTGTCCTTATTTTTATTAAATTTCTGGAATTTATAAAAAGTATAATGAACCACGTCCTGATTATTGAGTTCAAATAAATCATGAATAAACCGAAAATAGTCTTGTTTATCAAGAAATATTTTTCGTTTATCTACGCCTCTATTTAAAATATGATAAAATTCGGACATATATTTGTTGTATCACGATATTCGATTAAATACAAGGACATTCAATGTCCTTGTATTTCCAACGCCTCTTCTGTATACCTACTGGCTGGATTCCATAATAACCAGCCGTAAGAATCAGTGTCATAAACTGCTTGCTTCTGCAATTCTATCATTTTTTTATCATAAATTGCTCCTAAATCAAAGTCTTGAAGCCAGGGCCGAAGCTTGGCTTCGGCGTCAATCATTCTCTTCTTCCCTTTCTCGAGATTCATCTTAATTATTTCGTAAGGATGAGCAGCTGGGTTCTTATAACCCTCAAAGTCTTCAGAATAATGAGAAGGATAAACCATCGGACAAATAAAATCAATATAAGGAATAGCGTCTTCTAAAATTTGACCAATATTCATATCGTCTTCTCTAACCATTGTTAAGCCAAACAAGTCAACTGAAAGAAAAACGCCCAGGGGTTTCAATTTTTGATTAAGATATTCAAAAAATCTTCTCATAATCTCTGACTTTGGTGTCTTGCCATCCCAAATCGGATAAACAATCTGACTAATATCTCCATCCGAAGGAAAACGAACATAATCAAAATTTATTTCATCAAATCCGACCCTGATTGCTTCTCTGGCCAATTCAATATGATAATCCCAAACTTCTTTTGAAGCCATATCAAGCCAGGTCCAACCAGCCCAATCTCGCCATAATTTTGCCTGGCGATTTTTTAAAGCCAGCTCTGGTTTAATTTTAGGCAGTATTCCATCTTTAAAAACCACAATCCTGGCTATAACATAAACATTTTCCTGATGAAATTTTTCAATAAGTTCTTTAAGATTGGGAATTAAAATTCTCTCTGTTCCCATTTCATTAATTAATGAACTTTCAGTGTCAAAAGTAATTTTTCCATCTACTTCTTTAATATCAATAACCACAGCATTTAACTCGGTTTGTTTAATTAATTTTAAAAAATAGTCTATTTTTTGAGAATCGCCAGCTGTCCAAGCAGTAAGATAAACTCCTTTAATGTATGGAGGATGTTTTTTTAAGGATAAATCAAAATTTACCTCGCTAGATAAAGAACATCTAACGAGGCTTATAAATAAAAAAGTGATCAAAATTAAAAATAAAAAAAGAAAAATCTTTTCTTTCATGGATACCCCTGGCAGGAATCGCCCTATCATTCGATAGGGCGCCCCGTCGGATGACGGGGCGAACCCACCATCTTAATACGCCTGGCAGGATTCGAACCTGCGACCTGAGGGTTAGAAACCCTCCGCTCTAT
>CAYRSI010000002.1:0-35655 GCA_964426965.1 uncultured Candidatus Saccharibacteria bacterium
GAATCAATTTCATCATATAAATATAGCCAACTGTCACTTTTTGCATAAATTGTTCACCGCTTCGCCCGTCATAAAGTGTAACTTTTCCTGTTTCAGAAAAACCAGCCTTAACTAACTCTTCTTTAATCTCATCCCCCTTTACCCCGGAAAAGGAAGGGCTGTAAGTTTTATAACCTAAACGCTTTGCTGCCCAGCCCAAATGAGTTTCTGATATCTGACCAATATTCATTCGGGAAGAAACCCCTAAAGGGTTAAGAATAATATCTACTGGTGTGCCATCTTCTAAATAAGGCACGTCTTCTTCTGGTAATATTTTTGAAATGACCCCTTTATTGCCGTGGCGCCCAGCTAATTTGTCGCCAACTGATATTTTTCTAAACTGAGCCACTTCTACTCGAATTGTCTTTATAACTCCGGCAGAAAGCTTATCTCCTTTATCTCTTGAAAATATCTTTATTCCAATAACCCGACCTCTTTTGCCATGAGAAAGATTTAAAGAACTATCTTTTACATCACGAGCTTTTTCGCCAAAAATAGCCCGAAGAAGTCTTTCTTCTGCTGTAAGATCAACCTCTCCTTTAGGAGAAATTTTTCCTACTAAAATATCTCCTGGCCTTACCTCAGCTCCAATCCTCACTATCCCTTCCTCATCTAAATCCTTTAATCGTTCTTCTCCTACATTAGGAATGTCGGGCGTGATAATTTCCGGCCCTAATTTAGTGTCTCTAATATCGCAAGAAAACTCTTCAATATGAATCGAGCTGAACCTATCATCCTTAACTAATCTTTCAGAAATTATTATTGCATCTTCAAAATTAGCTCCTGCCCAAGGCAAAAATGCAACAAGAATATTTTGACCCAATGCTAATTCTCCTTTATCTGTTGAAGCTCCGTCTGCTAAAGTATCGCCTTGTTTAACAATCTGATTCTTGCGAACTAATGGTTTCTGATTAATGCAAGTGTATTGATTAGACCGAGTAAAACTATGAAGTCGATAAATTGTTTTGGTAAAATCAGGGCTAATCTCTACTAAGCCGCCTAATTTCTTTTTAGATTTACTAGTCTTAGAGGTAAAACTAATTCCCTTTCCTGATATAAGCTTATCGGATTTTATCTTCCTTGGGTGTTGGACAACGATATGGTCAGCGTCTACTTCTATAACCTTTCCATCTCCATAAGACAATGTTAGCTGCCCAGAATCCTGAGCTACCTTTTTTTCAATCCCAGTTCCAACAAGCGGAGCTTCCGGATTAACCAAAGAAACAGCCTGGCGCTGCATATTTGAACCCATAAGAGCTCTATTGGCATCATCCTGCTCTAAAAAAGGAGTAAGAGCTGTTGCTACGCTAATACACTGATAAGGAGAAACATCTATGTAATCAATCTTGTCTCTGTTGGCTACTCCTGGTTCTCCTTTTATTCGGGCTTCAACTTTCTGATTTAAAAATCTATTATTTTTATCCAGTAACTCGCCAGTATGAGCAATAATATATTTTTGTTCTTGACTGGCATCTAAATAAACAATTTCTTTTGTTATTCTGCCATCTTTCACTTTTCGGTAGGGAGTTTCAATAAAGCCGTATTTATTAAGTCGGGCATAAGTAGCCAAGTGGCCAACCAAACCAATATTCGGCCCTTCAGGAGTCTGAATAGGACAAATCCGACCATAATGGCTTGAATGAACATCCCTAACCTCAAATCCTGCTCTTTCTCGAGCTAATCCTCCGGGGCCCATGGCTGAAAGTCGACGCTTATGTTCAAGTTCAGCCAAAGGATTCACCTGATCCATAAACTGAGAAAGTGGAGAAGAGGTAAAAAATTCTTTAGTTGCTGCAATTAAAGGTCTTGAATTTATAAGCTGGGCAGAAGTTAGGGTATAAATATCAAGAGTTGACATTCTGTCTCGTGCAATGCGCTCCATCCTGGCAAATCCTACCCTAATCTTATTCTGCAAAAGTTCTCCTAATGACCTTACCCGCCGATTTCCTAAGTGATCAATATCATCACCAACAGCCTTTGGATCATTGTTTAGTCGGATAATCTCCTTGACTATTAAAATTAAATCTTCAGAATGCAAAATTCTGTGCTCTTTATCTATAGGCGAATCAACTCCTAGGCGTTGATTCATTTTATATCTTCCCACCTCTGCTAAATCGTAACGGTCAAAGTTAAAAAACATATTCTCAATTAATTGCCTGGCATTATCAATTGCAGCTAAATCACCCGGTCTAATTCTTTTATAAACCTCAAGTATCCCCTCGGCTCGGTTTTTTGAAATATCTCGCTTAAGAGTTTCTTCAATATATTTGACATCTGGATTGTTATCAACATCTTTAAAATGACTAATTATCTCCTCGTCTTTTTCTATGCCAAAAGCCCGAATTAAGGCAGTAATCGGGACTTTTCTTTTTCTGTCGATTTTAACTGAAATTACTCCGCTGGTATCTGTCTCAAGTTCAAGCCAAGCCCCTCGGTTAGGAATTATTTTTCCCCCATGTAATTTTTTGCCCCTAATATATTCAGCAGTAAAAAAAACGCCCGGAGACCTAATGAGCTGGGAAACGATTACTCGCTCTACTCCATTCACTATAAAAGTCCCTCTGGGTGTTATAAGCGGAAGATCAGTTAAGAAAAGTTCCTGTTCTTTTGCTTGTTTAGTTCTTTTATTATTTAGCTTAATCTTGACTCGAAGAGCTGCCTCGTAAGAAAGGCCGTATTTTTTTGCTTCTGCTTCATTGCACTTAGCTTCATCTAAGGAATAATCCTCAAAACTTAGCTCTAAATCCTTGCCGCTGTAATCTTTAATCGGAGAAACCTCATCAAAAAGCTCTTTTAAGCCATAATCCAAAAACCACTGATAGCTAGCGAGTTGGGCTTCAATAAGATCAGGAAGAGGATATAAATCTTTTGGGTATTTCGAAAAATATTTAATCATATAGTAAAAAATACCCCAATACTCCCTTCTCGATTAGGGTTAGGATTTTTAATATTAAATTGCTATTTAGAAAAAGCTAAAATAGTTTTATTTTTAATGCTTTTTCAACGCTTTTAACTATTCTGTAAGAAGTATACCTATTTTTATTTAAATCGTCAACTTTTATGCTTTTTATAGCAGTAATTCCTATTTTACTCTTTTTTAAAATTTTGTCAAGCCCCTCAAGTACTTTATCAGCACTTTCTACTGTTTTTTTGCCAATAATTTTATTATTCTTTTCCAAGACAACCTCTACAGGAGCTTTTCCTTTCTGTTTGGTCCCTCTGGGATCCGAGTGAATATTTTTAATTTTGAAAATAAGATTCATATAAGTACTACTTATTTCTCACAACAATACTCTGAATAATGCCTAAGGCAATAAAGCTCATGACCATACTACTGCCGCCGTAGCTGACAAAAGGCAAGGGAATCCCTACAATCGGCAATAATCCCATATTCATCCCTATATTAATAACAGCCTGAAAAAGAAACATGGTTGCTAAACCAGCAGAAAATAATCTGGCGAAATTATTAGGTGAAATCAAAGATATTTTAATTAATCTGTAAAGCAAGATTCCAAAAAGAACTAAAATAAAAAATGAGCCCAGAAAACCTAATTCTTCGGCAATAGTAGCAAAAATAAAATCAGTGTGTTGTTCGGGCAAAAAATGAAGTTGCGATTGAGTGCCATGACCTAAGCCCCGTCCAAAAAACTTTCCTGACCCAATAGCAATAGTTGACTGAATAATATGATAGCCTTGACCCAGGGGATCTGAACCAGGATTTAAAAAAGATGTAATTCTTTCTTTCTGATAGTCCTGCAGCAAAAAGAACCAGCTAACAGAAAAGATAACTAAACCAATAAGAGCCAGGAGAACTAAATGCCTAATCCTTATTCCGGCAATAATAACCATGGCCAACCAGACAAGAATTATAATCAAGACATAGCCTAATTCTGGCTGTAATAAAATTAGAACTAAAGGAAAAATAATATAAAGACCAGAAATAATCAAATGGCGCAAGCGGTAAACTTCAACATGACGCAAAGAAAAATATTTTGCCAAAACCAAAATAATAACTAATTTCATTAACTCAACCGGCTCAAATCCTAACTGACCTATTCGAAACCAGCTGGAAACGCCCCTTATTTCTTTGCCCACCAGAAGAACGCCTGCTAAAAGCAAAAAACCAAAAAAATAAAGCCCTAAAAGAAAAAAACCATTATCCCTAAGAATACGATAATCAACTAAAACAAGTATAAGCATTAAAAAAACTCCCAAAGCAATATAAATTAACTGCCTTTGAAAAATTTTTGAATCCCCTTCTTGACCAATGCCAAAAATAGATAAAAGCCCCACCGTTACTAGCAGCAGGACTGTTATCAGTAATACCCAGTCTAATTTTCTAATCTGATTAAAACGTAAAAGCACAAGCTTAAAATTCTAAATTAGTATTTTTGAAACTTTCCTCTACCCTCCCCATACCTTCTCATAAAATTTTCGTCCAAAAATACATTTGTTTTAGCTACAACATCCATATTCTCAATCTGGACATCAATTAAGAAAAACCAGTTAATTTCGAAATAGCGACTCTCTTTGCTTAAAACGGTTCTAATCTCGGTCTTACCTACTCCCTTTATATTAGACCCTACATCAAACAAAACGCTACAAATATCTATCCTATCAAAATCATAATTACTTCTGTTTTCTAATGTGCCTGATAGCCGGCTGGTATTATCTAACTGTTTAAATTCTAGATTTCTAATTAACAATTCCGGCTCCTCATAATCAACCAATTCCTGCCAAGGAATATCAGTCACTCTAAATTCGATATTGTAAATTCTTGATTGGACTAAAACTTTCTGCTCAATAATATACTTGGTTTCTTGAGGTAAAATATAGGAGGTGCCCTGTTTAGAAATAATTAAATTCCCACTGGAGTCATACAGATAAAATACATAAGAAAATAATTCAGCGCCAAACTCTCTGTTGGGATTTCTTATTTTAGCTATTAAATCTGAATAATTATCCTGAGTCTTTACTGTTTTAGTAAAAATAACCTCTAAATCTTTCTGAACCTGCCAAGGACAAAGAGAGCAAGGGCCGCCGCAATCTATGCCGGCTTCTCCTTGATTTTGAATACCATCATAGCAAGAGGGCAATTTTGATTTTATTAATAAATAAATTCCACCAACTATAGCTGCTAATATCAACAAATATACAAAAGCAATTTTAAGTTTTTTCTTATGATATTTGTTCATATAATTTTCACTTCCATCCTTTCTTTTTTATTGCTGCTTTAGCAGCTTTTTCCTGGGCTACTTGCTTGCTAGGGCCTTCTCCTTTGGCTATCATCTTCTCTCCCAAAAAAACTCCAACTATAAACTGCTTGGCATGGTCGGGTCCGCTCTCTCCTAAAACTTCGTAACTTGGGGTAACTCCTGCTTTATCCTGGGCCTTTTCCTGAAAACGACTCTTAGGATCATGATACAATTTTCTCTCTAAAATTACTGGCAACTCTTTAATCAAATGCTTAATGATAAATTCATTGGCTTTTTCAAATCCTTGATCTAAATAAATAGCCCCTATCACTGCCTCAAAAGTATTGGCTAAAATAAATTGGCGAGCCCTGCCAGTATCATGAGACTCGCCCTTAGAAAGCAAAAGATGGTCATTAAACTTTAAACGATTAGCTGTATTAGCCAACATTTTACTATTAACCAGAGCAGCCCTCCAAATCGTCAACTCGCCTTCTGGGTTGGGATAATTCCCATACAAATGTTTGGTTACCACCAACTCTAAAACTGCATCCCCTAAAAACTCCATACGTTCATTGTCATCAAGTTTGTACTTAGGATGCTCATTAAGATAAGACCTATGAACAAAAGCCTGCTGGAGCAAGTCTTTGTTCTTAAACGTGATACCTAAACTTTTTTCTAGTTTATTAAGATTTTTTGTCATTTGATTTCCTGCCTGCCGGCAGGCAGGTGTTTTTGGGCCTTTCATCTTCTTTTGACTTTCCTGTCTCATCTTTCCCCGGCTCTCCTATCTCCCGATAGATTGTTCCCAATACCCCATTAATAAACTTTCCAGAAGACTCACCGCCATAAGTTTTAGCTAACTCAATTGCTTCATTAATGGCTACTTTTGGCGGCACTTCTTTACGGTCACCAAAGAGAAGTTCATAAAGTCCAATTCGTAAAACATTCCTGTCAACAATAGTAATTTGCTCTAATGGCCATTCTGGCGCTGCCTTTTCAATAATCTTATCAATTTTAGGCTGAAACTTCATTACGCTCTTAGCTAAACTATGAATAAAATCAACATCCTCAGCATCCGGAGTTAATGCCTCGATGTTTCTTCCAATGACTTTCTTAAGCTCATCTGATTTCCTCTTTCTAAAATCCCATTCATAAAGGGATTGTAATACAATTGAACGAGCTAAATGACGAGATGCCATAAAATTATAATTAGAAGCTTTGCTTATTTTTTGGACAGTTCTTCAGCGCTAAGTGGTTTTTTAGCTTGTTTTTCAACTTTCTCTTCTTCTTTTTTCGCCATTTCTTTTTCTTTTTTCTTTCTTTCTTTTTTAGTTAACTTTGCTAAGACATCAATTACTTCCCTTCCTTTGTAAGTTCCGCAAAAAGGACAAAAATGATGCGGCAAAATTGGCTCTTTGCATTTTGGACAAAGAGAAAGAGCTACCTTCTTCAAGGCATGATGAGATCGACGCTTATTTCTCCGAGATTTAGTATGTCGTTTTTTCGGTACAGCCATAAAAATAACCCTAAGTCCGACCCGGATCGGGTCTAGGACAATTAACAATTAACAATTAACAATTAACAAACTTAATAGTAGCAGAAAATAATTTTTATGACAAGTAAAACCATTAACCATTGACCCTGTTAAATAATCCGCCCTGGACGGATCAAAAATCTAGAGATTTTTATTTAACCGGGTTGACCCCGTAGTAGATTTTTGACATATATTTTGCGAAGCAAAATATGAAAATGCGAAAAGCAGTCAAAAATTCACTACCGGGTTGACAAGTTGTTTTAAAAGAGTATAATAAAAATAGATTAGCCCTTAGGGGCTTTTTAAAAAACCATGAAAATTTTAACCCGAAGTATAACCTTTTTAAAAGAGGTAAAGGTTGAATTAAAAAAAGTCAACTGGCCAACAAAGCAAGAAACTATAAAATATACTCTAATCGTCATTGGAGTGAGTTTGGCTGTTATGATATTTTTAGGAGGTCTGGACTTTTTATTCACCTGGTTAATTGGTAAATATATACTGTAATTTATGACTAAACCAGAATTAGAATCTAAAAGAGAATGGTACGTACTTCATACCTACTCTGGGTATGAAGATGCAGTAGCCCATAATCTTAAGCAACGCATCGAATCTCTTGACATGGAAGACAGGATTTTTAATGTTTTGGTTCCGAAAGAGAAAAAAATTAAGATAAAAGGAGGTAAAAGGCAAGTTGTAGAAGAAAAAATTTATCCTGGCTATGTGCTGGTGGAAATGGTTGTTACTGATGATTCCTGGTATGTGGTCAGGAATACTCCTCGAGTAACTGGATTTATTGGCGCAGGAACCATTCCTGTACCAATCTCCGCTGAAGAGATTAAAAAAATACAAAAAAGAATGGGGGTTGAAGAACCAACTTACAAAATTGATGTTGAAGTTGACGATGCAGTAAAAATTATTGACGGTCCCTTTAGGGATTTTGACGGAAAAATAAACGAAGTAGATCAAGCAAAAGGAAAAATTAAAGTGCTGGTAAATATGTTTGGCAGAGAAACACCAGTCGAGCTAGACTTCTTGCAAGTCAAGAAGATATAGCTCAAATCACAAATAACAAGCACCAAATAACAAACAAATTCTAAGCACTAAATTCTAAATTCCAAACCCTACAGGTCCGAGACCTCGGGTCTATAGGACAGTTTTATATTTTGGTCATTGGAATTTGGAAATTGTTTGAGATGTTTGTGATTTGTAATTTGGGATTTAAACATTTATGGCAAAGCCAATTAAAACAATTATAAAATTGCAAATAAAAGCCGGTCAGGCCAACCCGGCGCCGCCGATTGGGCCGGCCTTGGGTCAGCATGGGTTGGATATCCAACAATTCTGCGCTCAATTTAATGAAGCTACTAAAGATAAGGGTAGCGATATTATTCCTGTAGAAATTACAGTTTATGAAGACAGAACTTTTGATTTCCAATTAAAAACTCCGCCAGCTTCTGATTTACTTAAAAAAGCAGCTGGGATTGAAAAGGGTTCTGGCATACCCCACAAAGAAAAAGTGGGCAAAGTAACTAGGAAACAAATCCGCGAAATCGCTGAAAAGAAACTGGTGGATTTAAATGCCAATGACATAAAAGCAGCAATGAAAATTATAGAAGGCACTGCGAGAAATATGGGGATCAAGATAGTGTAATAAATTAGCTATATGAACAAGAAGTTAAAAAATAAAGGAAAATTTACCCCTCACCTTTCGCAAGAAAAGAAGGATATCTCGCGGAAAAAACGGTTTATTGCAATGAATGGCAAGCGACTTTTTCGAAGAAAAAAAGGTGCGGGGTTTATTGTTATTGAGGGAACTGATGGATCTGGGAAGACAGAACAGTTTAAAAAATTAATTGCGAGGTTAAAGTCTAATGGTTTTAAAGTTGCTACTTTTGATTTCCCACAATACGAAAAACCAAGTTCCTATTTTGTAAAAGAATATTTAAATGGCAAGTATGGTAGTTGGAAAAAAGTTGGCCCTCACAAGGCCTCTATTTTTTATGCTTTGGATAGATTTGGAGCGGGTAAAGAAATAAAAAAAGAACTAAAAACAGGAAAAATAGTTATCTCAAACAGATACGTTGCTTCAAATATGGGCCATCAAGGCTCAAAAATTAAAAGCAAAAAACAAAGGATAAAACTTTACAAATGGTTATATGAGCTTGAATTTGAAATTTTAGGAATCCCCCGCCCTATGCTAAATATTGTTCTACATGTACCAGCTAAAACTGCCCAGAAGCTCGTTGACAAAAAAGGTAAGAGAGAATATCTAAAAGGCGCAAGACGAGATATTCATGAAGACGATATTGGGCATTTAAAACAAGCTGAGCAGGCTTACTTAGAAATTGTTAAACTCTTTCCAGGGGATTTCCGTTTAGTTGAATGCGTTGAAAATAAACGACTTTTGTCAATTGAGGAAATCCATGAAAAAGTTTGGAAAGTTGTAAAACAAGCTTTATAATAAACCGCGAAATAATAAATCCTCACAAAACTACAGAACAAAACTACAGAACAAAACTACAGAACAAAACTACAGAACAAAACTACAGAAACCATCTAAATGATTAATCAGCATTTTAGACGATCGTCTAAAATGCTGAACAACTAACATTGGTTTTTAATTGCAACCAAAAAAAACAATTAATATAATAACAGATAAAGATCTATGCCAATTAAACTCCCCTTTACTGAAAAATTTCTTTGGGATTTATATAAGTTTGTAAATAAAACTGAAGGTGTATTGAGCTTCTTTATAGCAGATAGGCCTTATGGGTTTAGAGGATTAGAAGAAATGACTTGGCCTGAAATTAAAGTCTTTAAAAGCAATTGGGAATTCGAGTACAAGAAAAAGAAAAAAGATTTTGCTAAGCTTGTATATAGTCTTAAACAAAACGGTTATATTAAAACTCTCCGAATAAAAGATAAATCGGCTATTATGTTAACTTCTAAAGGATTAAATAAGGTTTTTACAATTAAAATAAAATTAGTAGATAAGAAAATAAGACCAGATAAAAAATGGCAGATGGTTCTTTTTGATATTCCGGAAAAGAAAAGAAGGCAAAGAAATTTGTTTAGAAAAAATCTTCAATATTTAGGCTACAAAAAACTTCAAAGAAGTATCTGGGTTTGCCCATATGATGTGTTAAATGAAACAAAAGATTTAATTAAAAGATATAGGCTTGAGCCGCATGTGGAATTATTATTAGTTAAAAAAATCGGCTTGGGTTAAAGGATTGATATTTAAATAATATTATTTGTTCTATCTTTATTTAGCATTTATCAGCATTTATGACGATCGTTAAAAAAGCTGAACTCAAAGTCCAAATCCAGAATGCTAAAACTTTATTTATCAAACTAAAAATGCTAACATAAAACTATATGAAATTTCAACCAACAATTGGATTAGAAATACACGTGCAATTAAAAACCAAAACAAAAATGTTTTGTGGCTGTCTTAATAAGACAGAGGAAAAACAGCCCAATTTCAATATTTGTCCGATTTGTATGGGACATCCTGGAATTCTGCCAGTAATTAATAAAAAGGCGGTCAGGGACGTTATAAAAACCGGCTTAACCCTAGACTGCCAAATTGTTGAAAAAACTTGGTTTGAGAGAAAAAATTATTTCTATCCTGATCTTCCAAAAAACTACCAAATAAGTCAGCGCGAAAGGCCCTTGTGTAAAAACGGAAAATTAAAAATAAAAAATCAAGCCGTTAAAATAAGGGAAATACACCTAGAAGAAGATACGGGAAAGCTCTTTCATTCTGAAAAAGAAGAGAGTTCATTAATTGACTTTAATCGGGCTGGCATCCCTTTAATGGAATTAGTTACTGAGCCGGATATTCATTCAGCTATTGAAGCCAGAAGATTCTGCGAAGAACTTCGATTAATTTTAAGATATCTTGGAGTTTCTGATGCTGATATGGAAAAAGGAGAGATGAGGTGCGAAGCGAATGTTTCTTTAAAAGAAAAAGAGGAATTAGGAACTAAAGTAGAAATTAAAAATCTAAATTCATTTAAGGCAGTAGAAAGAGCAATTGTTTATGAAATAAAACGACAAAAAGAACTTTTAGAAAGTGAAAAAAAAATCATCCATGAAACACGCGGCTGGAACGAAAATAAACAAAAAACTTTCTCCCAAAGGACAAAAGAAACAGCAGGAGATTATAGGTACTTTATTGAACCGGACTTACCGCCTCTAAAAATCTCTAAGGAGGATATCATAAAAATAAAAGCTGGAATTCCTGAGCTACCAGCTAATAGAAGAAAAAGGTTTAAACAAGAATATAAAATTTCTGAAAGCCACATAGAGGTTCTTACAAATCATAAAGCTTTAGGCGACTATTTTGAAAAAGTTGTCAGCGAACTGAAAAATTGGGAAAAAACCGCCACAGCGGGATTGTCGGGAAAAACATATAAATTAATTAAATTAACTGCTAATTATTTAATTACTGAACTTCGTAAACTTTTGCGTGATTTTGAAGAAAAATATATTGAGAATTTAAAAATAGCCCCAGAAAACTTTGCCGAATTTATAATCTTAGTTAACCAAGATAAAATTTCCAGCAGTGCCGCGCAAACAGTGCTCAAAGAAATGTTTGAAACCGGAGCTGATCCTTCTCATATTATTGAAGAAAAAGACTTAACCCAGGTAAGCGATGAAACAAAACTTAAGAAAATTATAGAAAAAGTAATAAAAAATAATCCCAAACCAGCAAGAGATTATAAAGATGGTAAAGCCGAATCTATTCAATTTTTAATTGGTCAAGTTATGCAAGCCAGCAAAGGAAAGGCAAATCCTCAAATAGCTTCTAAGTTATTGGTTAAAGAACTAAAATCTATTCCCAAACACATAAAAATTGTGAATTGTTAACTAATTTACTATGAATTTTGAGATACCGGAAAACAAAGAATTAAAAAAGAAAGAATTAGACGAGCAAATTGCAAAACTTGAAAAAGAAGTTCAAGATTTGGAGAAGGAAAAAAAGAAAGACGAAGAATCAAGAAAAAGAATAGCTGAAAGCTTAGAAAAAGATACTATTCCATGCAAGTATACTGATACAGGATTATCCGAAACAAAACAAAGATTAAATGAACTTAAACAAGAAAGAGAAAAACTCGAAGACTAGTTTCTCGGCTTCTCGGTAATTACTTACCCAATGAATTCTTTTGTCACGCTTAAACCAAGTCATTTGGCGTTTTGCATAATGTTCAATTTCTTTTTGAAGTTTTTCAACCATTTCTTGTTTGGTTATTTTTCCTTGAAGATACTTAGCAATATAACGATACTCTAATCCAAAATCATCCAACCTTTTCCACGACAAGCCTCCGCCAGCTGGCGGATTTTTTAACTTTTTAACTTCAGCAATCATGCCTTTCTTAAGACGATGTAGCAATCGTTTTTTTATTAAGACTTTTAACTTTTGATTCGATTTTTTTATACCGACTATTAAAACATCCCGGCCTACGGCCTGCCTGCCGGCAGGACAGGATGGTCCGCCCGCTTCGCCGCGAGGCGAGCCGTAGACGGAAAATTGAAGAGGGGGCACTGGTTTGCCAGATTTAATAACTATCTCCAAGGCCCGGATTAAACGCCGCCTATTTTTGGAATCAATATTTTTAGCTCGACGGGGGTCGAGTTTTTTTAATTTTTTAAACAAAGCTTCGGTGGTTTCTTTTTCTAAATTTTTTCTTAGCCTTAAATCAGGTTTTACTCTTGGAATAATTAATCCTTCAACAACTGCCTGAATATAAAATCCGGTTCCACCACAAAGAATTGGAACTTTTCCTTTTTTGTAAATTCTATTAATTGTCTGAAGTGCTTTTCTTTGATATTGAGCAACTGTAAATCTCCTCTTTGGATTAGCTGCATCTAAAAGATAATGCGGAATCCCCTGCATCTCTTTTTTAGTAATTTTGCCGGTCCCAATATCCATACCCTTATAAACCTGTCTCGAATCAGCAGAAATAATTTCTCCGTTAAACTTTTTAGCAAGCTTAACAGCTAAATCAGATTTTCCTGAAGCAGTTGGTCCCAAGACTACTATTAATTTCTCTTTCTTTTTAAGAATATCGTCTAATATCTTCCAACGGCGCTTCTTTTCATTCCATGATATACTATCTTTAAATTTAACAGCAGCTGTTCCCGACCTCGGAGAGTATTTATTAATATATGCTATATCATAATTAACTTGTTTAAATATCTTTACTGTGTTTTGAAATTGCTTTTTTGTTTCTCCTGGAAAACCAACAATAACGTCTGTAGATAACTTAACATTAGGAATCTTTTTTCTGATTTTATTAACCAAACTTAAATATTGTTTAACCGTATATTTTCTGTTCATTTTCTTTAAAATCTCATCGTCCCCGCTTTGAATAGGCAAATGTATTTCCTTGACGACTTTTTCGCATTTGGCAATTGTATCAATTAATTCATTAGACATATCCTTTGGGTGATTAGTTAAAAAATGAATTTTAAAATTGCCAGGAAGTTTATTAATTTTATTAAGCAAGTCAACAAAACCATATTCGCCCGCCTTACCGCAAGACAGGTAAGAATTAACATTTTGTCCTATTAGGGTTATTTTTTTATAACCATTTTTAATTAAGTTTTTTATTTCATCTATTATTTCTTGGACTGGCCTTGAAACTTCCCTTCCCCGAGTATAAGGAACTACGCAATAAGTACAAAAATTATCACAGCCAGTCATTATAGGAACAAAAGCTGAAAATTTATTAATACATTTAGGTTTCAAAGATAGGTAATTTTTTCCCAGAAATTTTTCAATATCCAATACTTCGTCAAAAAACTTTCTGAACTTTATTCTATCAGACTTTAAAATACAGCCAGTTAATATTTTTTTAGCTTTCAGGCGAGCAAATTTTTGTTTCAGCCCGAAAATCCTATCTATTGCAGTTTGCCGAACCGAACAAGCATTAACAACAATCAAATCAGCCTTCGCTAAAGCTTTGGCGGACGAGTCAGCCCCTTTTACGGGCTTATATCCTTTATTTTCCAAAACAGCTGCAATCCGCTCACTATCAGAATAATTCATCTGACAACCAAAAGTTTTTATAAAATATGTTTTCATAAAGAATATCATAACAGGTACTAAAAAGATTGACAAGAATGCGCTTTGACTAAAACAGCCCCGACGTAACATCGGGGCTGTTTTTTTATTAACGTTTTATCTATTTAACTTTCATTTATTCTGCTTTTTTTAATCTTAATTCAGGCCCAATGTTTTCTTTTGTCTCACATCTTCCTTTATGAGCGATTTCTACTCCGGCTAATTTAGCAAAACAGGCGTTGCTGTAAATTTTGCCATCTTTACCGCATACCGGATCCCAAGCCGCTATACAAGCCTGCTCTCGTACTTGCTCTTTTGCCTGTTCTTGGGTTTGTTCTTGGGCTCTCTCTTCAGCTTGCTCCTTTAGTTGAAGCATGTCTCTTTCTGTAACTTGGACCCTTTCTTGAACTCTTTCTGTGTTTTGTTCAATTTTCTGCCTTAAAGCGGGTGTTGGATTTTCTTGCTCTAGTTTTTCTAGAATCATTAAGTGCGTAGCTTGCTCTCCACCAATCTTATCTAAATAATCTTCAAACTTTTCTTGGTCCTCCAAAGACATCTGCTCAAGATTGTCATGAAGTCTTTTTAAGGCATTTCCCTGAGCCTGTTTAATTGCTTCTTTGGCTTGTTCAGGAACTTTTTCTTCAAGCTTCATCAAAACCTCAAGGTTCTTAAAATTCTTATACTTACTCCCTTCGATCTTTTCCATGTTTTTTTCTAATCGTTCTGGGATTTTATCTTTTTCTTCAAGGCGTTCTATTACTTCACCAAAATGCTCTAAGGTTTTTTCTTTGGTGTTTTTAATTTGCTCTAATACTTCCGGCTTATCCGATAAATTCTTTTCTAAGCGGTCCATTGCTCTTTGATGCTTTATTGTTTTCTCAGTAAACTCATCAAGAAACTTGTCAATTTTTGGATTATCTGCTGCTTTTTCTTTAAATTTTTCAGCCTGTTTCTCAATTTTTTCAATGTCATTTTGGTATTTTTGTAAAGTTTTTTGGAAAACTTCTTCTTTTTCGGTTTTCTCTGCTAACTTCTTGGCTTCGATTAATTTCTCGTTGGCAAAGCGGAGTCGCAATTCAGCTTTTTGGACCTTATTAAAAGTAAAGGTGCTTCTTACTCCTCGCCAGAAATTCTTAATAAAATAAAATGGACTATCAGGTAAAAGCTTGGGCTCAGAAATCCCCAAATCTTCAGCAGTAATATCTTCATCAATAGTCACTTCTTCAATTTCTTCTTCGGTTGTATCTTCTGACTGATCACCTTCCGGGCTTATAACAACCTCTCCTGTGTCAACATCTCCTGTATCATTTTCTTCAATATCTTGAGCCAAGCCATTAAAACCAATTACTAATCCAATAACCACAAAAAGTGATATAAGAAATAATATTTTTGTTTTCATAATGTTAATTACTAAATGTTAATTGTTAAATGTTAATTGTTAATTGTTGTTGTTCGACCTTTTATCTCCTTATTTATTATAACAATAAATTTATCTATTGTCATCATTCCGATATCCCCCCTCTTTCTGTCCCGAGCCCTGACTGAATTTAATTTCTGTTCCTTGTCACCGACGACCAACATATAAGGAATCCTTTGAATTTCTCCTTCGCGAATTTTCTTGGAAACAGTTTCGTTTTCATCTTTATTTTCTACTCTTAATCCTTCGCTTTCTAGTTTTTTTGCCACTTCCTTAGCGTATTTATTGTGGCGACTACCTACTGGAACAACCCAAATCTGAACTGGCGCAAGCCAAGCAGGTAAGGCGCCAGCATAATGCTCTAAAAGAATGCCAATAAACCTTTCGATGCTTCCCAAAACAGTCCGATGGATCATTATTGGTTGTTGTTTTTTCCCCTTTTCATCGATATAGGTCATCTTGAATCTTTCTGGAAGATTAAAATCGAGCTGAATAGTCCCACACTGCCACGATCGACCAATCGCATCTTTAACATGAAAATCTATTTTGGGACCATAAAAAGTACCATCGCCAGGATTAAGCTGATATTTAATTTTTTTAACTTCTAAAGCTTTTTTAAGGGCAGCTGTGGCTTTACGCCAAATTTCATCAGAACCGATTGACTTTTTTGGTCTAGTTGAAAGTTCCACGTGGTAATCTTTGAATCCGAAGATTTTATACACATGGAAGACTAAATCAACTACTTTACAGAGCTCATCTAGCATCTGTTGCTTAGTGCAAATGATGTGAGCATCGTCTTGAGTAAAACCACGAGGCCGCATTAATCCGTGAAGTACTCCTGATTTTTCGGCCCGATACACTGTGCCCAATTCTGCATATTTTAAGGGGAGATCCCTGTAACTTCTAATTTTAGATTTATAAACAAGAACATGGCCATTACAATTCATTGGTTTAATGCCATATTCTCGATCTTCAATTTTGGTAAACATCATACTTTCTTTATACCAACCATGATGGCCAGAAATTTTCCACAGCTCACTGCTATAAATGTGGGGTGTAACTAAAAAAGCATAACCTCTCTTTGTGTGTTCTTTTGTCCAAAAATCTTCAATGATTTTCCTTAAAATAACTCCTTTTGGCTGCCAAAGAACAAGGCCTGCCCCGGCTTCAGGGGGCATAATAAAAATTTCTAATTTCTGACCAATTATTCGATGGTCTCTTTTTTCTGCTTGTTCTTGTTTTTTAATATAATCACCAAGCTCTTTTTTTGTATTAAAGGCCACTCCATAAATTCGCTGAAGCATTGGATTTTTTTCATCGCCACGCCAATAAGCTCCGGCTATTTTAGTTAATTTGAAAGCACCTGGGTTTATTTCCTTAGTAGATCTGACGTGAGGACCAGCACATAAATCTACAAAATCCCCGGATTTATAAATAGTAGCATTCTTGATCTTTAATTCTTTAATGAGTTCTAATTTATATGGCTGATTTTTGAATAACTTCTTGGCCCCGACCTTAGAAACAATCTTTTTTTCAAATTTTATATTTTGTTTAATCAATTCTCTCATTCGTTTCTCAATACGTGGTAAGTCCTCGGGCTTAAAGGCAAATCTCTCCTTCGCTGACGCTGCGGAGGGCAAGGCAAAATCATAATAAAATCCGTTTTCTATCGTCGGCCCAATACCAAATTTGACATCTTTAAAGATGTCCATCACCGCATGCGCCATTATATGAGATAAAGAATGCCGGATTGTATCAATTTTCATGGTTTTTAAATTCTTTTGCTTCATTGCAAAGAATTTTTAGTTGGTCGTCTTTATCGCTCAAACGACCGGAAAGAATTATAATTTTTCCTTCCTGCCAAACAATAGGATTTCGCTCAAGAATAGAAGGAAAAACCAAAACTTCAATTTTTCCGGTCAAATCTTCAAGCTCAACAAAGAGCATTGGCTTGCCGACTTTAGTAATAAACTTCTTTATCGTGTTTATTATACCAACAATTCGGACTCTTTTACCAGCCTGATTCAAGTCAAGACTTTTAATGCTATCTGCATTTTCTTTTAAAAATGATTGATGTCTATCTAGGGGATGCTCTGAAACATAAATACCAAGCAGCTCCTTTTCCCAGGTCAGTTTTTCGCCATCCTGAAACTCTGAAATGTCTTTTGCTCTTAAAGTAAAAAGGTTAGAAGACTGCGAAGAAATGGAGTCAAAAAGGCTTGTCTGCCTATTAGATTTTGCTTTATAAATTTCTCTGGAATAATTAAGCATTCCTTCTAAATTCGCCAGTAGTTGAACTCGTTCTCCTAACTGGTCAAAAGTGCCTGCCTTAATCAAGCTCTCAAGAGATTTTTTATTAAAATCTTTTGATTCTACCCTATCAAGAAAATCACCGATTGATTTATAGCGGCCGTTCTTTTTTCGCTCTTTGACAATTGCTTCAACAACATTATGACCAACGTTTTTAATAGCTGTAAGCCCGAATCTAATAGAAGCCGGGGGAATCAAAGTAAAATTCTCAAGACTCTCATTAATATCAGGCGGCAAAACATCAATTCCTTCTTTCTTGGCTTCGCTCACTAAAACTGCTATTCTATCAATATCATTTTGCTCAGAATTCATCAAGGCAGTCATAAATTCTGAAGTATAATGAGCTTTAAGATAAGCAGTTTGATAGCCAATTAAAGCATAGCAGGTTGCATGACTCCTGTTAAACCCATAATTGGCAAAAGGTTCAATAAATTCCCATATTCTTTGAGCTGTTCGTTCATCAATTTTGTTTTTAACCATTCCTTTAATCATTTTATCTGCTTGCTCATCAAGAAGTTTCTTGATTTTTTTACCCACTGCCTTTCTTAAAACATCAGCTTCTGACAAACTAAATCCTGCCAAATCCCGAACAATTCGTAATAACTGCTCCTGATAAACAGCAATCCCATAAGTACTCTTTAAGATCGGTTCTAATTTAGGATGAATATAGCCTATCTTTTTCTCACCGTGCTTCCTTGCTATAAATTCAGGAATAAGCTCAATGGGACCCGGTCTATATAAAGCAACCATTGCTATAATGTCCTCAAATTCTGTTGGCTTGAGCTGTTGAAGATATCGTTTCATTCCTGACGACTCTAGTTGAAAAACGCCAGTAGTATTTGCCTTTTGAAAAAGTTTAAAAACTTTCTTATCATTTAAAGGAATATTATCAATATCAATTTCTTTATTTCTTAGTTTTTTAATAATATTAATAGCATTTTCTATAGTAGTTAAATTCTTTAACCCAAGAAAGTCCATTTTTAAAAGGCCTAAATCTTCTATGGCATGCATTTCGTATTGAGTCACAATAGTCTCATCATCCCGAGAAGCCCGTTGCCTTGGAGTATAATTATCAATATTGTCCTTGGTTATTACTACCCCGCAAGCATGAGTAGAAGCATGACGAGCCACTCCTTCTAATTTTCTGGCTAAATCAATAAGTCGTTTAGTTTGAGGATCAGTTTCATAACTTTCCTTTAGTTCCGGTACTTTTTTAAGAGCTTGCTCTAGTGACCAAGAAAAAGGAATCGCTTTTGCTAACTGGTCACAAAATGTATATGTATAATTTAAAGCTCTCCCAACGTCTCTAATTACAGCCCGGGCTGCCATGGTTCCAAAGGTAATAATCTGAGCCATATGATCCCGGCCATATTTCTGAGCCACATAATCAATAACTTCGTCTCTTCGAGTATCAGCAAAATCTAAATCAATATCAGGCATACTAATTCTTTCGGGATTTAAAAATCTCTCAAAAAGAAGACCAAATTTTAACGGATCAACGTTGGTAATATTCAAAAGATAAGCAACAAGACTTCCTCCCACGCTTCCTCGACCAGGTCCCACTACTATTCCTTTGTCTTTTGCCCAATTAACAAAGTCCTGAACAATTAAAAAATAAGAGGCAAAACCAGTTTTTTTAATAACCTCAAGTTCATAATCTAAACGTTTCTTTGCCTCTGAACTGACTTTTTTATATCTTTCTTTAAATCCCTTCAAGCACATTTTTTTCAAATACATATCAGTACTTATTCCTTTAGGGAGAGAAAAATGGGGCAGCTCTATTTTCCCCAATTCAATTTCTAAATTACACTGTTCTACAATCTTTTGGGTATTTCTAATGGCTTCTGGGACATCTTTAAAAGATTTAATCATTTCTTCTTTGCTCTTCATGGAAAAATCATCGTCCATTATCAGCCTATCTTCATCTTCAATTGTATGATTGGTTTGAATGCACATTAAAATTTCCTGAGCTTCAGCATCTTCTGGATTAATATAATGAACATCATTGGTAGCTACTAAAGGTATGCCTGTTTTTTTTGAAATTTCTTTTAGGGCTTTATTTACCTCTGTTTGTCCTTCCAGATTGTGGTGAGGAAGCAACTCTAAATAAAAATTACCTTGGCCAAAAATATCCTGATATTCAAGAGCTACTTTTTCAGCTTTTTTAATATCGCCACCTAAAACTGTCTTGGCAATTTCGCCACCAAGACAAGCTGACATAGCTACTAAGCCCTCAGCATGCTCTTTAAGAAGCCCCTTATCAACCCTGGGCTTATAATAAAACCCTTCTAAATGAGCCCTGGTAATTAACTGGATTAAATTATGATAACCAATTTTGTTTTTAGCCAAAACAATAAGGTGCCATCTTTTTTTATCAACGTTTGGTCTTTTAAAATGTCTTCCTTCTGGAGCAATATAAAGCTCAGCTCCGATTATTGGTTTTATGCCAGCTTTTTTAGCTTTCTGATAAAACTCTATTGCTCCGTAAAGCACTCCGTGATCAGTAAGAGCCAAGGAATCCATATCTAATTCCTTGGCTCTTTTAATAAGCTGGTCAATCTTCGTCAAGCCATCGAGTAAAGAGTAGTGAGAATGAACATGTAAATGGGTAAATTTAGAAGACATACTGCTTATATTATATTTTAAATTTTAAAATGAGGCAAATGTTTAATAAAACCGCACATCGATGTGCGGTTAAAAAATTATACAAATATTTTTATAACTTTTAAATATCTAAATTCTTCACTTTCTTCGCGTGGGTTTGGATGAATTTTTTGCGAGGAGGGACTTCAGTGCCCATTAAAACGTCAAAAATCCTATCAGTTTCCCGGGCATCTTCAATGGTTACCTTTTTCATAATTCTTTTCTCAGGATCCATTGTTGTTTCCCAAAGCTGGACAGGATTCATCTCACCTAGGCCCTTATAACGTTGAATATTTACCCCTTCTCCTAATTTCTCAATCACCTTATCTTTTTCTTCTTCTGTATAAACATATTCTACTTGCTTGCCTTTCTGGATTCTAAAAAGTGGTGGTTGGGCTATATAAAGATGGCCATTTTCAATTAATGGGATGAAATATCTATAAAATAAGGTTAAAAGTAAAGTTCTGATATGGGCGCCGTCAACATCAGCATCAGTCATAATTATAATTCGATGATAACGGAGCTTTTGTAAGTCAAAATCCTCGGCAATTGCCGTGCCTAGAGCAATAATTAAAGCTTTAATCTCCCTTGAAGTAAGAATTTTATCTAGTCTTGCTCTTTCAACGTTTAAAATCTTTCCCCGCAAAGGTAAAATTGCTTGGAAATGACGATCTCTTCCCTGCTTTGCGCTGCCTCCGGCGCTGTCGCCTTCAACAATATATAATTCGGATTCCTCAGGATCTCGACTGCTGCAATCGGATAATTTTCCTGGCAGGGCCATTCCATCCATTATTCCTTTTCTAATAACGGTCTCCCGGGCTATTCTAGCTGCTCGCCTTGCCTTGGCCGCTAAAATAGATTTTTCTAAAATTTTACGAGCATCAACTGGATGTTTTTCTAAAAATTCTTCAAAAGCTTCCGCCATAACTGCCTCTACTATAGTCCTTGCTTCGGGATTTCCCAGTCTAGCCTTGGTCTGTCCTTCAAATTGAGGTTCTGGTAGTTTTACGCTTATAACCGTAGTAATGCCCTCGCGAGCATCGTCGCCACTAAGCTTTTCGCCTTCTTTTAAGAACCCGTTCTTTTTCCCGTAATCATTTAAAGTTCTGGTAAGAGCAGTGCGAAAACCTGTTAAATGCATTCCACCTTCGCCAGTATTTATATTATTAGCAAAACTAATTTCAACGGGCTGAATATCATTGGTATATTGAAGACCAATTTCTACTATTATACTTTCCTTTTCTCGCTCAACATAAAAAATATTATCGTGAACAACTTCCTGCCTGCGAACTAAGTATTTAACAAAAGAAACAAGCCCTCCTTCAAAATAAAAAGTATAAACCTTGGGGGACTTTTGCTTATCTCTCTCGTCAATCACTGTAATCCGCGTTCCCTTGGTTAGATATGCTTGCTGTCGCAAATGATCTAAGATTGTCCGCCAACTAAATTTTATATCCTTAAAAATTTCTGAATCAGGTTCAAAAATTATATTAGTTCCACTGTCAAAACACTTACCAATTTTCTTAACCTGGGTCTTTACTTTACCTCGAGAATATTCTTGAGCATACATTGAGCCGTCACGACAAACTTCTGCTTTCATCCACTGAGATAAAGCACAAACCACTGAAACACCAACTCCGTGAAGACCGCCGGCAATTTTATATGATTTAGTACCAAATTTTCCACCAGCATGAAGTATGGTCATCACTGTTTCTAAGGCTGACTTTTTAGTCTGGGGATGTTTAGCAACCGGAATTCCACGACCATTATCAGCCACAGCTACCCTGTTGTCGGGCAAAAGGGTTATTCCTATCTCTGTACAATAACCAGCAATTGCCTCATCTAAAGAATTATCAATTACTTCCCAGATTAAATGATGAAGACCCCCAATGCCAGTTGAACCAATATACATTCCCGGTCTTCGTCGAACCGGCTCCAATCCTCTTAATACATAAATATCTTTTGCTTCGTAGTCGGATTTTTTTCTAGGGGTTCGCTTAATTACCCGTTTTCTAACAACGGGCTTCTTTTTTCTGACAATCTTTTTAGCCGGTTTCTTCTTGACCTGTTTTTTAACTACTTTTTGCCTTGACATAGATTTATTTTCTCACCTCCCAACCCCTCCTTTTGCTCGCTTCTCTAATAATCTTATTATGGATTTTATCTACTTCTTTATCAGTTAAGGTTCTATCATCGGCTTGATAAACAATATGAAAAGCTAAATTCTTTTTATTTCTCGGAATTTCTCCTCCTTCATACATATCAAATAAATCAACGCCTTGAATCAAGTCGCCCCCAACACTATTTATCGCATTTAAAACATCGGCTACTCTATCTCCCAAATTCACCAAAATAGCAATATCTCTAACTACGGCCGGATATTTCGAAGGATGCTGATAAATCAATTCTTCGCTGATTAGCTTAATTAAAAGCTCAAAATCAATATTAAATACTGCTACCTGGCCTCCTGCCCCGCCGGTTTTTGCAGAATTTATCCCAAATTTAGACAAAATCTCTGGATTTATCTCACCAACAAACCCTATTTCTTTACTACTTATTTTTATTTCAGCGCTTCGGCCAGGATGCCAGAATATTTTATTGGTCCATTCTGGCGTTGCTTGAAAATCATCGTACCATTGATTAGTTATCCCTAATTTATTTAATAACCCATCGACCATCCCCTTAACCTCATAAAACAGCTCTTCTCTGCCCTCTTTCCGCCCCACTATTCCTACCAACATCATTCTTTCTTTGACTGTCGACTTTAAGTATATTTTTCCTATCTCAAATAATCGTACCTCGGAAAAGTATTTAAAATTCTCTCTAATATTCTTTAACAAATTAGTAATTAAATCTCGACGAAGGTATTTCAAATCTAAACTTAGGGGATTTTCTAATTCTATATAATCCTTTGAGCTTAGTTTAAGTTTTTCCAAGTCATCATCTCCAACAAAAGAATAATTATAGACTTCAGTCATCCCTAAACCATCTAGAATATCCTTAGCTTTATTTTTTGATCTTAATAAATCATCTGGCTTAGCTAAAACAAGAGTTCCCATGGGTGGCTTTGGCGTAATTTTCTCATAACCATAAATTCGACCAATTTCTTCTATCAAATCCTCGGAAATTTCTATATCAAGTCGGCGAGTTGGCACATCAGCAAACAATTGATCGCCTGCTTTTTTAACATTAAATCCTAAAGAACTTAAAATTCTAATAATTTCTTTCTCGGGAATCTCTACCCCTAAAACACTCCTTACTTTATCTATCTTCGAAGAGATTTTACAAGGCTTTATTTTATTAGGATAGATATCAATCATTCCCTTGGTTATCTTTCCGCCACTGTTTTTTTGAATTATCTCCGCCAATCTGTCTATTGCTTCAGAGGCTAAATTAGGATCCAATCCGTGCTCAAACCGCAAAGAGGATTCCGTAGATATTCCTAATTTCCGAGAACTAGCATGAATGTTATTGAGATTAAAATTAGCTGATTCTAAAATAATAGTTTTAGTGTTTTTATCTATTTCTGCTTTAAGTCCTCCCTTTATTCCAGCAATAGCAATTGGATCCTTGCTGTCAGCAATTACCAAGATATCATTATCTAACTCACACTCTTCGCCGTCTAAAGTAGTAATTTTCTCGCCCTTTTTCGCCCTTCTTATTATTATTTGTTTCTTATTCGCAATTCGTTTAGATTCGTAATTCGTAGGAACCAACTTGTTGGCATCAAAGGCATGTAATGGCTGCCCCATTTCAAGGGCTACATAATTTGTCGCATCAACTATGTTATTTATTGGTTTCTGGCCAACTGCCCTTAATCGTTTTTGCATCCACTGGGAGGAAGGACCAACTTTTATATCAGTTATTACTCGAGCAGTATATCTGGGACACAGCTCGGCATCTTTCACCTCCACACCTACAAAATCTTCAACTTTTAACTTTTTGTCTTCAGTTACTTTGGACTTTGCCTGCCTGCCCGCTTCGCAGCGAGGCGAGCCGGCAAGGCAGGGACTTTGGAATTTGGAATTTAGAAGCGCGGCGCACTCTCTAGCCACTCCGATATGACTCAAACAATCGTGAGCTCGATTAGGTAAAACATCGATATCTAATACATGGTCATTGCCGACCCTTTCTATCCACTCCACCTCAAAACTATGCATGGTCAACAAATCAGCCAATTTTTCTGGTTTTGGTAAATTTTCAACGTATTCCTTTAACCAATTATAGGAAATTAACATTTCTTCCTCGCGAATTACGAATTTCATCGAATTACGAATATTCGTAATTCGTGTTTGATTCGTAATTCGTAGGATATTTAAAACTGTTTTAAAAACCTCAAATCCCCTTTATAAAATAATCTTATATCATCAATCCCATATTTCATCATGGCAATCCTATCAAGACCCATGCCAAAGGCAAAACCCTGCCAATTGGCTGGATTATAACCCACTGCTTTAAAAACATTAGGATGAACCATTCCGCATGGAATTACTTCTATCCAGCCCCTTTGTTCGCAAGTGGAACACCCCCTACCCTTACAGACACTACAGCCCATCAATAAATCCAAACCTGGCTCCACAAATGGATAATAGCTTGGCTGCCATCGCAATTTAACCTCTGAACCATAAAATCGTTTCATAAACTCCTCTAAAACACCCTTCAAATTAGCTAAAGAAATATCCTTGCCCACCATTAAACCTTCCACCTGATGAAATGTAGCCTCATGAGAAGCATCAGTAGCCTCATGACGAAAACAACGGCCAGGCACAATAATCCGCAATGGCGGATTATTTTTTTCCATATAACGCACCTGCATCGGACTAGTGTGAGTCTTTAACAATAAGTGCTTAGGCTTTGTTTTTAACCAAAACGTATCCCACAAATCTCTGGCTGGATGGTCTTCTGGAATATTCAAGGCATCGAAATTATAATATTCAGTTTCAATGTCTGGCCCCTCAACAACCTCGAATCCCATTGACTGAAAAATCTCTTCTGCTTGTCGCAAAACTTGAGTTATTGGATGAAGATGACCTTGAGGCAATTTAATGCCCGGGGCAGTAATGTCAATTTTTTCTTTCTCCCTCTTTTTTCTTACTTCTAATTTCTTGATTCTTGATTCTAATTCGCCTTTAAATCTATTTGCTTCCTGGCCAACTTTCTTTCTCTGGATTACAGGTAAGTCTCTCAAGGATCGTAAAGTATCCGCCAATTCTCCTTTGCGGCCTAAATACTTTATACGAAACGCCTCCAGCTCATCTGGGTTTTTAACTTTTTCTATTTCTTCAAAAGCTTGTTTTCTTATTTGCTTTAATTCCATGTTATTTTTTCTTAAAATAAATTTCAAAAATTATTATTACTAAAACGATTATTCCCCCGCTCCACCAGTTCAAGATTCTAAAGCTTTGTAATAATAAAAAACCAGTTAAAATTAAAGAAATTAAAATCCCTTGCCTAAAAGATGTTCTTAATAATCTATATGCTATTTTTTTCTTGACAAACAATTTCCGTAAATAAAATACTGATAAAATAAAAAGTCCAGCTACGGCTACAAAAAAACTTAAATAAAACAAAGCAAAATTTAAAATAGTGGTACTGCGAGGATCAATACTTGTCAAAATAAAAGTTAAAGAAGCTAAAGAAACCAAGGTTAAAAAACTTATCCCCAAGAGAAACGTCCTTAAGCTCATATACTTAAATTATACACCATTTTAAAGCAAAAAACAATAAAAAGCACCTTAAACAAAGTGCTTTTTATAAAATTTGCGGAGCCGATGGGATTTGAACCCACGATCTTCTGCGTGACAGGCAGACGCTTTAAGCCACTAAGCTACGGCTCCAAAGTAGCGGGGGTGGGGATCGAACCCACGACCTCGAGCTTATGAATCTCGCGCTCTAACCAACTGAGCTACCCCGCCTGGTTTACGCTGAGCTTGTCGAAGTGTTGCGGGGGCAGGAATTGCACCTGCGATCTCCAGGTTATGAGCCTGGCGAGATACTACTTCTCCACCCCGCGATAATGAACTTATTATATCATGGTTTTTATTTTTTGCAATTCTTTAGATCACTTCCAATTCTTCCAGAGCTTTTCTATAAGCACCAACAGCTCTTTCGGCATCAATAACAATCAATTTATAATCCACATCATGAACAATGCTATTGCGAATCTTATGGGCGCTCCAAATGTCATCAATGTTAGCCATTTGACTAGGATTTATTTTTTTCAAACGCCCTCCCATATCCTTACCAAGATAACCAATTCTTTTCAGAATATCATCAAAGAATTTATCGGCCTCAATTACTGCTAATTTTAATTCGGTCTCCTGTCCTGATTCCAATCTTTTTTCAATTTGACCCCATTTTTTCACCAACTTTTTCTTAGGCAAATAATGCGGAATTGCTAAAAGCTTCAAGGCCCTTTTAGTCCTATGAATAACCCTTAAGCCCAAAATAGCAAATATTATTCCTATAAAAAGTAAAAAGGAAATAACTACAGAAATCGACTTAAGAACAGCAACTATTTTAGACCAAGGAAGCGAAATAAGAGAATCCTTGACAATGAGAAAAAAATCTTTAATTGTGTCAACTATTTGAAATATATCCATAAGTTAAAATCACAAGCACCAAGCACCAAATAACAAACAAATACCAAGCACCAAATTCTAATGACTAAAACGGAAAATTACTGTTTGGAATTTAGGATTTTGAATTTGGATATTGTTTGAGATGTTTGTGATTTGTTATTTGAGATTTAGCTGTTCGTACAGCTTCGCTGTTTCTAATACTAAATCATCTTGAAATTGTGGTCCAATAATTTGAAGACCAACGGGCAAAACGCCGACCTTGCCACAAGGAACTGAAATCGCTGAAACATTACCTATATTAGCTGGAGCAGTATAGATATCAGCCAAATACATAGACAAAGGGTCTTGTTTTTCACCAATCTTAAAAGCTACGGTTGGTGAAGTTGGGGTCAAAAGAATATCAACTTCTTCAAAAACATCTTTAAACTCTTTTTCTATTAACGCTCTTACTTTCTGGGCTTTATTATAATAAGCATCTTTATAGCCAGCAGATAAAATATAAGTTCCCAACATTATCCTTCTCCTCGCCTCATCTCCAAAGCCCTCTGCCCGAGTTTTTAAATAATTTTCCAATAAATCTTTACTCTTCTTTGAATAACCATATTTAATACCGTCATATCGAGCTAAATTAGCGCTAATTTCGGCTGGCATGATTACGTGATAAACAGCTAAAGCATATTCTGTATAAGGCAAGCTCACTTCTTTTATTTCTGTTCCTATTTTTCCAAAAATTTTAATCGCTTTTTCAACCATCTTTTTTACCTTTTCGTCAATCCCTTCTTCAAAGTACTCCTTTGGTATCCCGATCCGCAAGTTTTGGATTTTGCCCCGCGATGCTGAAGGATCAGCCATGGGCTGAGATCTCAAATCAATAGTTGTTGAATCAAGCTCGTCATGACCGCGAATCACTTCAAAAACCAATCTTGCATCCTCGACTGTTTTGGCAAGAGGTCCGATTTGATCCAATGAAGAAGTCATGGCAATCAAACCGTATCGAGAAACCATCCCATAGGTTGGCTTCAACCCAACTACTCCACACAAACTAGCTGGCTGACGAATTGAACTGGCTGTGTCGGAACCCAGGGCCACCACACACTGATTAGCTGCTACAGCAGCTGCTGAACCGCCGGATGAACCGCCAGGAACCCTTGTTATATCATGAGGATTTTTTACAGCACCAAATGCTGAATTTTCAGTAGAAGAACCCATACCGAATTCATCCATATTAGTCTTGCCTAAAATCACAACCCCGGCTTTTTTCAGTCTTTCTATGACTGTAGCATCATAAGCAGCTGTATAATTTTCTAAAATTTTTGAACCAGCAGTTGCCTTATATCCTTCAACTAAAATATTGTCTTTAATTGCTGTGGGAATCCCCTCTAAAAGACCTATTTTTTCTTGATGAGCGATTTTTTCATCAACTTTCTTAGCCTGGCCTAAAGCTAATTTGTCGGTTACAGTCAAAAACGTGTTGAGTTTTTTGTTCTCTTTCCTTATCTTATCCAAATAAGCCCGAGTTAATTCAGTGCAAGAAAACTTTTTTTTAATAAACCCGTCATGGGCTGTTTCAATTGTTAGGTTTTCTAATTTCATTCTAATATTTTTGGCACTTTAATATAATCACCTTTTTTAGATGGTGCTTCTTTTAGTAATTTACTTTGAACTTTGGACTTCGGACTCTTAATTTCTTTGTCTTCTCTCATTACATTCTCTAATCCTGTTACCTGCGCTATTGGCTCTACTTCTGAAGTATCAATCTGGTTTAATTTCTCAACATAATCCAAAATCGAGGAAAGATCTTTAGTGAACTTTTCCTTTTCTTTTTCAGTCAGCTCAATCCGAGCCAACTCAGCAATATGTTCCACTTGCCCGACAGAAAGCTTTTCAGCTTTCTGTTTTAGGGCTTGCTCTTTAGAAATATTTGACATAGACTTTATAATATGCTATAATCATAGCAGAAGTAAAAAAATGAAAGATACGACTTTCGTGTTAATGAGGGGCTCGAAACCCTCTGTTGAACCTGAACTGCAAAAAAGAATTAACGAATCAGTACAAGGACTTGAAAGAAAGATCGCTGTGGGAAAAGCACTGGAAATATTAGCTACCGCGGGCCAAAAAGCATTATGCGGTATTCCTGTCGCAGAAAATCCAAACGAATGCGTCATTTTCTTAGAGTAAAACCTAAATCTAATAGAGTTATAGCAGAGATAAAAATATTTCAAGCGTCGACACCAAGTCTGGCGCTTTGTTTTATATAAAAAGTTCTACTTGTGGATAAATAAGACTTGACAACAATTTTCTTTCTTGCTAATATAAAAGCACTAAACATGAAAAGGATCCTACATGGGTCCTTTTCTTTTATTTTCGATTAATAGAATTAAATTTAATTAATTCACGTAAATAATGAAAATCTCGAAAATTGCCTCCAGCTAATTGTTTAATTTCTATAGCAACCCTTTCAGCTCTAGCTAAAACAGTTACCTTTCTTTTCTTTTTCTTTAGATAATTTAATACAATTGCAAAATCACCATCGCCCGACAAAATAACCGTTCCTGAATATTGTTCCATTAAACGCATTAAATCAAAGGTCATATCAACATCGCAATTCGCTTTTTTTGTAGTATTGCCATCTTCATCCGTAAATATCTTTACGGGTTTCAGTCTTAACTCATATCCAAATTGTTTTAATTTCCTATAAAACTTTGCTCGCTGAGTATGCCTACCTAAAAGCAGTATTTCTGCCTCATTAAGATAATTGCCAACCTTTAATTTGTTTTGCAAGTGCTTGATAAGATTATCTAAATCAATTGTTTTCTTATCTAAAACAGAATAATTATAATCATAAATCTCTATCCCGCCATAATAGAATATTTTTCTTGCTTTATATTTTTCTTTCAGATATTTAAACAACTTCTTATAGTCAATACTCCAGCCTAAACTTTTTTCTCCGCCATAAAAAAGATTAGAGGCATCAATAAATGAATAAACGGGTTTTTCTCTTTTTCTAATTACTCTAGCAACTTTAATCATACTATTTTACCATCTTTAAAAATTGCCTTTCGGATAATATTTTTATTCCTAATTTACGTGCTTTATCAAATTTTGACCCCGGCTCCTCTCCTACTACAACCCAATCCGTGCTTTTGGAAACCGAACTCGAGATATCTCCGCCAAGCTGGCGGATTTTTTCTTTTGCTTGTTCGCGACTCAAGCTCTCTAGCTCACCAGTTAGAACAAAAGTCTTGGCTTGTAGCTTTTTCCGCCCAGGGCGGACCAGCCTTGGGCTGGTTATCTTTACTCCCACTCTACCTAATTTTTCTAATAATTTCAAATTCTTTTTATCCCTAAACCAATTATAAAGGCTTTTTGCCATTATTTCGCCAATATCCTTAACCTTGGAAAAATCCTCAATTTCCGCTTTTTTTAAGTTTTCTAAGTTCCCGTAATAATTTGCTAAATTAATCGCGCTTTCCTCGCCAACATGCCTGATGCCTAAAGCAAAAATAAATTTATGAAAGGGGATGATTTTACTTTTTTCAATTCCTATTGCTAAATTGGAAGCTGACTTTTCAGCAAATTTCTCCAAGGAAATTAAATCTCCTTGTTTTAGTTCAAATACATCAGAAAAATTAGAAACCAATCCTTGATCCACTAACTGATTTATTATTTTTGGTCCCAATCCCTCTATATCAAAGGCTTTTTTGCAAACAAAATGATAAAGCTTTCGTCTTTGAATTGCTCCGCATTGAGGATTACTGCAGCGATGAGCTGCTTCTCCTTTTGGTCGGACGACTAAGGATCCGCAAACAGGACATTTTTTGGGCATGTAAAATTTCTTTTCTTTACCAGTTCTTAAACGAGGCAAAACTTGAGTCACGTCAGGAATAACGTCTCCGGCTCGCTGAATAATCACCGTATCCCCTATTTTTACACCCAGTCTTTTAATTTCATCTTCATTATGAAGAGTAGCTCGGGTAATGGTCGTTCCTCCAACTTGTACCGGCCTTAAATAAGCAACCGGGGTTAATGCACCTGTTCGACCTATCTGAACTTTAATATCTTCAATCACTGTTGCTGCCTGTTCGGCTGGAAATTTAAAAGCAACCATTCCTCGATGAGCCTTACCAACAGAGCCCAATCTTTCAAAAACTCTATTATTATTAACACCAACAACCACCCCGTCAATCTGGAAGGGCAGTTTCTTCCTTTCTCTCATTGCTTTTTTCCAGAAAACTACTGCTTGTTCTAAATTTTTACAGTATTTTCCTTCGTCAGTTTTAAATCCTAAATCTTTGGAAATCTGATGTTCTTCCTGATGAGTCGTTTGCCCTAAATCAGTTACTAAATCATAGGCTAAAAAGTTCAAATCCCTAGAAGCAGCAAGCTCTGGATTCAACTGCCTGATACTGCCGGCTGCAGTATTGCGGGGATTAGCATATAAGAGTAGTTTTTGTTTTTTTCTTTCTTTGTTAACTTTCTCAAAAGCTTTCTTATCCATATAAACCTCACCCCTGATTTCGACCTCTCCATTTTTAATTAATTGGCTTGCCTTCTGCTTAATCTTTCTATTTGGTAATTTGCCATGAATATCAATTCGAAGAGGAATCGAGGCGACTGTTTTAAGATTCTGAGTAACGCCTTCTCCAATCCTGCCATCGCCTCTAGTTGAACCTTGAACAAAAACTCCATTTTTATAAATTAAAGCAATGCCAAAACCATCAATTTTCATCTCAATAAAATAGTCTAATTTTTCACGAGGCACCAATTTTTGAATCCTCTCTTGCCAAGCTCTTAATTCTTCTTCAGAAAAAATATCTTCAATAGAAAGCATGGACACTTTATGATGAACCTTTTCAAATTTCTCCAAAGGCTTGCCCCCGACCCGCTGAGTTGGGGAATCTGACGTAATAAACTCTGGATATTCTTGCTCTAATTTATACAGCTCATGTTTTAAAGAGTCAAAAGCTGCGTCTGGAATCTCCGGGCGATCTAAAACATGATAAAGATAACGATGATAATTTATCACTTTTTTTAGCTTCTCAATCCGTTGTTTAGCTTGTTTTTTGTCCATCATCACTTATTATAACTCTTTTTTTGATTAAAAAAAACTAAAAATTGACCAAGTTTAACTTGGTCAATTTTTGCAAACTCTAATAACAAATACTACTCACATCCTCCTGAAACTGAACTGCCTTCGCTGCTCAATGTTTGAGAACATTCATCCGGCGCAGAAATAAATGCTGAACAAATTCCCTGCTTATAAGCTTCAGAATTTCTTGAACCCTGATACTCTGCCTCGTTTATTATTAATTGAGGAGATCCCCTAACTCCATATTTTTCATTCAATTCCACTTCCTGGGCTAAGATATCTAAGGCTTCATCTTTCTGGCAGGTTTTCACTTTTGCAACATCAACTCCGATCTTCTTGGCAATTCCCTCCCAGCAAGAATCAACGTCTTGATAATTACAATTACTATTTATCTCTTTTACAAAATCCCAAAATTTATCTTTTTGATACTTTTGAACACAGAGCTCTCTCACGCCCTGATTAAGCTCCTGAATCCCATGCATAGAGCAATATTTAGCTTCTTTGTCTAAACAATAATTTGGGCCGCCATCTCCATAATTACTATAAATCACATAATGAAGTTTGATATCTGCCTTATCTCCTAAAAGTTCTGCCACCGGCATCATAAGTTCTTCGGCTTGATCGCCGTAAGGGCAAAAGCTCATAACAAACAGTTCAACCTTAGGAATATCAGTTTTGGAGAATTTTGACTCCTCTGGAGTTCCTGAATCCGAGATTCCTGGATCGGTAATTTCTTCTGTAATCTCTGCTCCCGGAGGAAGTAAAAGCTTCCCATCTTTGGTTACATAAGAGTCATATTCCTCTCCTTCAATCTCTATATGAATTTTATAAAGCCCGCTTTCTTCATTCGCTTCTAACAAAGAGGCTGTAGCCTGCCCATTTAAAGCAACCCGGTTAATAAAATTCATTGCTCTCTCAACAGCATCTTCCTGAGACAATGTTCCCGGAATTTTTTCACGATTAATACTGTACAATCCCTGAACAATTATAATAGCTGCTATTACAATAGCTGCGGGAATTAAAAATTTGATTATGTTTTTTATCATAAATTTATTTATTTTACTTACTTTTAATAATTTTAGCACACTATCCAAGAAATTGCAACCCCTAGGCGCCAATTATATCCCTGAAAATATTTTTAAATAATTATACTCTCCGAAGTCAATGATTTTTGTTTTACCTTGTTCAACATCTAACTCAATTAAATTAAATTTCTCATCAGTTTCTTTTTCAATAAAATACAGATGCTTGCCAGAACCATCGGGAACTATTTGGCTAATATAATTTCCTGAATAAATTTCTTTATCCTCGTTTGCTTTTAAATTCACCAGATGAATTTTTTCTCTTAATCCAATTTTGGGATGTTCCACCTGTTCAGTATAAATAACTGACTTTTCATCGGGGAGCCACAAACGGTCACTAACATAATTAACCCTTAAAATCTCCCAGGATTTTTTCCCATCAAAACTTTCAACAAATAATTTTATAATCTTTTTACCTTCTTCAACTAAACCAACTTCATAAATAAATAACTCTCCTGAATGAGAAAATGTAAAATTTTTGCAATTCTCCAAATTTTCTGTACAATACTTTGGTTTTACATACTCAACTCGTCCATTTTTAACATTAATTCTTCCCAGGCTGTAATGCCCCATACTCGGAATTCCCCAAAAATAGATATAATTATCATGCCACTTTTGAAGCAAAATAACTTTTTGGTCTAAGGTTGCTAAATGCTTGGCATTTTTTCCATCAGGATTACTCAACCAAACTTGCCTTTTTTTCCCAGTTGATTCAAGCTGTTCCACGGTTGCTTCTTCAACTGTTAAAACCCAGGCAATCTTTTTATCATTTGGAGAAAACACCAAACTAACCGAATCTATATCTTGCTCAATATCTTTCATAGAACCGCTCTTTAAATCAACGTATTTTGGTTTATACACTATTTTATATGCTACAAAACCCTCAGAAACTTCTCCAATAGGAATTTCTTCAGTTCTTTCAAAATAAACCAATGTCTTGCCATTATGAGAAAGATAACTGTGCTTAGGAACTTTGTATCTGTTTAAATCTATTTCTTCTGAAGGCAATGTAATTAAATGTTCGGGCTCTTTGCCAATGCTCATATAAAAAAGATTGGAATCTTTACCCTCTGTCTTATAATAAAATACTGCTCCTTCCAAAGAAGACTTGTTTGCTCTGCTTATCACTAAAATTGCCCCAAGGACCACTATCATCAGAACGCAGGAGATAACAAAAATTTTCATGTTTATCTGCTTCATCATTTTAGTTATATCACGATACTGAAAAAATTACTAATTATGATATCTTAACGATATCGCAAGCCGTTAAGTTTGGATTTAATCCTCTTCTTATCTTTATCCATTTCCTTTTTTATCCGCTTCCCTAGCGCATCTCTCTTTTTAACAAAATTTACTTGCTCTTCTAAAACATTACCTTTATAAACAATAAAATAATATAAACTACCAAGAGCTGCATGGGAGGCGCCAAGCAAAATTATGTTAGGACTACTTAAAAATAGAATTGCCCAAACCACGCCAGCCAAAAGAGTAAAAAAGCCAAATGTAAAACCTTTAAGCTTCCAGTCCCAATGAAAGGCAGAATAAAAAACACTGGAAAAAATCACTGCCAAAACAGTATTGTCTAACAATTCCCTTAATGTATGAGTAATAATTGATTGAAAAAATGTCTGCTGTAAAATACCGAAAAACAAATACAATGTTAAAAGAGATAAAAACCACTTAATGATTTTAAATTTTTTGGCCTTAAAACGCATGACGCTTAGAATTGCTATGCCCAACATAGTAAAAATAATAGTTGGCAATAGGGTATCGTTAATGTTATCGATGCGAAATCCCAATGACTTAAAATCACTAAGCAAAAAAAATTTAATTCCCAAAAGATATGCTGACAATATAATTAATACCCCTCCCTGCTTAGAAAGCAAGGATTTCATTTTCTTAAAAACAAAAAGTATTAATAAGCTTGCAATTATGAGCGTTAAATTCAAAAAAATCTCCATAGATTTATTTATTTTTAACTTTTTTCATACTTTTATTATAACAAAAAACCGCCCACTTGTCCCGATTTAATAGAGGGAAAAGGCGATTTTCTGGCATTTAATCTTTTAGTTAACCCATATTTTTTCTTTCTTCCAACGAAAACGATGTAAGCCATAAAATGAATGGCCTTCTAAGCTTATCAATGGACCACTCATTATCTTTAAACAACGATGCCTTTTCTGTCTTAAAACGAGAAAGCATTTCCATTGTAGTCTGCAAATCTAAAGAAGACAACCTATTGTGTTCCAATAAAAATTGTTGTTTTTTGCTCATCTTTCCATCTTACCAGTTTAGGAAAATAAAATCAAGCCCGGCAGTGAAACTTCGACATAATTTCATTTTTCGGTCCCGCGTTGCGGGATCAGTCGAGGTTCTACTGCCGGGCAAGTAAACAAATGCCCCATAATATGGGGCATTAATGAGGCATTTATTTTTGGGGAATAGACTTGACACAGTTTTTCTTTTAAGGGTTTTTCCGGGCTCTCTCCGACGCGCCTGCCCGTCCAAAGCTGAAAGCGAAGGAGGGTCTCGGTCGGGTCAAAATGAGACACTCGAGTGTCTCATTTTCCCGATTTTAAAGCTAAATGAGACAAATGAGACAGTGGTTTAAACTAATTTTAGTCTCCTCAACGCCACGCATAAAGCCTGGGGATCGTTAGTTGTTAAAACATAAGCTCTTTTTTTACCTTCGA
>CAYRSI010000003.1:0-31876 GCA_964426965.1 uncultured Candidatus Saccharibacteria bacterium
AAGCAGGCATCTTCCTCAGGGGGGATATTATTAAATAAATAATAGGAAGTCAAGCAACTTTCAAGCATAGGAGGAATATAGTTCATTCGAAACCATTTGAAGACGTACAAGCACCACACACAACTCGTAGATGTCCTTTTAGTAGTCTCCTCTACAGTTTTATCTCGTTTTTCATCATAATTTACCTCGAAAAGCTTCGTTTTCCATTTCCCATTTAGGCATACTAAATCGCACTTTTCAATCCTTTGCGATGCATTTTTTGGTGTATTTTAGGGGTGTTTATCCTGCTTCTGGATAAATAATGCGGGATAAAAATTCAAAGGGTAATTTACAGGGGTAGAGAGTTTACATAATCTTAATTATGCGACACAAGGTTAACACTTTGGATATCCTATCTTTTTCAGGTGTTTATATAAAGCTGGTCTTGAGACACCCAATTCTTTAGCAACTTGAACTTTTGTTTTCTTTTTAAATTCTTTCTCTAAGAATTCCAAAGTAATACCTGTTAGTTTTCCCTTTCTTATTCTCTTATCTCTTTTAATTCCATACTGTTTCAACAGTCTGTGCACTTTGTCTTTCTTCCATTCTAAAAGATTAGCAATATCTCTAATTGACTTTTCTTTTTTTATATAAAGAGCTTTTAAAAAAGCCTTTTCTCCTTCGTTCATTGTTATTTATTGTTCATTTAAAAATATTAAAATATAATGTAAATGTCAATATATTGTCTGATTATAATGTTTTTAATATGCAAAAACAAGAATTCATTACTAAATACATTTTGAGCATGTACCGATATGTACTTTATGTGTCTCATTAGCATAGGCAAGGGCTTCATCAAAAATTTTAAAAGGTTTAGACCAATATCCATTTTCGGTTTTATCACTTAGTCGGGTTATATATTCTGGACAAGTGGTATCATGAACTTTGGCTTTACTTGTTGGATTATTTACATAAACAACATAATTCATCTTTGTTTACCTCTAAAATTTATTTATAAGATGCAAAGAAATTCAATCAATAGCTTACATCTTCAGTCATCTCTATAACAAGTATTTTTGCCAGAAACACCAGATGGATTTTATCAAGGCCGTGAAATGGTTATCAAAAAAGTGATTATATATTATAATGAGTAAGATTTTATTGTTCTTAATTACTTAAAAATAGAGTTTAATTTTTGAAATTATTTAGTATAATGAGTTTGGATTTCGTGGATAGATGAAGACGGTCAAAAAGACTATTTTATTCAATACAAAGAATGGAAGGGGAGAAGAATCCTTTTTGCAAGGTCAACAACTAAGACTACCTCTATCCTTGGCAGAAGCAGAACACAATTACTTCTCTCCAAAGGAAGTAATATCAAGAATAAAAAAAGCAGAATGGCGACGACTACCTTATAAATATCAAAACTGGGGGAATTGGCTTCATAGAATGGGAGCATATGTAGGAAAAATAAAACCAGCTATGGCTCATTTGGTAATAAAAGCAGCTTCAAATAAAAACGATGTAATTTTAGATCCATTTTGTGGAATTGGTACAGTTCCTTTGGAGGCAGATTTATTAGGGAGAATCGGAATAGGTGTTGATTTGAATCCATATGCCTATTCTATTTGTAGAGCTAAATTTGATAGATTTCCTTTAGAGCAACATTTGGAATGGTTGGACTCCGTGAAAATTGATATTTCAAAAGTTGACCTACGGAAGACTTCAAAATATATGAGAAAATTTTATAATCCTAAAACTTTGAAAGAAATTATTTTTATAAGAGATTTATTGATAAAAGAAAAAAGACATTTCCTTTTAGGATGTTTGTTAGGGATTATTCATGGACATAGACCTGGCCATCTTTCAGCGGTCACAAGTTTAGTTATTCCTTATGAACCAAAAGAAAAACCAATATATAAAGAAGTAATTCCAAGATTAAAGCAAAAGGCAATCCGAATGTATAGGGATGGTTTTAATCTTGAGACAAAAAGTAAAGCATATTTAGCAGACGCAAGAAAATTACCCTTAAAAGATAGTTCAATAAATATAGTAATATCAAGCCCTCCTTATTATAATACCTTAGATTACGTTAGTGATAATAGACTAAGACTGGAATTTTTAGATTTCTTTATGAAGAAAGGAAATTTAAGAAATATTTTGATTCAACATAAAGAAGGGTACTTAGATGAAATGGAAAAGGTTGGTTTGCAGCTTGTTAAAGTTTTAAAAAGTAAAGGATTTTGCATATTCATTTTAGGTGACCTCCATAATGGAAAGAATATTGTGAATACTGCTGAAAAAGTGTCTAAATTATATGAAAAACTTGGCTTTAAAACACATGCAATTATTGAAGATGCAATGCCAATTAATAAATGTATTCCATCAAATTTTAAAAGAGAAAAGTTAGATAGAATTTTAATAATGACTAATGTATAAAGATGCTTTTTTCTAAAGAAGCTTTAGTTCAAACTTTAAGAAAAAATTTTAACTATAAATTAGTTAATGACAAGATTTTTGGAAATCTTATTGAATTAGATACAAGGATAGCTTATAGATTATGCTTAACTACAAATACTTACTATTTAAATGATAAATACGGATTACGTCTTTTTGGAAGATTCATTACATACAACCATAGGAATTTTTCTCTGAACCAGGGATTATTTTTATTAAATCCGCGAACTCAAAAATTTTCAGAGAGTCAACCATTAGTTTTGTTTAAACAATTTCCATTTATTTATAGGGGTGCTAAAAAATTAATTTTTGTGGATTCACAAATAACTCATGAAATTATTCAGAGAAAGTTCGAAACAATCAGTAGTGCCGGTCTTAATCCTGAAGATTATATAGTTAATCTAATCCATAGAGATGGATCTCAATGGGAGCATTATTTTGAATTTATGGCATCTGAGTATTTTATAAAAAATGGATATTTTACAGATATACAACTACCTTGGAGTTATCATGGTCGACCTGATTTTGGAATTTATAAGCATCCGAATATTGATATTTTAAAGTCAATGGGATTAATAAAGTGTGGAGCTTTGATTTTAGAGTTAAGCGCTTTACGTCTTTTCAATAAAATTGATTTCAATTTTAATAATATCAATAACAGTGACAATGGCGCTTATGATGAATTTGTGGTTGGTGAAGTTAAAACCAAGCAGACAAAGACACGCATCTTGGAATACCTTAAAACAGGACTTCCTTTTAGGGGTTATGAATTTATTCCTAATAAGGAGAATAGAGAAGTTTTCTGTGGATTAATAAAGATTGACGAAAACAATATAATTCAAATTCAAAAGTCTCCAGAAAATAAATATATTAATTACGAAAAAATCCAAGAAGATTCTGATTGGTTTAACTGTTATTTAAAAATACATTTGTTAGGTAATTTATATTCCTCAGAAATACAAGATTTAATGTCTCAGCAAATCAATGAAAGCTTACTAAACTTCACAAATTTAAATAAACTTGTGAAAAAGGTTAATGCTCTAACAATTCTGAAGAGGATTAAAGATGGCATATGATAGTGATACAAGAGTAAAAGAAACTCTGAAAGATATATCAAGAAAAGCAGAATTAAATAATTTAATTTTAAGGATTTTTGATGAGAGTAATGAAGATCAAAAACATTGGATAAAAGGAGGATTAACTTTTGGTCCAATTGAGTGTTTGTATGGATCAAATGATGCTGGTTGGTTCTTAAAGAGACCATATATAATCAGTGAGAAAAAAATGTCTGATTTTACTCCTGTTTTAGTAGTTGAAGGAAGCTATGGAACTGAAACTGGGAATACTGGGAGTGCACAATATGCGAGATTTTCTCATGCTTTAGGGGCTGTAAAAGAAGGCTTTATAGGAGTGTATTTTATTCCATTTGAATCAATTTATAGAAAAAAAGAGGGAAGTGAAACAAAAGCATATGTTAGACCTGAAATGATTTATGCAGCCTTAAATGCCTCCCAAGTTGAGAAAGGGACATATTTGTTTATAGATGCGTATGATCAAGAGCTTATGATAGAATTCTTAAAAGTACTGGATAAAGGAGATAATAAGAAAGCACATATTTTTATCGAGAGAATAAAAAAAATTATGAAAGAATTTGCAGATAAACATACTTCCTCCAGTAGAATGAAATATATATATTTAAATAATAGGATAGGGAAACTTTTAATGTTCAATGTGGTTGCTTTTAGTGCCTATAATTATAGAACAAAAACAAAATACAGAGCTGGCAGATTTCGGAATGGTCATACAATTTTAGGAACTGGATTGTTAAATCTCTATTTGCATAGAAAACATATAGACCTAATATTACCGAGATTTACCTATAATGATTGTAGAGAGCTTGATAAAACTTCACAGAAAGAATGGAAGCTTTTAAGAAAGACTGAAGGGATAAATATAATTACCTTAGATGATATTGTTTTCCAAGATGATGATTTAAGAGATGAATTGCATAATTTTTTAGATGTATTACCTCTTAAAGGTGATAATTATAGAAAAAAAGAATCTTTAGTAAAAGAAATTCGCAAAGGCTTTAAAAATTGTACAATAAAAATAAAAAGAGAAAATGAAAATAAATAAATCTTACTTTAGGCATGGAAAGAATAAATATTATGTATTTTATTCAGATTCAAAAGATATGTCGTTCATTAAAGATGGACAAATACAACTAATATTTACATCTCCTCCTTATTATAATTTAAAAGATTATTCATCTAAACCTAAAGAACAACAAGGGCAATTGCCACATTCTCCTAATAATTATAATCAGACGTATCAAGAGTATCTTAGTGATATATTTAAGACCTGGAAAGAATGCGTAAGGGTTCTTTCAGATACAGGGATTATGATAATCAATGCGGACATTGTTAAGTTTAAGACTAAAGATAAAAATATTCTTCCTATTCCTTTTGATTTTATTAACCAGTGCACAAGCTTAGGGCTTGGTTGTAAGGATGTATGGATTTATAAAAAATTAACAGGAGTTCCATTTCAATTTGGGAAAAAACTAAAAAATCGGCATGAATATCTTTTAGTATTTGCCAAGACTAATAAATATAAATGGAATCTTGATAGTGTAAGAGAACCATACAACAAAGATTATTTTTATCCTCCTGGGCATAAGAGAAGAAATCCGATTGGTCAAGCTCCTTCTTCAGTGTGGGAATTTCACCCTCCCTTTCAGACAGGAAATCATCATTATCATTATTGTCCATTCCCAGATGGCATGGTTGATAGAGCAATTAAATTATTTACGGATGTGCATGATTGGGTTTTGGATCCTTTTTTGGGAAGCGGTAAAGTATTAGTACATGCTAAAGCATTAAAAAGAAATAGTATAGGATATGAAATAAACCCTCATTTCAAACCAATAATCGAAAGAATGATTAAAAGTGTTAAATATGGAGATCCTTCTTCTATTTCATCTAATTTCATTAACAAAGAGGATTATAATTTATCTTTAAAAATTCCTTCTTAATATAAATAAAAGGGGGCATTAAAGTAGCTAAACTGAAATAAATAACTATACTATGCTATCAAATAGGTTTTTTCTATCCACCAAATTTTAATAAAATCTTCTGAAATTTTCTGGAATATTTTTATATTCAGTCCATCATAGTATTTTCAATATCTTATCAAGTTGGTAAAACTATATGAATTAGTAACATCTTCTATTGGCTGAATATCACTTCTTTCTTGTTCGAAATATCTGGGATGATATTTCTTGTGAACCGCTTTTAAATGTCTTATATCGATACGGATATATTTCTCAGTCGATACTAATCTTTTGTGTCCTAAAAGTTCCTGAACAAAGTAAGGCTTTGCCCCTCGACCCAACATATGAGAAGCAAAAGAATGTCTTAATGATCGAGGAGTAATCTTCTTCGCTAATCCTGAAAGTAACCAATATCTCTCAACAATTCTTCCAACGGAGTCCGGAGTAATCCGTTTTCCCTTGTAATTCAAGAATAGGCTCTTTTCTTCCCCTCCTTTCTCAATAAGCATGGATCTGGATTTAAGATAATATTTCAGGCTCCTCTCTGCTTTTCTACCAAAAAATACATATCGCTTTTTCCATCCTCTTATCAAAATTGCTTTATCTTTAAGACTTATATCGTCGATGTTAACCGCTGTTAATTCACTCACGTTTATTCCTGTGGCGTATAGAAGCTCTATAATTGCGTAGTCTCTTAATGTTAGTAAGGGGAGTGGTAAGAACATTTCCACTTCTTTCTCAGTAAGGAACGAAGGAATTGGTTTTTCATATTTTGGGAATTCGATTTTTTTTGCGGGATTAATTCTAATCCAGGACTTCTTCTTGCAAAAATTGAAGAAAGATTTAATGGATGATACCTTCCTGTAAATTGTAATTTTTTTAAGCTTCTTTTTATGCTGTGTGAGCAAAAAATCCCGAATGGCAATATGGTCAACATCTTTGAGCTCAATGTTTCTTTCTCTGAGATAATCAATCAACTTGCTGAGGTCATTTTTGTAAGAGATAATTGTGTTTAACGGCGCGTTCCTTTCATGCTCAAGGTAGCTTAGAAATTGATTTAATTCCTGTTTCATAATTTCCTCCTCTTAAAATCTAATTGAATGTGATCAGTAATCTAATACCAACAGGAAAAATGTCAAACTTTAAAGCACTCCATTTGACATCAAATTTTGCCTTGTGATATAAGTTTGATAGTTTCAGGTTGATGTGGAGTATCTACGTCTTAATTTATGACTTCATAAAATGGGGGGCTAAATTATGAGCATATATAGCCAATTAAATCAGATCAAGAATGATGAAATAGTACTTCCTGGAATCCAACGCGATTTTGTCTGGTCTAAGGATAGAATACTAAAGCTATTGGATTCGGTTATGCGGGGATATCCTATAGGAATTGCCCTTCTCTGGGAAACATATAATGACATTCAGTACCGCTCCTTTGTGAAGGATTATAGATCTGGCTCGTTATATAGCTATAACGAAAACACTCGACGCCAGAAATTAAAATTAGTTCTCGATGGACAACAACGGCTGCAATCGCTATATATCGCATTATATGGAACTTTAGAAGGAAAATCTCTCTACATTGATGTATTAAGTGGTCGAGAATCTGATAATTTAGCGGAGGAAAAGTTCCTCTTTGAATTCTTTAGCTCAGACGATGAAGTAAAAAAACATCGTACTTTGATAAAGGATCAATTGTCTATTCCAATTGAAGAAAGAGATAAAGATTTTCTTCTCAGCTATTATGTTAAAGTTGCGGATTTATTCAAAATGGGAGCCAATGAAAAGCAAAAACTTAAAAAACATTTATCTAATGAATTATCGCTCACAGACGAAGACGAACTAAGGCTTGAAGTTAACCTTGCCAGATTTATCGAATCCCTCTCAAAAGACGAGCATATTCTAAAAATATCAACAATTGACGAAAATCTTCCTCATGATAATGTTGACCGAAAATCTGATGGTGATGTACTTGAAATATTTGTTCGTGTCAATCGCGAAATTACACCTCTCAGTCGATCAGATCTTATTTTCAGTATGCTAAAACTAAAATGGAAGGAATCTGCTGAAGCTTTGCCTGAATTTGTTAGCAGGATCAATGAAGGCAATTCTTTTGAGCTTGATACAGACTTTGTCATCCGCTGTTTATTTACTGTTTCAGATCTCGGAGCTAAGTTTGATTTTGATTTACTACGGAACAAGGATAACGTTAGTAAGCTGAGGTTAAACTTCCAAAAATGTTGTAACGCTATAAAAGCAACAGTAGATTTTGTGCAAACGGAATGTAAATGTTTCAGTAGCCGATTGATAGGAAGTGCTTATACAATGGTTCCATTTGTTTATTACTTGTTTCACACAAAGAATCATGAAATTAGGAACGATCAATCTGCTAACCTGCGAAAATCCTTTTATCTCTTTTCCTTCGCAAGACCTTTTACCCGATATGCTGAAGGCAGACTCTCAGTATTTATCCGACGAGAATTGAAACCATTAGCTGATGAAAATGATGAAACATTTCCTTTAAATAAAGTCTTATCTTGGATTTCTTACTGGGAAGGAATCAAAACGTATGATGAGGATTTTCTGCGTTCTAATATACCGCTTACACTTCATATAATACAAGGACGAAGAGGAGCAAGAGTTCAATACAAAAGAAATACTCCAGAAATAGATCACATATTTCCACGTTCACAATTAAGAAAAAAGCACTTTGAAGAGGAACTTATCAACCACTTCGCAAACTTTTGGATTTTAGCAAAGGGAAAAAATCAAAACAAAAGTAACAGACATCCAGTAGATTATTTTAAGGACGTTAATGAGAAAATTTTAAATGAAGCTCTTATAGACAGAGAATACTTCAATTACGGGCGTTACACAACATTTGTTAAGACTCGTAAGGAGAAAATACTTAATAGGATCAAACAAAAACTTCAGATTTCTGAGAAGGATTTCAATATCGCAGAAGAAGTTTAGGCATAGGAGTAAAAATGGTAATTCTATATAAATCTAAAAAAATTGAAAAATTTCAGGATAATTAATCTTCCTGAATTTTTTTTAATAAACTTCAAGAGGTTTGTATTTGAGCGTTTTTATCCTTCTGAGAATTTCTATATTCCATAAATGGTTTAAAAGCAATGATTGCATGTTGTTAGACTTGACAACACATGCAATGTATGTATGATATGAATAAAATAATTTGATGGCCAGAAGGAAGTTTACTGTAATAGCAACAGGTTTTATCCTTGTTGTTTTTTGGATATGCCTTTGGATATTCTATGGTGAGGCCTTATCTAAGGAAATTATTTCAAGAATTATAATAACATTCTTCTCCGGGATTGTGGCAATATTATCTCTCCTAATAATCATAGCTGCTTTGCTCGAGGAACATAAATTCAGAACAAATGTAAGAAAAGTAATAAAAAAAAGAGAGTCTTTTTTTAATTGGTTCCGCTTTACATTCCTCGGTTATGTTCTTATCCTTTTATTGTCATTTATAGTAATAATAATCAGCTTTTCTTCTCTTTTCAGAGAAGTTTCAGAAATAAACTTAGGAGATATTGTTCATTATCTATCTTCTCTAATATTTGTGATTTTACTTGTATCAATAGCTAAACAGTACTATTCTGCTCAAACAAGAAAATCACAAATTTTCGTCCTTAGAACTTCCATAAGAGAAATTTTTTCCAAAGAATTAAGCAGAGAAACCCCTATACAATTGATAACTCACTATATGAATGCTCTAATTAATGCTCTCTCAGTTGGCACTATAAAAAACATACCAAGGATACTAAATCCGAAATTAGGGCCAAAAATCGCATACGTTGTGTTACCAAACGAAAACACTGGACAATTCAAAGTAGTAAATAATTCTGACATAGATATGGAAATTTATGGAAAAGCAATTTTAAGGAGTAAGCCATCACTGTACTTTAGGAAAGAATTTAAAAAATTAATGACCTGGTGGAATGGTCTTAACAAAAAACAAAAAGAACGCAACTTAAAGACATTTGAGCTTCTAAGAAAAAGAGTAGCTTCAGCCACTGGATATGTATTTCACCACGATATTGATAATGAGATTATAAAAAACGTTGATAGATGTTCAATTTTTAACAAAGACTATGAAAAAGAAATTTCCCAAGACAAGAAATTCAATTATACTACCAGAAGTATGTATCCCGTTCCTCTCAAAATCAAAGAAGTAAAAATTGGCACGTTGGTAATAACAGATACACGTCGTAATGGATTTATTCCCTCTGATTTAGAAATAATTAAGATTTTTTCTTATTTTATTGCCAAAATAATATATAATAGACTGGAAAATAATTTTTATAATGATATAATAACATTCGAAAGATTAAAAAAAGGAATTTTTACGTGTCCTTCAGAGATTTCGAAAAAAATTAATTCACTTCAAACATGAAGGCTTTGAAATTGGGGGTTTAATATGAGCATCACAATCAAAAGGGACAAAATCGTTTTAAAGAATAACGGAAAAGCGCAATGGTTTTCAGACTTGTCCTATCTATTTTCTTCTATTTTTGAAGCGATTCGGCTAAAATTTACACGAAAGTAAGTAGATTATTTTTTCGAGGAATTGTATTTTTTGTGCCTTTTGATCTCCTTCCCTTCCGAATGCCCTTCTGGACAAGCTAATGAAGTTTATATTTTATCTATTAAATAAGCTATACGATTAACAGTTGTTCCAATTTCATAAAACAAAGCATTTTTTATTCCCAAAATAATTCTTTTCACCTTGGAATTGTTTTTGACATCTTTATATTCATCTAAAAATGCGCTTTTTAAATCATCCAAATAATCAGATAGACTAAAATACAAACTAAACCGTTTTTTCAATCTATTATCTTTCATGATTTCTGCCAGTTTTACTAAGTTCCTAATATAATTTAAACGATTTCTAATTATAATCAATAGTCTTTTGGGGTGATTATGGAGATGAAATTGAAGGCATTACTAACCAAAAAATCTCATTTTCCCCTGGAAATATTATGTAATCTCTGGTGGACAGTATTAGTTACCCTCGGCTTCTAAGATCAGACCCTTGTCTCAATAGATTTTCCTTTTTAAGTGGCGTTAATAACCCCTATAAGCTTTTATTCTCTCCCATTTTTCCCGTCTCTCATTTCTCCAGTATGCCCAGCTATAAACCCAATCTGGACATCGTTTGACAGTAATTCCCTTTGCTCTTAACCATCTTTGAATGGTCCTTCTTGAAACATGAAGAAGTCGTGACGTGGCTCTAACGCCGATAGACTTTGCCTTTTCGATTGCATAATCTTTTTGTTTATCTGTATAATGCCGTCCTTTTTTTGAACCTAAAAACCTAAAGTAATCAAGTTGATCTCGATTCTCTTCTTCAATGAACATACGTATTGCTAATCTTGTTTCTAATTTACTCATTTAAATCTCCATTAATATTTTGAATAGACTTTCCCTATGTCACAATATCCTATGTCAATAATTAGTTTGCCTGAGGAGTTCTCTGATATGGCGTCTTGTTCTTCAACATGTAATATATGATCTTTATTAGTTGTCTGGAGAGAGCATTCATGGCCTGCCAATGTGTTTTTCCCTCCTTTATTTTACGCTCGTAATAAGCCCTAGATTCGGGATTTATCCTTATCTGGGATAGCGATATAAAATAAAGTATTCCTTTAAGCCGACGGCTATACCTTTTTCTCCTCTTTGTCCTTATCCGCCCTGTACCGCTTTGCCATATAACCGGACTTACGCCGCAGTAAGCAGAGAGTTTGCTTTCCTTCCCAAAGCGGTCTATATCTCCGACCTCACTCAATAAAGCAGCTCCCGATATGCCTCCTATCCCTGGAAAAGTCCTTAATATCTTCATCTCCTCAATCTGATCAGCCGTTTCGTGGATTTTCTTATCTATGGCTAATTTTGTGTTATTGACGGCCCTTATGATTCCTATCAGTCCTCTTATCTCCGTCCTTAATGTCTCTAGATAGAAGTCATCTGCCCATTTACCGGCTTGCTTCAGTAAATCCCATTTCTCTTCTCCCAGTCTTTTTCTCACATCCTTATCAGACAAGCTGTCATTGATGGTCGGATAGTGTTCAAAAAACTTGAGAGCCTTTTTGGCAGAGAGACTCTTGAAGAGTGCCTTGTAAACGACCCCATAACTCTCTGTTAGAGCGATATGCAGTCGATTCAAATAGCCATTGAGATCCTTTACAAGCTTCTTTCTTGTCCGAGTCAACTTTGCAAGCCACTGCTTCTCATTTGTGATTGAGATTTTGGGTAAATCCGGAATCAATAGTAAGGCTTTGGCTAAGCTCTCTGCGTCTTTCTGGTCACTGTGTTCCTCACTATAAAGACCGGATAGCTTCTTGGATATGTGGGGATTGACTTCACGAATATCATAGCCCTTTCTCAATAGATCATAGATAAAAAGCTTTCCATAACTGCCATACGATTCGATTGCGATCTGAGTTGTTTTAGGATCAGTTGACTTGGTGATTTCCTCTATGATAGAAGGAGAAAGTGGGAGTTTCTTAAACTCCGTTGCTTTGTTGGGGGCGAGGATTGCCAGTTGGAGGAATTCGCTGCAAGGATCGATTCCGACGACGGTTCTCCCCCCATTTGTTTCCTCTAAATCTTGATTAAGCATCTAAGCCTCCTTAATAGATTTTCTTCCCTGGCGGCATTTGCGTGTTCTTGCATGAAAGAGCTATATCCTATGGGCCATCCCAGGAAAGTCAGAGGACAGAGCGGTAATTGTCACAGGTCCTTCAAGGGAAAATATGTAAAAACCTTACTCTGTCCTCTGAGATTGTATCAGGCAGGATAAAAAATAACACACGCAAATGTGTAACAAAAATGACTGAAAATGGCTGAAATTATGGTAAAGGGACTGAAAGGAAAAATAACCGGAAAAGCCAATTCTCCCCTGATGATAAAGGAGAATATCTGGTGGGCGGTACTGGATTCGAACCAGTGACACCCGGCTTGTAAAACCGGTACGCTATATTCCACAATAGAGTTTAGCTCGTGGGCCAAATCTGTAGTTAGAATTGTCTAGCTCAATAAGGCGTCAGTTCGGCTATGCAGTCCTTTCAATTCTAGGAAGCCAGGGCTTTAGGGGATTTGGGCTCTTGTCGATTCAACTTTAACTAAACAGACCTGCCTCTTCAGGTGAAGCGTGTAGTTAGGCAACCCCCCGCCTCTCTGGCTTGACAGAGTTTTCTGCAACATCCTGTCCAAGTAACTTAGCAACAACCTTTTCTACACCTTGGGGGAAAGGTACACCGTGATGAGCCTCATCGTCCAAATACACCAGTGCGTGCTCTGGATTATTTGGGATCCAGTACTCATACTTAGCTTCCCAAAGTGCCAAATGAAGCTCTGCGTCCCTGAGCATTCGTGCAAGTTTCCCCCGATACCCGGATCTGTTAAGTGATGTCTTGTATATATGATCGTTTCTTAGCCATTCAGCTAAATCGTGGTTTACTTTTTTCATTGAAGTCTCAGTAATGCTTCGAATCAAACCATGAAGCACTTTCTCTTCATCAGTAAACTTGGGATGAAGCTGCGAAAAAGTGTTTTCAAAGCCCACGACGCCAGACGTCTCGTCAGGGTGATTCTTACGAAGCAACGTTAGAAGTCTCCTGGCTTGGGAGTTTTGAATGAGAAAGATTCCATGACTGGCTTCAAGAAGTCCCTCCAACTCCTGTAGTCGCCTTTTTTTTCCCTGACGGGCAGCCTTGAATTTTACGAGCCCTTCGATAGCTAGTTTGGAGATGTAACCGAGTGCAGCCAACAGAGCACCCAAGAGGGCTGGCCCATATAACGTGTTGAAAGCATAAGGTTGGTTCATATTTACCTACGGTTCAGATATGTCCAATTGGTTTCACTAATGTCTCCGCGGCTAATTTCCGCTGACATTGACAATTAAAAACAGGATACTAATTATGAAAACGTAGAGTATATATCTACTTCTTGCCGTCAAACTATTACTCTATTCCATGCAATATTTTCAGACTATTTTACCTTTTCGCGTATTAAATTTCAATTACTAGAAATCTCTCAATTAGTAAGAATTTCTTTTAATTCGAGCGTCTATTAAATAAGGTGCTAAATCTTACTGACAATCTTTTTTCGTTATCGGGAGGCCTGAACTACAATATCACTCCTGGATTTTTCTCTTGCTGTACTTTACTCAATCTCAACTTATTCCTCTATAAACTGCGACTCTGGCTCCCAGGGCATTTTGAACCTATTTTCACGGAGCTCCTCTAATATAACATAGCGAATTTTCGCAAGGACTTTATTCTTGACAGAAATCACTCGAAATCCCTGAAACGCAGGGGGCCATGGCTTGGGACGGCGTTGATTATAGTGTAATGGCCCGAGAGATGAAGTCTGAATGATAAGCGGACGATGACCTCTCCACCATGCCTTCGGATTAGGAGTTGTGTTCAAGGGATTGGGATAAGGAGGCACGTCCAATACTCGGTACCTAATTATTTCATCTCCACGGGAGTCTCTTACTTTAGTTACCACTCTATATATTGGTCGATCCGTTACACGTATGTGAATAGGACCATCTTTTTCCGTAATCCAATTTTCAGAATCTTTGGGTATACGTGGGTAATCTTTAGAAGGGTAGTAAGTACGCGGATTCTCAGTATAGAAGTCAGTGAAGAAAAGGAATTTGTCAGCTTGGTTCCATTTAAGATGGTACTCCACATTCCGGTGACCATGACCGCAAAGAACCAAGTCTATAGGTCGTCCGTTTTCTTCGCCGACGCACATTTCAAGAAAGTCTTCTGTCTTTCCTCCGGATATTCCATAATCAAGCAGGTCATCAATTCCTCCCTTCTTAAAGTATGGTGTACCTGTGCGCGGCCAGTTTGTGTGTACCGAAGATGCGTCTTTGAAAAGAAATGCCAAGGGATTTTGCCTGCGAAGATAGCTTTCAATCTCACCATCTTCCTCATCTAGATTTGGATGCTCTGTCTCCCGGAAGTAATGAGGAAACTCACTGCCCTTTGGATTAAATGGCTGTCCATGGAGTCCAACAATTACTAAACCCTCAGGTCCATCATCTCGCAATTTTTCCAGCACTCCTTTAAGCCAACAAATATTATAGTTAGTGAAACCAAGTTGATCAGGATTACCATCTAAAGTGTCTCTCTCTTCCTCATTAAGCCAACCCATCTTTATCTTGATTGCATCCCAAAAACCTATTTCTGAAGGAATGCCTCTATCCCATCTGCTATTCATCATGATGAGGTGATGCGGCCCCAGTGGGACTATGTAATCAGTCAGACAGACATCTCTCCTGCTATAAAAGTCCCAAAGGGTATCTGGTTTTGGATCTAATATAGGTAAGTAATCATTCACATCCCGGACCGGTATTTCTCCATCTTGCAATTCTATGGCTTCATCCTCAGTAATATTCAGATTATGAAATGTCTTTACCTGCTTCTTTTCCCCAATTCCAAGAATTTCCTTTTTAACAACTGCCCTAAGGTCATATGGAATTTCGCGGTAGTCATGATTTCCCGGTGTTACATAGATTGGCACCCGCAATTCTTCATTTTTTACTCCATCCCTATCAGGAGTGGGTGCCTGACCAAGAATAAGCTTTCTGAACAATTCAAAATTGCTATTTTTTTTAGACTTTTTCTCTCCTTCACGCTGGTAATCCACAAGATCGCCGGTGACTAAGATGAAGTCGATCATGCCGATATCATGTAAGTGGTTAGCGTAGGCGATCATATCACGGAAGCCATTGTTAAAGTTGTTATACTTCTCGCTTCCTGTGTCTTTGCCACGTTGTCTCAGTTTCTGTCTAAAACCTTCCAAGCGCCAACTGACATGTAAATCGGTTGCATGAATGAAGCCAAAGTTGTCCCAGGACTTCTTAATGTAGAGCGCATGGGGTTTGATGATATATGTTTTCCCATCAAGTTTTTTGAATCCAATGTTGTACAAATTTCTGTTCTTAAGCGCTCCATGGTTAGTTGGTCGAAGATTCAATCCGATCAAAAATGGTCGCTCATTGGGTGGAATGGGAGGCTCTATCTTGTCCAGCACATCACCTGGATATGGTTCCCAAGGTTTTCTCATTCTTCTGCGTGCCATAACTTTAATTTGATTTTCATCTAGGCCTTCCTCAGGAGTTTTCTTACTTTTTTCTAAAAGGTCTAGTTCTAAATCGTCTAGCCAATTGATGTAGTGCTTGCGTCGGAAAGTTAAGGGAGTCTCCTCAGCTGGCCGATTCACTCTTTGTAAGACTAGCCGATCTTTCCATAAATCGCATAACAGACTCGGATAATCTCGATTGATGGAATCCCATTCATTCTTTCTGAGTATGTAATTGAGCGCTTTCGGAAACGATAAGTTTTTTGGATCGTCAGAAATGAGAGGTTTTCCTAAAGGTGGAAGGGAAAGTACACCTTCAATTCTTTTGTTATTGGTTACTTTCCCCATATACCAACACCTATCATAGAAGTAAATCGCTTCACCGCCTGCTATTTCTATTGGATCTGTAATTGGATAGTCCTCACCACGAAGGGTAACGTGCCTTTTCCACGGCTCGTAGAGGCTGCCATAAATACTAACGCCTCCATGAATCCAGTAGATAGCGCCCCACTCAAATTCACTTACCTTACAAATCCCATCAGTAGTTCGAATCTCGTCGGTTTTAGGGAAACCTAAATCACGTCTATTTGTCTCTGGATTTAAGTTTGGCCCACCAAGCGTTAAGTATTTTGTCAATATCCCACCGTGAACCTCATGGGCACCAGTGGTGGGATGCCAATAGATCCTGCCATGCTCACATTGTTGAACCCATCCGTCGAATCCTGCGTCCACTGGGTCGTCTGACACTTTATTCCCAACAATGTTCTTAACTTCCTTCCATTTCGTATGAATCTTTTCCCTTGCTGTATCTTGATCACTCATTGCTTATCCTCCTTTTTATTTTTTAGTTTAAATATAAACTTGCACAGTAATATAGACATCCCTCATATATTTTGTGATATCCACATTGCATTTATCACATATTTTCGGCTTCATTAAACGTAAACATTATGTCTTTTCTTCATTTTTCGTTTATAATTTAGTGTTTTCTATAGTAAAAGTTGTTAAAAATTTGTTAAAAGTTTGTAAAAAGTTTGTTAAGATTGCTTCAAAACAACTTGTCAATACAGAGCCCCTTCTGTATATGCTATTTTTATAGTCTGTATTTTAGAGCTACTTATCTTTAATGAAAATCCCAAGGGGGGGAGAACGGATCTCTTTGATTGTGAGGTCTGAAAGAGCCCTTGATCATAATCCCTTGGTAGACTCTCTTAGTCATCCCCCTTTTATCACCAGATCTGTTCATCAAAGGATAATTTTATGGGCAAAAGAAAGCTCAATGAGTGTTTGGGAGTCCTAAAATCCATGGGAAAATGGCACTTTTTACTAAAACCGTGTTTCTTTTAACGGGAAAAGAGCGTCAATAAAAAGCCTTAATTGGGATAATATCTAGATATAATATCCCATTTTGCTATTTAATATCTCTACCCCATATGGCGAGTTGACATAATGATTATACGGCGACGCAATCTCACACCTGGGGACAGGGGAAGCTGGGAGGATTGATTATCGAGGGATGAGCCTAGGCTCCATTAGTGTTGGACAATGAAGTCAGACGGAAAAGCGAACCAAAAATCCACAATAAAGCGAAATTAATAGCAGGTTTGAGATGAATTGTCTGGCTCTTTTTTTTATGTTTATCTTCGTGCTCGCAGCCTGACGGCAACCTTCTGTTGTATCGTGTTATAAAGATTTACTTGTTCACTGTGTTCTAATACAACTACAGCAGCATACCGTTGAGGAGAATGTTCATCCCTTGCCCATTTCTTCTCGCACCTGACCAACAGATAATAGGTCTCTCCGTACTCAGGTCTTGGATTTCGATGAATTGTGAATATAGCTTTCTGCAAAGTGCTACTTTCACGACTTCTCGATCTTGGAATCATTTTGCAGTCGAATTTTGTCGATGAAATTCGCTCAACCTCTTCTTCGTCTCTGGTCCGATGACGAAAAGCTTCGACAATTTCTTCTTCAGTTTTTCCGCGGAGAAGACGAAATGACATCCTTATGCCCAAATAGTCTAATCTGCTATGGCGAACTGGCGGATCAAAGGCAAGTGTAACTGAAATGCTTCTGGTTCCCCTGTTTTCAATAAACTCCTCAGGGATTGGAATCTCATAAATATGGAAATTGTCGAAGTCGATCTCCGATTCTGTATATAGGACTACTCTGTTTTCATCGGATAGCTGAGCTTTATGCATGTTTGGTTGTCCATATCCGCATATTCGAAGCACAGCATCTTCATCAAGTGGTTCTAGTGTATTCAATGCTGCCTCTGGTACCGATGCTGAAGCTACCAAAAGTGCTCGTATTAGATTCGCAGATGCATCAGGAAAAATTTCAAATATTCTTGTTGCTAAATGAGCTATCCGAGGGGCAGAAAAAGAGGTCCCTACATGTGAAGTAAATAGACGATTCAAATAATCGTGATTTAATGATACAATTGATAACTCGCGTATATTATCTCGAACTCTTTGAATCGTTACATCATAAGCGCAATTTCCGCCAAAATCACACAATTCAGGCTTTATAGCACCTCCTAAGCCAAATCCTGACCTAGTAAAAGGTGATGGCTGATTTGGTAGGGCGATAGGTCTAAAAGAAACACTGCCGGCGCTTGAACCAGGTGGAACAGTAGCTGTGTGTGCTAATGCCCCAACAGTCAAAACGATAGCGCCAGTTGCAGGCTCTATTATCCGTGCCTCATCACTCAAGAGATACCTGGGATAATCTTGTAAGTGTGTATCGGGAGAGCCATCAGGGCCTGGATCATAATCGAAATTTCCAGCGGAGACGACTATTACTACATTCAATTCACGGGCTAAAGTGTCAAGAACTGATGCCCAAGGACTTACCTTCCCCCCATTGTATGGAAGACGCCTATCACCTAAAGAGATATTAAACACTCTGCAATTGTAGTTATCGTGAAAATAATGAATCGCCTCTCGCATTTGACTAGTTACCAAGTTCTCATCATCGAACTCACAGCGCTCATTTAGAACACGAGCGCTAAAAAGCTTAAGTTCTGGCTGGAAGGATCTGTTGTTGATACAAGCTTCAACGTCTCCGTATAGAGCCAAACCTGCAACCATAGTCCCATGTCCATGTCTATCTGTTCCATCTCCAAGAGTTCTTGGAGCGGTTATGGCCTCTCCTACAGCTGGAGCAAGCAAGGGATGGGCAGATATCAGTCCGCTATCAAGCACTCCTACTGAAAGCGCTGTATCACGAGGAGGCTGAACCTCAGGAAAATCTTGTATCCCAAGATCCAATAGTTCACCTATTGCGAGAGTGGGCTGAGGGGGGAGATCTATGGTTGCAATACTATCAATTTTCAGAAGATCTTGGATTATATTCCCTTCACATTTTGCACGGAGTAGAATGAGGCTTTCTCCAATATAATAATCAGTGACATTGCCTCCTCTTGAACTAATATAGTTACGAATTTCAGTTAGTTTGTCTTGACACAATTGACGTGTTCCAAGATCCCACAACTCTATATCAACAATATACTCATTATCTGATTGGAAATCCTCTGGTGTAGTTACATCCTCTGTTCGGAACAAGCGGCCAATCCGATCTTTAGGACGTATTTCGCCAATTTCGTTTACACATGCAAATATCTGAGTATGAGGAGCACTAATTTGTCTCTCTGTTGGAGGACCTTTATGATATATTGTTAGACGCCTTTTAAAGTCCGTAAGATCAACGTCTGATGAGAACAAAACCAATGTCTTGTTTTTGTCTACACTAAGAAGGGTCAAGTCACATCTTTCCCATGTTTCTTCATCTACCATTGAGCTTTCATCTAGCTGAATGCGAAGTATAAGATTTGGATTTATACCCTGAAGAGGGCGCCTTGCCCTAAATAACCTTAAGACACCATTGAGCTGGCTTTTGAGTCGTCGACCATGAACAATATAATCTTTACCAGGCGGACGCCCATAACCGGTTTTCTTCCTCGGTTTCTCCAGTTCAACACGAGGTAGTATGAGATGCGGTAAATCTGGCATAGTCCCCCCCCTCTAGATAATGCTCTATCTCTTCTCCTTTTTCAGAGCTTTTCGAGTTATCATTAGTCGTATTCTATGACGTTCTAAAGATGATTGGAATGTTGCTTGATCTAAGGTTTCCTTGTCATCAATGATACACATCTTAATGGCATCCAGGCAAACTCTTTCTACATCAGCATGAGACATTCCTTTTAATCTTGATGCTTGAACTGTTAGGTCTAAGCCTTTGTGTGGAAAATTTTTCAGTTTCATGGAAAGAAGAACTTGGATATCTCTAATTGTCGGAGGAGGAAAATAAACAATCTCATCAAATCTTCGCCATAGAGCAAGGTCTAAAAGCTTCTCATGATTTGTTGCCGCTATTATGAGACTTGGAGCATTGAAGCCATCAAGCAACTGTAGAAAACTATTTATCACTCTCTTTATTTCACCATGTTCATTGGGGTCGTCTCTAGCTTTGCCGATAGCATCAAATTCATCATATAATACAACCCAATTTCCACTTGCGGCATAATCAAAGACTTTCCTCAAATTAGAGGCGGTTTCCCCGAGGTATGAAGACACTATAGCATCAAATCTAGTATACAGTAGCGGAAGATCCAATTCTTGTGAGATGATCTCTGCACAGAGAGTCTTACCGCAGCCAGGTGGACCACAAAACAAAAGTTTCTTCTTGGGATCTAATCCATGTGTCCGTAGAAGTTCGGACTTACGGTTCTCTTCGAGTATCCCTAGAATTACCCTTCTAGTCTCAGGCTTAAGGATAATTTCAGAAAATAAGCGATCAGGATGGCGTACATCAACAAGTAGAGTCTGTCTTTCGCGATCTTTGGGAAGAGTGCTTATATCATTAAGCGCCTTTGGGAACGAATTAGACGAGTCTGAGTTTTCTAATATCCTAAGTAAATCTTTTGCGAGTTGGTTGTTGTTTTTCCTTTGTTCCTCAGCAATTATTTCAAGCGCAACCGCACGGAACACATCATTTTTGCCACGCGTGTGACTTAAAAAGAGTTTTCGAAGTAGCTCACCACGGGCCATTATATAACTCTACTATACCTCAATTCCTATTCACTTCTTTCTCTGATTGAACAACGCTTCGCAATAAATGATGAATTCTTCCTCACTCCCTCCTTGTTCCCTTCCAGGAAATTCATAACATACAGTAGAATTAATGTCAAATTATCATCAACCAAACAGGCTATATAAACAAAAAATAGATTTTCCTCACACTCACACGTCTACCTTAGTGGGGCGTCAATCAGGCTCAGCCGTCGTTTCTCAACTTCGGGAAGCTGGGGGCTTCCGGCTTCCGATCGCCTCATATATCGATTCACATTGATTCAAATCCATTTATTGGTGAAGTGGCAATAATTGTATTCATCAATCCTTTTGAGAAGATTCTGCTCTTGCAATCGAAGCTCTTTAAGTTGCTTGCATTGATGCCTGACGGAAAGCATGAACTTCAGGTATTTGCCCGAGTTTGAACCTACAGGTCCCAGAGAGACTTTGTATGCTTTGGCTATAGCCCCATCCCACAGTGGGAAAAAATTTGGTGCCAACAAGTGAAGCGATTTAGCTGCTCCGACTCGTCCTAGAACTTGCTCGAATTCATCGAAAATCTCGACTATATTAGAAAGATCATCTTTTGCTAGAGACAGTATTGATCGCTCCCGGAACCTAAAGACAGAAGTTGATAGGCGCTCAAGCAGATTGCAGATATTAGTGTAATGCTGGTTATCAAAAGGCTTGAATCGATAGTATGATTTGTTCCAAGTCTGAAGTAAGACTGCCAACGCTTCTGGAAGGGTGATCTGCGTTTTTCCTTCGATGGAAAGCTGAATCAGTTCAGTGGCGACACGATAAAAAAGGTCCCTAGGTTCGTTCTCTAAAAACGTTTCCCGCGCTAATTTCAAATCCTGTTCTGTCGGTACAGGCATACGTTCGAAGGTCATCTTGAATCTCCAGCCACCCTCCTCTTAGCATCCTCAACCTCAGGAATACCGGGGTCAGCATCTTTCCAGAGTTCGAGGAATTTCTCGTAATGCTCTATGGCTTTGGCTTTTTCGGCTTTCTGATGTTTTTGCAAATCATTTTTTTTCCACTCTTTTTCGGTGCCCGAGGCCAAAAATCACATCCAGCAATTAGTCCTAAACAAGTCGTTATTCCTACTAACATTGAATGCTTTTTCATGTCTCCAACTTCTTAATGCAAGGCCAAGGCTTTTATCCATTACTTTCTTCCTGTATGTTTAATGTCATGATGAAACATTGGCCAAGGCGAGTCGGCTAATCTGCCTGAACCAATGAGGGCATAAAGTTTGCCATCATCAGAACCAACATAAATTGTTCCATCTGAACCTATGGACGGTGGAGACCACACCGGATCACCAGTTAAAAATTCCCACTTTTTAGTTCCATCAGGATTTATCGCATAAAGTTTATCATCACCAGAGCCGATATAGATTGTTCCATCTGAATCTATTGCTGGTGAAGACCTTACACAACAACCATCGGTTAAAAATTCCCATTTTGCATTACTAACTATCACAGTAATCTCATCTGTGGCTGTCTGGTTAGCGCTATCATAGGCAATAACTTTAATTGTATGTTCATCATTACTGTATTGGGTAGTATCCCAAGAATAACTTTAAGGTGAAGAAGTGTCAGTCGAATTGAGACCTTCATTAATATAAAACTCTACCTTGGTTATTTCATTATGATCATAAGCCGAAACTTTAATATCAACTATCCCTGAAACCGTTGAACCATCAGAAGGAGATGTAATAATCGCTATCGGTATGGGTGATGATCCTTTTTTCGTAAGATTGACGGTCATATTGTGAAGTGTAGAATATGCTACATCAAATTCTCCTGAGAGTTTTGTTTTTTCTGAATCCAGTTGTATTGACCACGAGGCATTTGCAATAATAAGACTTGAACCTGATACGAAGGAGTACGATCCACTGCCTGCCACTTTTCCTTCGGTATTAATACTCCATTTCGAACTGACTCCACTTCCTGTAACGTTACCTCCTGAATCAACGGTCATATCAAGGGAAATTGTGTTATAAGAATTTATTGCTTTTCCTATCCATGTGCCTACCAGATCAGAGAGATCGTAGGAGTAACATTACCCTCCTCCTCCCCACTAGAAGTATCAGAACCATTCCCCCCACAGGAATATAGCATCATTATAAATCCAATGATGATTAATACTATTCTGATTTTCATTTTAATCTCCTTTACAGAATTATGGTGAAATTTCCATAACATAAACGCCTATACAATAATTTGATCTCGTATCTTCCAGGAAAAGTAGTTCCTCTTGTTAATTCTTCGTTGAGTGTTTCGAGGGTTTCCGTGACTTGGATTTCTTTTGAGGAAGGAAGCGGAGTTGCACAATTGCTGCAAAAACGAGCAGTATCAGTATTGTCTGAATAACATTTAGGGGATCTAATTCCCATTGGTCCCTCAGCTTACTTGGCAATATGATAATAATTTATGTGCGAAGTGTCAAATCAATATGAATATAGACTTGTCCCCGTGTAACGGATATGTAACAGATTTTGACTATAAACGCCCAATTACGGCTACAAATGGCTAAAGGATTTTCACTGACTACCCCATATACAAGAGGGGAAAACTGAAGAGAGCAACTGATTCGTAATCAGTAGGTCGAGGGTTCGACTCCCTCTGCTGGCTCTCTTTTTATCAATGACTTACATCATTTTTCATTATTCGTTATATCGCCTTGGTGTCCAAATAGTGACCATACTTTATCCAGGGTCTCAACGGCTTTCTGGACATATTCCGGTGAAAGATGAGCATACCGCATTGTCATTCTTATATCTTTGTGTCCCATGATTTGCTGGACAGTCTTCAAATTTACTTCCTGCATTACAAGATAAGAGCCAAAGGTATGCCTTAAGTCATGGAAACGGAAATCTTCTATTTTGGCCTTCTTAAGAGCTGTTAAGAACGATTTCTTAATATCTCCATAAGGATGACCATTTTTATCAGAAAAAACACATTCTCCCTTTGAACTCTTCGATAAAGGAAAAAGCTCTTTATGGAGCGTTTTGTTAATTGGCACTACTCTCGATTCATTATTTTTTGCATTAAGAATAGTAATCTTCCGATTCTTAAAATCAACATCTGTCCATTTCATTTTCAGGAGTTCACCTTTCCGCATTCCTGTATTAAGGGCTGTAACAATAATCGGATGAATATGATCAGAACAGGAGGCGTACAGTGCTTTAACTTCTTCTGGTTTTAAATACCTCAAGCGACCTGGAGGCTCTTTTAGCAGCCTTACTTCTTTTACAGGATTTTTTTTTACATAGCCCCATTTAATAGCCATAGTGAACATGTTTTTTAGAGTTGCCAATTCACGGTTTACTGAGGCAGGGGAGACGGTCTCGAGTCTTTTTGTCTTATATTTTTCAATCATCTGAGGAGTAATTTCATAAATGTACTTGTCTTTAAAATAAGGCTTTAAACGGTTAATACTGATCCGATCATGACGGTTATATGTTGAGAAGGCTTTATTCGCCTTGGAATATTCCAGATACAACTTAGAATATTTACTAAAAGTTATTTTCTTTTCTTCGTAAACGCCAAGGTATTCTTTTTTTATCATCTTCACTTGGACGTCTTTAAGAACCTGTTGAGCTAGCTTCTTTGAAGGGCCAATCTTCTTCCTTTTTCTTCGGCCTTTGTAGTAGTAGTCTATGTACCAGTTTTTCCCTTTCTGATATGTGCCCATTCTCTCTCACTCTTAAATCAGGTATTATAGTGCCATACCTCTGTTCTGATGTAAAGATTCAAGTTTTTCTCTTGCAAGACTGGCTATTTGTGATACTCGCTAGCAAATTTTATGGTGATTTATGTAGCACCGCTTCGTTGTTAACTAATCGTACTGCAAAACAGTGCAAGCGTCCTTTATAATCACCAGAATAACTATCATAAAATGTTCTATTTGAATTAATGTTTAAAAATATGCCAAGCGGATAATTTAATTTTTCAAACATAAAATTCAGCTTTCGGAAATCTTCTTTTGCGCGCTTCTCAGAAGCATTTAGTTTAATTTGAATTACAACAAAATTATTACTACGGCGATTTTCGGAAACATCTCTTTCGTAAGGGATGTGTATAATAATATCTGGTCTTATAGTGATTCCATGTTTATCCAGAGTCTTTTGGTATTCTTGCTCTACATTTGGCTCACTTGGAAAAATTCGCTTAATACTTGCCATTCTCCTACTCAGTTCAGCAAGAAGTTGTCCTTGGTATCCCCTTTCTGTTGAGAAATAGCGTTTGTCAGTAATTGTCCTTATTGCAGCTCTGAATATATTCAGAAACGGATCTTTATTCATGTGTGATTACTTTTTCGGGTTTCGCCTAACGTTTTTGGTGCAAAAGAAGTCCGTCGAAATCGATTGGACGGAGCGAGGCGCAGTCTTTTACACTGTGTTATACGCTCCCAATAGGGACGAGGGAGCGTAGCGACTAAAGTGCCGAAAGCAAATGGGAACTTTCTATTTTCAACAATTATATAGCCATACATCAAGTAAGCACCTCTCCAAATTCTCTTATATCCTTCTCAAGTATTTTCTTCAATTCTTCATTCTGAATATCACTTATTGTTGACTTATCGATTATTTCTATCATTTTGTCTTTCCCAATCTCTTGATTCAAAAGAAAAATTATTAGCGATACTCTCAGATAATTTAGAATGTGAGGGAATATTTCATTCATTTTTTTCTTTTTCTCTTGAGAGATATATGAACCATGTACAACCTTATTTCTGAAATTATAGGCCTCTTCTGTTAACGTTCTTACCTTCGCCGCATCAAAATTTAGATCCCCTAATAGTTTTGCAACTCTAATACCTAATTTGAATGCGTTCTCTCCCCTATCTTTTTCAAAAGTAAATAGAGATTCTAATCCCATAACAGCAGTCATTAATTTTCTATCAATATCAACAGATTCCAAAAGTGCTAAGTTAAATCTTTCAATAGAAATAACGTAACTTCGATATTTTTTTTCTTCTTTGTCGAAATTTAATTTCTGCTCAATCGTATTAGTAAAATTAATAAAGGTGTCAACTTCTAAATTTTTAACAGTATATTTTCTAAAGGTTGAATAATTTATGCTTTCCCAACCTCTTTGTGCGTCCATTGGCCAAATTATTGTTTCTTTAGTTGAGATTGATTCTTTAGAGTAAACAGATCCCAGTTTATATAACCTCAAAGAATTAAAAATTCTATTAATATATTCACGACAATCTTTCTCATCCTTAGCGGGGATATCAATTTCCAAAATTGCCGACGGTAAATCCATATATGGTGATCTTGGGACATCAAAGAAGATATCTCTTGTGTATTCAAGGTCATCTTTTTGTGTTTTTCGAATAACAACATTATCATTAATTCTTATTTTGTCATCCTCTAGAAATATCCCGGCTAAATAATGAACATATCGATATTCTGTTACAGATAGCTCTAGCTCTGATTTAAACAACGATGCATATTCAATGACTGAACCCTCAGAAAGTCTATTCTCTAATTTTTCATATATCAATCTACGGATAAAAGTTGCTAACCAAAAAGCAGATTGAGTTATTTCATTACAACCTTTAGCAAGTTTATTAATATTTGTTTTATATTTTTTTGCGATGGACTGATTCAATTGTTTAAACTCCGGCATTGGTTTAATTTTTTTCTCCACAAAGTCAGACGCTATTAAAGACCAATCAGGTTTATGGATAATTTCTAACGACGCTTGACTTCTACAACTGGTTTCGGATATTTCTAACTCATCAAGGAAACGTCTAATATAAACCCTCATTTGGGGCTTAACACCTTCCTCTACAACGTACTCATTAAACATTTTAAGTGCCTTTTCTCCCAAATTTATTAGGTCAATGACTTTCATCCTTACCACCTTACTCCTATTTAGTTTGTATCCTTTGTTAAACGAAATCTTTCTTTTCTTCTTGAGTCCGTCTCTTAAGCCATGCTTCAAGGTCTTCAATTCTAAACTTTAAAAGTCTTCCAACTTTTATAAATGGTATCTTCCTTTGTAGAACCCATTCATATAGGGTATTTCTGCTGATTCCTAAAAATTCTGAAGCCTCTTCTGTGTTCAACAATTGTTTCTCTTTATTAATTTGGTCAGAAACAATGCCTTTTTCAGAAACAATACCAGTAGATGCAATACCTTTTAGGTATTCTTTAACCTGAGCGGGAGCAGAGAAACGTATCCTTTCTCTATCTCTAAGGGTGAATACTTTTCTAGCCTCTTTTTTTATAGATAAGAGGTTTTTTTCGTCAGAGCTTACAGATATAACATAATCATATCCAGCATTAAGGCATTTCCTTATATTTTGGAGTTCCAGTTCTGGATACGTTGTAGCCGAAACCTCAATAGCAACCCTTACATCATCCTTTTTTAAACCTACATCCACGCTATCAAGTGAATGAGGAATCCTTTCTTCAATATTGGCTTTCCACCCGAAGACTTCTGCCTGTTCTTTAATCATAGCTTGAAGTTGCTTATGAAGCTCTCCACCTTTTCCAGCTGGTAGTAGTTTTTTAAGAGTAGAAGTTCCTTTTTCAGTAAGTACTAAAACTTTCGCAAGTCGTCCTCTTTTCCCCTTTCTTGTTTCCTCCTGGATGATCAGTTCTTTTTCTAGAAGGCTCTCTTTAAGTCTGTCTCCTTTATAGCCACTCAGCTTCAAGGTTTTGTATATTTGGGTAACGAACATGTCGGGATTTTTAGATACACATTCTAGGAACTCAATCTCTTCCGGAGTTAATTCTGACTCATCCTTAACAATTTTTTTCGGAGGCTTCTCAATGACTTCGTCATGTTTTATAGGCTTTATCTGCGGCTTAACTTCAGTCTGTTCTATTTTATGATCGGCTTTCTTCTCCTCGGTTTCCTTTTTTAGATCCTCTTGTCTCTTATCTGCTAGAGCCGACAAAGTACTTCTCGATTCAAGATACTTTCTCCCAAATGGGACGCCTTTTATAAAATTCTGATACTGATCCTCATTCATATCTAAAATCTCTTCTGTCATTTCAATATCTACGGTCTGAAGCAGTACTACCCCCCCCACTATTTTATGCTTTACATAGCAATGCCTCGGAGGAAGATTTTGAAGCTCTGAAATATAATGTTCCCATTCTTCGCCAAGGCTCCAAAATTTTGGACTGAAACTACTAACAGTCTTAACTTCATATCCTGAGTATTCAAATGTCTCTTTGGCCAAAAGATTAGAGTCTTGTCTATTGAGTCTAAAACAAACCTGGATTCCGGCATTTCCTAGAATTAAGCTCCTAAGCTCAGTAGGGATCTGAGCCAAGGTTTGATGGGCCATTATAAGAGATAGCCCATACTTTCTTGCTTCTGATAAAACTACAGCGAACGATTCACTGGCAAAATTTTGGAACTCATCTACATAGAGATAAAAGGGAACTCGCTTTTTCTGTGGAATATCTGATCTTGAAAAAGCAGCCATTTGGATTTTTGCCATAAGAAGAGAGCCAAGAAGATCTGCTGAATCTGATAGTTTTCCTTTGTCGAGCTTAATGAGAAGAATCTTACTTTGATCCATAATCTCTCGGATATTGAATGAACTTCTGTTTGAAGAAAACATCTGGCGTATTCTATCGTCTGAAAAGAAGGCATTTATTTTATTCATCACAGGTTCTATCCAGCTTACTTGTCCTCTGTCTGTCATGGTGTCAAATCGTTGAAAATAATTCTTTGCTATAGAATGGCCGACCTTCTCCATGACAGTTTTTCTAAATGCTCTTTTTGTTAAAAAAAATGGAAGCTCTGTAAGCGTGAGCTCAGCCTCTCCAAGAGAGATTAATGAGTTACGCATAAGGTCTTCCATCCTAACTCCCCAGGAGTCTGACCAGATTTTTTTAAAAGAACTCACAAGTCCATTAGCTTGTTCAGAGATTGAGACATTAGGGATTTTTTCAAGGGGATTAAAAGTGACAGTATATACAGGATCTGTTGGATCTATTAAAACTACCTTCTCTGAAATCTCAGAATCATCGGGACTGTAGTAGAATAAGAGCAAGTCTTTTATATCTTCGATAAGATCCCCATGAGGGTCGATTACGCCAAAACCGTTTCTTTTTCCAATGTCTTGCTGGATTAAATATTCAAGAAACTTTGTTTTTCCTGTCCCGGTGGCACCGATGACATATAAATGAGTAGCCCTGTCCTCTTCCTTTATCTTCGCTAATTGGAATTCTTCTTGATTTTCAGACCAGTACCAGCCTATATCCAAGGTTTCCATTATATCTTCAAAAGAAACTCTTATGTCGAAATATCTAGGATTAGGATATTCCCAAAAATCCCCTTGATTTCCTTTCAATCTTCGACGGGTCCTGATTCAAATCTGTCATCAGCTTCTCAACTGCTTCAAGAAGACAATGATGGACATTGGTTACATAAGCTTTTAAATCCTGCTTATTAAAAAGATTGAGATCATCTATGCTCATAACCTTCTTTGTGCCTGGCAATAACATGAGGAGCGCACGCCAAAAATCAGGCCTATAGGTAAGATACCAGGACACAAAAAGGTTATCTCCATAGTCATTGGCATTTATAAAAGTCTTAAAATAACTAAGTTTGGTATTTACTCTGTTTGTTGCAATTAAAAATTCCCTTGTCTCTCCAAGGGATACGATTGACAAGTCCGGGCCCACTTCCTTTTCCCTCATCTCAATAGAAGGTGCTTTGCTGTCCGTAATAAGCTCTTTTGTCTGAGAGATGACTTTGTCTCCTTGACCCTGAGCATCTCTAATTAATATTGACCAATCTTCTAAAATGTCTGCTTTTCGTTTTGCTATTGCGACTAGAATAAGAATGAATCCAACACACAGAAGCAGAAGACCAAAAGGGAAGAAAATAATAAGAAAAATTAAACCAAAAAAAACATGAAAATTAATTGCAAGTCTAAGCATCATTCACCCCCATTTTCTTATTAGCATTGATTGATAGCCACTATCAAATCAAGTCTTTGCTATATTATCATTATTCTTTTAAAAAATCTTGTATTAAAAATTTCTACTCTTATCTACTTTTTAGAGACCATGACTGCTAACGCCACTGCATCAAACATGTTTTGGTGAAAAAGCTTTTTCCACGCTCTATCTTGAGTAAGATATACTTTAAGCTCTGGGTATTTAGACACAATAACTCTTGCTACTTCGTCTTTACTTGCTCGACCGTTTCCACAGATATACTTTTTCAATGTACTTGGAGCAAAGCTTAAATAAGTAAGCTTTTTTCTTTTAGCAATGGCTTTTATCTCATCAACAAAAACATTCAGAAGAGAAGCATTCCGGTTGTTAGCAAAGAATGCTTTTTCTACCACTATGAGCTTGGGTCTGAAATCATTTATTAATCTAAGGACTGTTTTTCTTCCTTCTTTTAAAGTTTCATGAGGAGATTTTCCTTTCTTGATACTCTTAACCCCATGATAAATGAGCTTCCTTTTTTCTAAAAAGGCAACGCCCATCTCTCTTGTGCCAGGGTCAATGGCTAAGATTTTTGAATTATTTTTTGGCATATTTTAAAGAAGAGCATATAAGAATTTATTTCGACCTTTTTTCGTAGATTATTAATTATCTAACTGATGAAAACACATTGAAGCTAAAGCTACTGCCTCAAACATCCTCGTATAATAAGGATTTCTATTGCTTCTTTCTTTTTTCAGTTCATGGAATAAGTCTTGGTATTCAGAAGTAATTACTTTTGTAAGTCTTTCTTTGTTTGACTTTTCCCCCGGAAGAAAGAAACTTTCCATATTTTTTATTGAGTACTGAAAAACTTTTAATCCTCTTTTTTTAGATAATTCTTTTATTCTGGTTACTAAATACTTCAAATTCTTGGAACTCCTGGAAGGATGGAGTTTTTTCATAGCCAGGATATTCGGTTCGTATTGATTGATAATACCCAAAATGGACTTCCTGATTTTTTCCATCTTCTCCTTCGACCATTTTTCTTTAAAAGACTTTACTCTCCAATCTCTGAGATCTGAATCTAAAAAGATAGCGATACCTAAGTGTCGAGTTCCAGGATTAATTCCTATGATTTTTAGAGGTTTTTTGGGCATATTTTTTTACTAGATGATTAAATAAAGCGCCCCGGCTCTTCTTGATCTTCTTAAGAGGTATTTCTTTTACCTCTCCCAAGATCTTTCTTAAAAGAGATTCAGGATATTTCTTTACATAAGAAAGATATAAACGAAGAGCCTTGAGATCATTTAATTCTTTAGCTATATCAAAAGCTAATAACTGCTCTCTTGTCCTTGGTCTAAACTCCTCTGGGTTTGAAAATATTTTAATATCGATATTCTTATTATTTATTCTTGTTAGATAATTCTTGTTTATGTTTCCTTGTGTCGCATCTGAGGTATATCTCTTGTCACATCTCTGGCTATCGGATGTCACTCTGGCCTTGAGTTTAAGAAGCTGGTAGTGACACCTTCCTTTTTTCTTTTCTACTCTTATCAGAACAAGTTCTTTCAGAAGTTTTATTTTTCTTATAATTGTTCTTCTACTTACTCCAATGAGTTCAGCCATTGTCTTTTGGGTAGGAAAGCAAGTCTGAGTCTCAGAATTAACAAAGGACGCTAATTCATTATATACGGCTATGCCTGAAGGCCTAAGTCTTCTTCCATACTGGTGCAGTATATTTTTATCTATCCAATACCAATTCCCTTTTTTTGTTGATCTAATTTCATGCTTTTTATACCTTCCCATAATTTAATATAATTTTTCACCCCAAATGTGTTCGCAGATTGACTGGCAAATAAGTCTAAGGTTTTTTCTCATTTCATCTATTTTTCTATCTGATAAATTTGGTATTTTCAAAATTTGCCGATATTTTTCATAAATATCTTTCTTTTGATTTATTGGGGCTCTTTTAATCATCTTTTTGGATTTAGAGATTTCTCTTCCTTCTTGATAAGCTCCTGCTTTAAAAACCTTAATAAGTCGATGAACAAAGCATCCACCAAGGTCCTATATAGTGCAGCCAGTCTAAAAAGATTAATCGGACTAGGGAGACAAATTCCCTTTTCCCACCGAGAGATCAAACTGGCACTTTTAAGCCCTAATACTTTTGCCACATCCTTCTGATTGAGCCCCCTTGCCTTTCTGTATTTTCTAAGGCAGTTGGGTATATTTTTATATGTAATAATTTTCATCCCTCCTTTA
>CAYRSI010000004.1:0-27588 GCA_964426965.1 uncultured Candidatus Saccharibacteria bacterium
TTCTTGAATATTGTGTTTCAGAAAAAGAACATGTTGAATTCATCTAATTTTTACACCCCAGTAATATTAAAGGGATGATTAAAAAAATGAAAAACCTAAATGATATAAAAATACTGTTGATCTCTCCCAATGTTCTTGGGCTTAGAGACGGCATAAACCGGATCCAGCCAGGTCTAGGTATTTTATATATTGCTGCTGTCCTTGAACAGCGCGGTTTCCAAGTAGCGATTCGGGATACTGCCATTGAGGGATATGATCGAAAAGTGGATTCCTCGGTCCACCCGAGTATTATTATGATAGGTGAATCCGACCAATCTATCCATGATTATATCGTTGATTACGATCCTGACATTGTCGGCATCTCGGTACTTTTTTATAATCAGGCCCCCCAGATGCACACAGTTGCTCGATTGGTAAAGTCTATTAATCCGGACATACCTGTTGTAGTCGGCGGAAATCAAGTATCTGAAAAATACCCATCTTTAATGGAAGATAGCAATATCGATTTCGCCATGATTAATGAATGCGATCTGGCTTTTCCAGATTTCGTTGAAGCTTATTTCTCGAACGGGAATTATAAAACAACCCCTGGTTTGGTTTATAGAACAAAAAGAGGGCTGTATGTAAATGATCCTGACAAACGATTGACAAATTTGGATGAACTCCCTTTTCCTGCTCGGCACCTGGTGGATATGGAAAAATATTTTGAAGTAGGGCTTTTTCATAATCCCTATTCTCGTTCTCCGCGCGTGGGGCATGTCATGACATCACGGGGATGCCCAGAAAAATGTACCTTCTGTACCACACCGTTACGCTGGGGCAACAGATTACGATGGCGTTCACCTGAAAATGTCGCGCAGGAAATCAAGCAACTCAAAGAAGTTTACAATATCGGGGAAATACAATTCGAGGACGATACCCTTACATTACATCTCAAAAACCTCGAACGGCTCTGTGATCTTATAAAACCACTAGGCATTGTCTGGAATACAGTTAATGGGATAAGAGCCGATTATCACGGTAGTGATCAGGAGAGAATGTTTAAGAAGATGGCTGAAAGTGGTTGTTATCAGGTGTGTTTGGGGGTGGAAACAGGAAATCAAGATCTACTGGATAATCTGATCAAGAAAAGATTAGATTTAAAGGTAGTAAAACCATGCGTAGAAGCCGCAAAAAAAGCCGGCATTTCTACTCATATCTTTCTGATGGTGGGCTTTCCCGGCGAGACACTTGAAGATATGGAGCGGTCTATGGATTTCGCGGAAACCCTGGGGGCAGATAGTTTTTCTATTTCTATATATACGCCCCTGCCGGGAACCCCTCTTTATGAATATGCCAAAAAGAACGACTATCTGGTTCCCGGATTTTCAGAAAATAATATATTATTCGCAAAATCAAACATTAAGATACCCGGCATCACACCGGAAGAATTCGAAAAACAAGTCATAGAGTGGACCAATAGATTAAACAATAAACTAAAAGAAACTGATCCTGAAAAATTCAAAAATAAGTACGGTCGCTTCTTGGATAAGAATAATTCTTTTCGATTCAGGAAACACTCCTGAGTAGTTCAGGATATTTAACATGGATAATCAATATAAAATCATTCAAGCCCCGCAAATGGAAATTTTTATTAAAAAAGTTTTGCTTTCTGAGAGTGTTTTGGATTCCGTGGCCGAATATGTAGCGCAAGGATTAGTTCAAACTTCTTTGCGGGGAGTAGATTCACATGGCATTAAATTGTTTCCTCATTATCTGAGAGCTTTGAGAGCTGGACGAATTAATTGCACTCCAAAATATAAATTTTCGAAAACATCTTCGAGTACAGGAATCTTAGACGCAGATCACACCTATGGTCATGCAGCTGGAATGGAGGCGGTAAAAAAAGTAATTAAATTAGCAAATTCTACTGGAAGTGGTCATGTTGCTGTAAAAAACTCCTCACATTTTGGAGCAGCCGCTTTTTATGCCCTAGAAATTGCTAATCATGATATGATTGGTATGAGTTTTACCCACGCTAATTCATTGATGGTTACGCATAACAGCACAAGACCGTTTCTTGGCACTAACCCGATATGCTTTGCTGTTCCCTGCGCGAATGAAGACCCGTTTTGTTTGGACATGGCTACAACAATGATAAATATTAATAAAGTTCTTCAATGGCAAAAAGATAAGACCCCGGCGCCTCCAGGTACTGGCGTTGATATAGCGGGGAATGAGACAACGGATAGTGAAAAAATTGTTAACCTGCTTCCAATTGGTCAATACAAAGGATTTGGATTAGCTTTAATGATAGAGGTTTTGTGCGGTATTTTAACGGGTATGCCTTATGGAAAAAACATCACAAAAATGTATAAAGATCCCATAGGAAAGAAGCGATACCTGGGCCACTTTTTTTCGGCTATTCGCATTGACTGTTTTGAAAAGGTTACTACATTTAAAACTCGCATGCATAAGTTATTGGAAGATATTCGGAATCAGCCGCGAAAATATAAGAATATTCCTGTTCAAGTAGCGAATGATCCAGAGAAAATTTCTTTTAAAAGAAGATCTAAGGATGGTATCCCAGTAAAATTATCAGATTGGGAGGTTTTTATGGAAATAAGTAAAAAATATAATATTAAATTAGAGAAATAAAAAAATATTATTTTCTTTTGCGTTAAACTGATAACCTATTTCAGTTTAACGCTTTGAAGAATTTTAAGTTTTTTAATATTATGAATAAAAAAGTTGTAGCATTAATACCAATGAAGGGCCACAGTAAGAGGGTGCCAAATAAAAACATTCGTGATTTTGTTGGACGGCCTCTTTATCATTGGGTTACAGAATCTCTTTTAAATAGTAAATATATTAAAGAAATATATGTAAATACAGATAGTGAACTTATTATAAAGGATATTCGAAAAAACTTTCCGACTTTAAAAATTATCAAAAGGCCAGAAAATCTTATAGGGGACGATGTTTCAATGAACAAGCTTAATGCTTATGATTTGTCTCAAATAGACAATGAGTATTTTCTTTTAACGTTTGCTAACAGTCCTCTTTTATCAACAAAAACATTTAATAAGGCAATAGAAACTTTTTTTAATAAAAAGTGCGATTCTCTATTTGGTGTCAGTAAACATCAGCTTTGGTTTTATGATGATAAAGGAGAACCCATAAATCATAATCCGAATGAACTATTAAAAACCCAAGATGTAACGCCGTTATATGAAGATAATTCAACCTTTTATATTTTTTCTAAGAAGTCTTTCATAGAAAACGATAATAATAGAATTGGTAAAAATCCATTCATGTTTATCGTAAGAAAAATTGAGGCATTTCATATTGATACTTGGGATGATTGGGAGGTAGCCGAAGCAATTAAAAAATCGACTATTGATGAAAATAAAACAAAAAATAAAAAATTATAATATGGAAGAGAATAAAAAAAAGTTAAAAGTATTAGTGGTAGGTGGGGGTATGTTTGTTAGTGGCAAGGGCACTGACAGTTATGGGACAATTTTGCCAGCGCTTAATGAGTTGTATCGTGAAGGTATTGTTGGAGATGTTTGTGTTGCGGTGACATCTTTAAAAAGCATTCAAGAATTGAAAAGAAAATTGAGTTTGCTACGAAAAAAAACTGGGACCAATCTTAGAATTATGGGAGTCCCCCGAAAGGGAAAGAATCTGCAAGCCTATAAAGAAGCAATTTCTTTATACAAGCCCGATTGTGCAATAGTTGTCGTTCCTGATCATCTGCATTATAAGATTGCTCTTGATTTAATAAAAGCAGATATTCATGCCCTCGTTGTTAAACCACTGGCTCCTACCATAAATGAGGCTAAGAAACTTATTAAATTAGTCAAGAGGAAAAATGTTTACGGCGCTGTAGAATTTCATAAAAGATTTGATGAGGCAAATTTAAAACTGAAGGAAATGGTAATAGATGGAAGATTAGGGGATATTTTATACGCACATGTAGAATATAGTCAGCAAAGAAGTATTCCTCTTAAAATTTTTAAGAATTGGGTAAAACAGACCAATATTTTCCAATATTTGGGAGTTCATTATGTGGATATAATCTATTTTGTTACAGGAGCTAAACCGATAAGGGTTCTTGGCGTAGGTCAGAAGAGATTGTTAAGAAAGCATGGAATTAATAATTATGACTCAATTCAGGTGTTGATTGAATGGGGGGATTCAAAAAATAATAGATTTATTTCCAGCATTTTAACTAATTGGATTGATCCAAATACAACTTCAGCTATATCTGATCAGAAGATAATGATGGTTGGAACAAAGGGACGGTTTGAAAGTGATCAGAAAAACAGAGGAGTAAGATTGATTACTGAAACAGGGGGAATAGAAGATATAAATCCTTATTTTACTCAAAGTTATCCCTCATATGAAAAAGGTCGCAAGATTTTTAAGGGTTATGGCATAAAGAGTGTCAGGCAGTTTTGCAAAGACGTTTTGAATATTAAGAATGGGCTAAATAAACCATTAGATTTTGAAGGGACTAGACCAACATTCAAAGATGCTTTGGTGTCCACTGCGGTAATAGAGGCAGCTAATAAAAGCTTGAGGAATAATTCTTGGGTTGATATAAAAATAAAATAAAATTATGGTTTCGATTATTATACGTACAAAAAATGAGGAAAGGTGGATTCAACAAGTTTTAAATGCTGTTTTCAATCAGGATCACAAAGATTTTGAAGTGATCATTGTTGACAATAATAGTACAGATAAAACAGTAGAAAAAGCCAAAAAATTTAATGTCAAAGTTGTAACTGTTGATAAATATTTACCAGGCAAAGCAATAAATTTAGGCATTAAGGCATCAAAAGGTGAATACATTGCCATTCTCTCTGGCCATTGTATTCCAATTAGTAATAAATGGTTGAGCAATCTTTTAAGAAATTTTAAAGATAAAGATGTAGCCGGTGTTTATGGGCGCCAGGAACCAATGTCTTTTACTTCAGATTCTGATAAAAGAGACCTTTTAATAGCTTTTGGCCTTGATAAAAAAGTTCAAACAAAGGACAGTTTTTTTCATAATGCTAATAGTATGATTCGCAGAGATGTTTGGGGAAAACATCCTTTTAACGAAAGTATTGTTAATATAGAGGATCGTGTTTGGGCAAAACGGATTTTAGAAAAAGGTTATAAAATTGTTTATGAACCAGGAGCCAGCGTGTATCATTATCATGGCATTCATCAAGATGGGGATAAAGAGCGGTGCGCGGGCGTGATTAATATTTTAAGAAGCATAGATCTTGTTAAGACGGAAGATAAAAATCAGGCTAAAAAAGTGGAAGAAGCCAATGTTGCAGCCTTTATACTATCCAAAGGAAAGCCTGAATGCTTGGGAAATAAATTTCTTATTGAATATACAATTAACCATGCTAAGAATTCAAAATATATTAAAGAAGTTTTTGTTTTTACTAATAATAACGAGACAAAAAAAATTGCTGAAAAGCTAGGGGCTAAAGTTCCTTTTTTAAGAAAATCCAGCGAAAACGAAAGTCTCGATGAGGTGCTGAAGGATTCGCTTGAAAAAATTGAAAGCCAAAACTTTTTTCCCGATTTAATAGCTGTTATGTGGCCGACTTTTCCCTTTAGGGAAAAAGGATATATTGATAAAATGATTTACGAGCTTGTTATTTCAGGTTTGGATAGTATTATTTCAGTAAGACGTCTTTTTGAAACATGTTGGCGGGAAGAAGGGGAAAATAATTATGTACGTTTAGATTCTGGAAATATTGCTAGAAAATTACATAAAAAAATATATATTGGGCTTGATGGTTTGGGATATGTAACATATCCAGATCGTATAAGGAGAGGAAAGGCATATGGGGCTTATAGTAAAGAAGTTGGAGTAGTGGAAGTTTACAATCCTATTTCTGCAATTAAGGTGCGAGATAAAAAAGATGCTTTATTTGCAGAAAGTATAGCCAAGAATTGGTTTAAGGATAAGTAAAAATTATAAGTATGCTAAATAATCCATTTGGTGTTTTAATTTATCGTTTTTTAAGAAACGATATTGTTTGGAGGTTGTTATCAAAAGAAGAAAAGGAAATAGTAATGGAGGCAAATAGGGTGCGCAATACCACTGTGGGTTCTTATGCAGACCCTAAAAAATATCTTCCAAGCTGGGATAACCAATTTCAAGAGAATGACCCTGAAATACAGGTTATATTTGAAATACTTGAACAGAATAAACCAATAAAAGTTTTAGAAATAGGTCCGGGTTCTGGATTTTACAGCAGATTAATTTGTTTTTATCAAACAGTTAGACATTATACTGCAGTAGATATTGGACAAGCATTTTTAGATTTTTTACAGCCTCGTTTAGAAAGGCTAAAAAAACAAAAAGAATTTAACTATGATTTAATTTGTAGCGAAGCAACTAATATGAATTCAGATAAAAAGTATGATTTAATTATTTGCTTGAATTCTGTTCACCATGTTCCTAATCGAGTGGATTTGTTTAAAAAATTAAACAGTTTTTTGACAAAAAATGGAGTAATTTTTTGTTTAGAACCATCGTATACCAGTTTTGGACGTTTCTTGAAAATGATAAAAAAAGCCATTGCGTATAAATATTGGAGTAAAAAGTATTATTTTAATAGGACTAATTTAGCTACTCATCATATGTGTTCTCGCGGAGAATATAAAAGTATTATTAGACAAATTTCTGGAATAAAAATTGAAAAAATCTGGCACATATTGAATAATAAGGAATACAAAAAATGTAAAAGATTTTTTCTTCTTAAAAAATTCTTTGGCCTTCCTCGTATTGTTGCAATTTTTAGAAAAACTTAAGAAAATATAGGTGTTAATAAAAGATAATTTTATCACTTAATAAAAAAATGAGACGAGATATTTGGTTTTTAATTAACGATTTTACTGATTTTAATTACATGGCACCCCTTATCATATATGGGAAAGATAAGGGGATTAAGTTTAAAGTCGTTATTGTTTTTGAGCATTTTTTGAAGAAAAACAAAAAAGAATTTCTAAATAAAAAAGATGAGGTTTTGGGCCAACCTATTTTTAAGGGTGTTGACGTCGAGAGCTTAAGTATTTCTGACTTCCGTGGAAAGTTTAAATCCCTTAAAGGCATCATTGTTTCAACCTCGGGCACAATTACTCGTTTAAAAGGATCTATATATAATAACCGCCGATGCAGGTATGTCGCATTTTCTTATTTCAATGATAAGGTTGAGTCCATTCTTGATAATGTCGATTTGGTTTTTATTAGCAGCGCTAAAGATCTTGAAAAAGTTTCCGGATTGAATGTTAGGATCGGAATGCCTTATTGGGATTTATACGACAAGAATTTGCCGCAGTACGACTTTCAACATTTTTGTTCATTTAAGATGCCAGAGAATACTTATAATATTCTCATTCCTGAGATACATGCTTACAAGAATTGGCATGAAGACGCCCGTAAATGGATTGTGAAGAATTACAAAGACGATTGTTTTTATATTTTCAAACATAGGGTGAAAGACGAGGCGAGAAAGAAAAAAAATCTTGAATTCAAAAAGAGCTTGAGTAATTATTCAAATATTTGTCATATTCACGATCCCTATTTTTTTACAACCCAAAAATTATTAAAGAATTGCGACGAAGTACTGTTTTTATCTAACAGAACGCTTTTTGTATACGAATGCGCCAAGGCGGGGATAAAATGTCGCAGGGCATATGATGAGGTTCTTAATTTTATGCATTTTGATCCCTTGTTAATTGATAAATATATTAAAGATGCGGAAGCGGTTCGTAGAGAAATATTTGCGCCCGTGAAACATGCAACAGAAAATTGTTTTAATGAAATTAAAAAACTCATGGATATGCCACAGCGACAAAGTCCCAATAAGCCGGAAAACTTAAAAGTAATAAAATTTGAAAACATAGATTTTTCTTTATTAGATTTTATAAAAGGCAAGCCAAGGAATAGGCAGTTATTTTTTAGTTTGGATGGCAAAATGGTTTATAAAACTTGGGTAAAAGATTGGCAATGGGCAGATTGTTTAGAAGAAGGAATAAAGGCTAATTATTATGATATTAAACTTATTCCAAATCTTTATGCATTGATTAAGGATAATAAGGGGGAAAACAGAGGTTATGTTATGGTTAGAGTGAGCGATGATCAATTGCTTTCAAATTTTGAAAATGTTTTTTCTGTTCGGTCTTGGATAAAATGGCTGAAAGGGGAAACTACATTGAAGAGAATGTTTCTGCCTAAATACAAAAAAAATCAAATGGCTCTTTCGAAACTCGTTTATGAAGTACTAGCTAGAGCATTAAGAACTAAAAGAGTTTTTGTCGATTTTTGTGTTGCCAATTTATGGGCTGATAAAAATAATTATTATCTTTTTGATTTGGAAAATTGCGTAGGGTTTGACTGGTTTTTCAATAAAAATTCAGAGCATCCCGAGCATGTCCGACAAGCCATACACAGACATATTTTTAATAGGGGAATGGAAAAGCTATTTAAGATGCATAATCTTATTTTCCCTATGCGAATTGATAAAGAAGAAGATATAGCTATATTTTGGGAAAAGTTTGTTAAAATCAATAATTTAACAAATATCCCCAAAACGTTAAACCAATGAGTGGTATAATAAAAAAAATAGCTAAGAAAATATTGTATGGAACAGGTATAAAAAAAACAGAGAAAGTAGAGAAAGTAGAATACGACCTGTCAGGCAAGCAACTTTTCAAAAATATCAGAATCGAAATTAATGCGGATTGCACTCGCAATTGCAAATTTTGTCCGAGAACATACGATCCAAGGCGTAGGAATAACCACGATAGAATGCCCACACCAACCGTCTTGTCGCTTATTGATCAATGTGTTGAAATGGGATTTAAAGGTAGAGTTGGTTTTAATGTTTTTAATGAGCCGACTTTGGATGATAGATTGCTCTATTTCTTGGATTATGTAAGGGGCAAGGGTTTGGATACTATTATATATACTAATGGGGATATTATTAAAAAAGACAAGAGGTTTGCCCTTGAGCTTTTTCAGCGCATTACAACAGTAGTCAATATTTCTTTGTATGATTATAAGGACAAAAAGGGAAGGAAAAATCTTATCAAACAGTGGGAAAGATATTTAAGGAGCTTGAATATACCTAAGGAAAAATATAACTTTGTTGGAGAGTACTTTAATTTTGGTACCAGGGGCGGGTTGGTTGAGAGAGACAGAACTTATCGAAGTCAAAAAGAAATAAAAAAATTAGACAATAGGCTTCCATTGAAGGCTGCCTGCAGGAGATTTCTTACTAAAATAGAAATACATTATAATGGAGAAGTATCTCTCTGTCCCGAGGATGCGCTGTGTCAGTATTCACTAGGCAATATATACAAGTCTTCTTTATCAGAGATTTGGTTTGGCAAAAAAAGAATGGAGTTTGCGCAGCTGTTAGCTCAAGGCAAAAGATCTGAAATTGGTCCATGCAGTAAATGCGCTATTTCTCCTATTTATATAGAAGAGTAAATATAAAAATATGGGTTTAACTTCTTTTTTTAGAAACAAATTTAAAGGAAAAAAGCCGGATTTTGCATATGGTCCAGAGCTTCAATCATCCAAATATCTCCAAAAGTATTTACAGTACAAAAAAGATAACAACAAACGTTTTATTTTAATAGTATCTGTGGGAAGATCGGGCACTAGATCATTAGCGGAGATTTTTAATCAACACAATAGAGTCAAGGGGAGTTGTGAAGAAAATATTTTTACCGAACATTTCTATCGGTATGTAAAATGGAACCAGCTTCCAATTGATCTTACGGGCGTCTTTAATATTCTTGCTGCTAGAATTTTAAATGATTGGAAAGATGCGAATTTGTCAGTTATCGCGAGCCCCGGTCTCTCAATTGATTTTTTGGATGTGTGTAAAAAATTAGAGGTAGATGAAGTTATCTGGGGGGTGAATAATGCAAAGTTTACGGTAAGCTCTTTCTATGACAAAGGTTGGTATTTGGAGGAAGCTTGTATTCAAAATCCAGATTTAGCAATGGGGCTGCAGCCATTTTTTAGGTATCGAAATGTAGATTACAGAACCTTTTCACGGATTATCCCCCGAGGCGATTTTTTTTACACTTGGGAAAAGTTAACTCGGGTTGGAAAAATTGCTTGGTTTTATAATGCGCTCAATCTGAAAATCTATGAGCAGTTTAAAACAATGAATCCTAAGACAAAATGGATTTTCAAGTTGGAAGAAGCCGATCAAAATTACGATTACTACCTCAAAATGGCTAAGAGATTTAGTCTATATCCTCTCTTAGAAAAAAGAAAATTTCTTTCTATTAGACGGCAATTTGTGGAGCCAGGACAAAAGCTTCAAAAGGAGTGGAAACTTGAAAAATCAGCATGGAGCCCGAAGGAGCTTAAAGAGTTTGAACTTTATTCAAAAGAGTTTCAAAAAATTTATCCGACACTTAAAAATTAGTTATGAAATTCGGCGTTTTTGTAAGGAGCATAAGCGAAAGAACCGAAAAGCTGTGCATTGAAGCATGTAAACAGTCCCTGGATTTTTCCAGGATTCATTTAATTAGAAATTGCTATCCGGCATATAAGGCATACGGGAAAATGTTTCGGATGGCTGATGAATTAGGTTATGACTGGTATTTGGGATTGGATGCTGATGTTGTTTTAAAAAAAAATTGGTATAAAATTGCTATGGATAAAATTGAAGAAATTAAAGATAGGGATTACTTTAATTTCAGCTTTGCTGTTCAGGATAAATTTTTGGGGATTATTGATCGAGGAAATCATTTTTATAATGGTAAATACAATAAGTTAGCAATGAGAATTTTGGAGGAGAAAACAAGATATACTTTGAAACCGGAGAGTTCAATATGTAGCCACATAAAAAGGGAATCACCAAATTTCAGCAACTTTACTATTGGTTTTCATGGCCACGAACAATATTATAAAGATATTTTTTATCGGTTTTGGCTAAGGAGAAAGAGGGGGGGTAATTTATCAAAGCAATCAAAATTTTTTAAAGACAAAAACCGATTGAATCATGATAAAGATTTTTGGGTAGCAAAAAGAGGATGGGATTATGGGAGAAATATTTTATCCCTAATAGGTTTAAATAGAAAATGCAAACCAGGGGATTGTACAGCCATGCTGAAGGAAGTCCCAAAATTGTTAAATAAATTAGGAATCAAAGAAAAAAGTGAGTTAAAAATCAATTTAAATAAATTTTACCAACTTCATGAAAATTAAGAAGAATAGAGATGTTATAGTAATTGCTGATTACAGAGAGACAACCTGGGATTAAGTTGTCAGTAGTGATAAAAAGAAAAAAGAAGTTTCCAATGAATCAAAGGCCGCGGTTCTTATAAAAAAATAGCCAATATAGTAAACAAAATAAGATGATGAGTACGTTCAAGGAAAAAATTAGAAACTATTTCTTCTCAAGGGACGTTAAAAAACTTTCAGATTCAGAAAATCTTTTTGATTCGGGCCTGCTCGATTCTTTTGGCGTAGTTGAATTTACTTCCTTTCTTGAAGATGTATTTGATATTTCATTAGAAATTGATGATATGACAATGGATAATTTTAAAAATATCAATTCTATAGCTAAATTAATAGAAAAATGCAAAAAGAAATGAGGCCATATTTAGTCCAACATTTATTAGAGGAATGTGCCTTAAACTATCCGGATAAGATATTTGCTTACAGTCGCAAAGGCGCTTTAAAGTATTCTCAAGCTTTAAACCAATCAAAGCGATTGGCGGGAAAATTATCTTCTTTGGGTATAAAAAAAGGAGATAGAGTTGGAATTTTTTTGGATAAATCCTTGGAGCTGGTAGTTTCAACTTTCGGTATTTTTTATGCGGGCGGGATTATTGTTATCATTAATCCGGTTTTAAGCAAGGAACAGATAAGACACATTGTTAAGGGCTGTCAGATAGAATCTATAATAACTTCTTCGGATAAGTTTAGTAAATTTTTTAAATTTTTCTCTGAAATTGGCATAAAGGACATTGTTGATGTGAAAGAAGGGCTTGGGAATAAGAAAATTAAAAAAGAAATAAGGCAAATTGGCGATGATGCGGCTAGTATTATTTATACTTCGGGTTCAACCGGCTTGGTTAAAGGTATTGTTGTTTCCCATCGAAATCTTATTGATGGAGCAAAAATAGTCAGTTCTTATTTGGGCATTGAAGAAAGGGATGTTTTAATTGGGATTTTGCCCCTTAATTTTGATTATGGCTTTAATCAATTAATGGATGTGGTTTATAGGGGCGCGACTTTGTATCTTCATGATTTTTATTTTCCTAACGATCTTTTAGATGCCCTGGAGAGGGAAAAGATAACTGTTTTCGCCGGGATGGTTCCTGTCTGGACAAAAATATTTAACTCTTCTTTGACTAATTTAAGAAAAATTCGCGATTTAAGCCAATTGAGAATTATTACTAATACCGGCGGAAAAGTGCCCATACCCATAGTTAAAAAAATGATTAAGTATTTTAGAAAGACAAAGATTTTTTTAATGTACGGATTGACTGAAGCTTTTAGGTCAACCTATTTGCCTCCAGAAGAAATTAGAAAAAGACCGGATTCTATAGGCAAAGCCATTCCCGGCGTAGATATTTATGTTATAAATAAAGATGGTAGAGAGTGCAAGTTCAACGAAATAGGGGAGCTTGTCCATAGGGGGAGTTTAGTTGCAAAAGGGTATTGGAATAATTCCGAAGAGACCAACAAGGTTTTCAGGGCTAATCCTCTTTTGGAAAACAAGAATCAACATTTAGAAAGAGTTGTTTTTTCTGGAGATCTTGTTAAAAAAGATAAAGACGACTTTCTCTACTATATCGGCAGAGAAGATGAAATACTTAAGATTAGCGGTTACCGTGTTAGTCCAATGGAAGCTGAGGAAATTATTTATAGGTTAAGCGGGATTAGCGAATGCGTTGTTTTTGGAGTCAAAAAAGATAACACTGCTTATTTAAGGGCGTTGGTCACCTTAAAGGATAATAAAATTACTACAGAAGCAGTGAAAAACCATTGTAGGAAAAATGGGCCGGGATATTTAATTCCCAAAGAAGTTATTATTCTTAGAGACTTTTCTTATAACAGTAACGGAAAAATAGACAGAGAAAAATTAAGAAAAAAATATTCAAAATGAAATTAAATTACCAGACTCCTTTATTTTTATACAATCTAGATATTGTTGAAGAAAGAATAAGAGGATTAAAAAAGTATCTTTCAAAGGATATTAACCTTTATTATGCTATTAAAGCTAATCCCAATCTTACTTTGTTACACTTTCTTAAAGATAAGGTTGATGGCGCTGATATATCTTCTGGCGGGGAATTGCAGTTGTTACTAAAAGCTAAATTTAATCAAAATATTATTAGCTTTGCTGGTCCTGGAAAAACCGAAAAAGAGATAGAGTTGGCGATTAAGAAAAATATAAAGGTTATTAGTATTGAATCCCTGACTGAATTGGTTCGGGTTGAAAAAATTGCCAAAAAACTAAACAAAAAAGCTAAAATTGCCTTAAGAATAAATCCGGATAAAATTTTTAATAAATTTGCTTTAAAAATGGGCGGCAGGGCAAGTCAATTCGGCGTGGAGGAAAACGAGATTGATAAGTTTTTTAAGCTTTTAGGAAAGTTGAAAAATTGTCGCATTATCGGAATTCACGTTTTTTCCGGAACTCAATGCTTAGACGAAGATACGATTTTAGAAAATATCGCTAACACTTTAAAGATAGCCAAAAGAATTATTGAAAAATATTTTTTAAAATTAGATTTTATAAATTTGGGTGGCGGTTTCGGGGTGCCTTACTATGAAGGCCAGAAAGCCTTAGATGCTAAGAAATTAGTTTTAAGTATTAACAATTTATTTGAGCAATTTAAAAAAGAAGTTAATTTACCTAAAATAGAAGCGATATTGGAACTTGGAAGATATTTAGTTGCTGAATCGGGAATGTATATTGTAAAGGTTTTAAATTATAAAAAATCCAAAGGCAAGGATTTCTACATCGTTGACGGCGGAATGCATCATCATTTGGCGGCTTCTGGTAATTTAGGGCAAATTATTAGAAGAAATTTTAAAATAATAAATCTTTCCAAGAAAATCGCTGGTAAAAAGATAGAGTGTACAATTGCCGGTTGTTTGTGTGCGCCTTTAGATATTTTGGCTGACAGGATAAAAATTGTGAAACCTGAGGTAGGAGACTACCTAGCAATTTTAGATTCGGGCGCTTATATATATACGGCTAGTCCTGTTCTGTTTCTAAGTCATAATTTGCCCCAAGAACTATTTCTAAGGAAGGGTAAAAGTTATAGGAGATAAAAAAGATGAATTCTGAGCATTTAAAAATTGACTTAAGCAAAGAAAAAAACAAATTAATGGATTTTTGTCGAGCTGTTTGGGCTAAAAAACCATTTAGTCATAACTTAGATATTGATTTTTATTACCATTTGGCCGGACAGCCCGATTTAGAAGCTGATGAAAACCCGATTATTGGCTGTCGTAAACAAAAAGAAATTATCGGATTATTATGTTTCTTAAAGTATTTTTATAAAGGATATTCTATATATTCTGGCTTGAATTGGTATCTTCATCCTCATTTTAAAAAAGAACATTTATGCGGAGGCCTTCTTTACAACTATTGGCTCAAAAATTGCGATATTTTATTTAGTGCTGCGCCAAGGAAGAATACAGAATGGCTGTACCAAAAAGCTGGCTGGGATTCCATTCCCGTACATTATTTGAAGTGGCCACTTAAGCTTAAGGGTCTGTTTTTTAATGAGACGAAAGCAAGGGGGTTTTTAAGAACTTTTTCATTACTGAAAAGCCTTTTGTTTTTGAAACAGAAGTATCTATCAAAAAATAACATAACAATAATTACCGAGATTAAATCGGTAGGTCCGGAGGTGATCGAATTCTTTAGTGAATTAAAAAAGGATTACAACTTCTTTAAGCGAACTCAAAAAAATCTATCTTGGAAATATTTTAAATATTATCCAAAGCAAGTAGAAGTAAGAGTTTTTTTGGTTAAAGAAAAAGAAAAGGTGATTGGATTATTTTCTATAATAAATAATTTTGAAATAGTAAAAGTTGGTGAAATTTTTGCCCTAAAAGGCTGTTGGGATCGGGTATTTAGTGAGTTAAGGCAAGTCATATTAAAAGATTATAGGGGCAAAATATGTGTTTTATTTTTTACCAATCTTCGCTGGATAGCAGAGCTTGCTTCCAAAATTGGTTTTATAAAATATCGAGAAGGGCCTTGTTTCTTCAAGGCAAATCAAAAAGCAAGGAATATAGTAAAAGAGTTTTTAAAAGATGATTTTGTTACTATGCCTGCCGATAGCGATGAATATTTATTGTGAGATCATGAACAATAATTTATATTTTAACGTTGGTGTTGACTGTGAAAATATCTCAAGGTTTGAAGGGGTCAAGTTTAAGGATAAGCCTCGTTTTTACAAAAAAGTTTTTACAGCACAAGAAATAAAATATTGTCTTTCCAAAAGAAATCCTTATCCTCATTTTGCTGTTAGGTTTGCGGCCAAAGAGGCGCTTATAAAGGCGTTGCCGTCTTCGATAAAGCTTTCTTTAAATCAGATAGAAGTATCAAACAATCAAAAAGGAAAGCCCCATGTTAAGTTAATTAAAAAAGATTTCCTTTTTGATGCCGAAGATATTCGGATTAGTCTTTCTCATTCTAAAGATTTAGCTATTGCTTTTGTAATTGTTTTTAAAAAAAAGGATAATGAATAAAATAGCTTTTAGGTTAGATGATGTAGGTGCTTCTACGAAGCTATATAATCAGCGCGGCAAAGTGTGGTGGAATGTTTTGGGCATGAATTTACCCATAGCTTTTTTTGCTAATTGGGGATTTTTTAAGAGAATAAAGCCTTTTAAACTATGGGGACCTTATCCCGAGTTGAATGTAAAGCAGTGGGAGAAAATTTTAGCTTTATTAAAAAAATATAATGTTAAAATGACTGTTGGCGTGACAGCTTGTTGGGCAGTCTCGGAAGATGAATTAATTCCTTTTGATAAAAAATTTCCCAAACAGGCGGCAATATTAAAAGAAGCCCAAGATAAAGGGCTTATTGAAATAGCAAATCATGGATTAACTCATTGTGTTTTGACAGACAATAAATTTTATCCAAAGATGTTTGGTTCCAATAGAAAATATCATCGTGAGTTCTGGGATTGGTTGCCAGATAGTTATCATAAAGAACATATAGAAAGAGCGCAGGAGATATTAACACGAATTTTTAAACGCGATATTGTGACATTCGTGCCTCCAGGGAACGTTTGGTCGGTTGCAACAGAAAAATATGCTAAGGATGTGGGTCTTAAATTCTTATCATCATTAGAAAAAAAAGCGCCAACCGGAAAGGTCAGCAACGGGTTAAAATACGTTGGCACAAAGAATGTTTTTAGTTTTCATGACCGCGATATCATTATAAATGGGATTGATTGGTTGGAAAATAAAATAGCCGAGGAAAAAAATCGGCCTGTGTTCGTGAGAGAATTTTTCAATTGAAATAAAATTATGATTTTTTAAATAGAAATATCGATAGGCCTAGACTAAATAATTGCATAGAAAGACGAGCTATCACTGCTCCCAATATTCCAAAGAAAGGGATTAACGCAAGCAGCGAAATTATTCTGAATATGCTGGAAGCATAGCGAAGGATGTAGAGCTCCTTTTTCTTAATTTGTGATTGGAAATAAGTGCCTATTAGCCCCGAAGGTATTAAAAGAATTGTGAGGGCATAGATTTGAGAATAAAATATTGATTCCAAGTATTGAGGAAAAAAGAGTTTATATACGAATGGGGCCAAAAGAATAAAAACACCAGCTATTGGGATAGTGGCTAGAAAATATTTTAAAACTTTTTTCATAAGAACATTCTTAATTTCTGCTTGTGGTTTTTGACTGAATTTCGGGAAGGCGAGAGCGGTGATAGTTTTTGAGAATCCTTTTGCTTGATCAGGAAGAGCCATAGCAAATGAATAAATAGCAACTTCAATTGGGCCCAAGAAGTGCCAAAGAATTATACTATCTAAATGTTTGGCAAATGGCCCCAAAATTTTCGTGAGTGTTAAGTGTTTGCCATAGGAAATTGTTTGGGGATCAACTTTTTTGTTTGGTGGATATTTCCGAAGAGTAAGCTTGAGCAAAATAAAACGAGAAAGGGTGTTAGATATAAAATACGCCAGAAGAATAACAAATAAATTATTTGTTAAGAATAATGAGCTAATCAAGATTAGTAAGGGAATCGTCTCTCTAATCATTCCGTATTTGGAGCTGACATCAAAAAGTTTTTTTCCATGAAGCATTGAAATGTAGATTGTTAAAGAGTCCATTATGGGAGTAAAAAGTGCAACGATTAGAAAAGCAATAGTTAAAGTTAGATTCCCATTATAAAAATAATAACCAGCGATGACCAAGCTTCCCAATGAACCAAGCGTTCCCCAGCGAAAACGAGTTTTAAGGCCTAGGATTAGAGAGCCTTCGTAGCCGCGCGCAATCGCTTGTTTAAGAGCTGTATTGATAGAGGCCAGGGTAGGATAGGCTAAAATACCTGCCATCGAAAGAATATATTTATAGATTCCATAAGTTTCTTTAGGTAAAAGATTGGCAAAAGCTAAAGCCAGCAGAAAAGAGGCTGCCATAGATACTATTTGTCCTAAAGTTAGCCAAAAGCTGCCCCTGGCAAGGTAAATCATATCAGTGCCGGCATATTTTTGAGACCGGATGAGAAGTTTGTATATTTTGTCTTTGATTTTTTTCATATGAAATTAAGCGTAGTAATGAGTGTTTATAATGACGAGAAGTATCTCAAAGAGGCAATTGGGGGTATTTTGAATCAGACATTCAAAGATTTTGAATTTATTATTATTAATGATGGTTCAACTGATAAATCGTCTAGAATTTTAGATAAGTATGCAAAGAAAGATAAAAGAATTAAAGTAATTCATCAGAAGAATATTGGATTGACTAAATCTTTAAACAAGGCGCTTAAATTGGCGAAAGGAGAATATGTTGCGCGCATGGATAGCGATGACAATTCTTTACCAGAAAGACTTGGAAAACAGATTAAATTTTTAGATAAGCATCCGAAAATTGTTTTAGCAGGTACTTTTGCGAAAGTAATTAATGAAAAAGGAGAAATAATAAAAGAGCATAAACCGCCAGTAAGTCATCAGGCAATAAAGAGAAGAATGTTTTTTGCCGGACAAATCTGCCATCCTTCGTTTATGTTTAGAAAAAAGATTATTCAAGAAATCAATGGTTATGACGAGAATTTTAAATATGCCCAGGATTATGATTTATTATTTCGTTTAATTAAAAAACATCAATTAGCAAATATTCCAGAATTTTTATTATTATGGAGGGAGAGTAAATGGGGGATAGGAAGAATTAAAAACAAGGAGCAGAGAAAATTTGCCAATAAAGTTAGAATTAGGGCAATTAAGAATGGAAGTTATCCCATCTATTACATTTTATTTTTTTTCTGGTTTTATCCACGGCCTTTGATTCCCGATAAATTGCGAAACTTTTTAAAGAAAATATTTAGAAAAGAAAGAGTCTAATTTTTCAACTGTTTTGTCAATAGAAAAGGATTGGACTTTTTTAAAGGCATTATTGCTAAAAAGATTCCTTTTTTCTGGATGCTGTATTAATTCTATTATTGCTTGGGCTAACCTCTTCGGGTTTTTAACGGGGACCAAAAGTCCCTGTTTTTGATTCTCAATTAATTCCTGGTTTTCAGGGATATCAGTAGTGATAGTGGAACATTTTGCTGCCATTGCTTCAAGAATAACGTTAGACATTCCTTCAGATAAAGTGGGCAGCACAAATATATCAATGATTTTTAAGATTTCTGGCACATCGTTTCTTTGCCCCAAGAAAGCTACCTGTTTTGAAATTCCTAAATCAGAAATTAATTTTTCCAAATTTTTTCTTTCTTCGCCTTTTCCAACTAAGACCAATTTTGTTTTTGGATATTTATTTGTTACTTTCTTGAGAGCTTTTAATAAATATTGGTGTCCCTTTACCTTGCGAAGATTGGCTACACATCCAATAAGAAAGTCGTTATTTTTGAATTCTAATTCTTTTCGTTTTTTTTCTTTATTAACATTTATTGAGAATTTTTTTATCTCAATTCCATTAGGGATTACAGTAATTTTTTTTGGGGAAATTTTCAGCTTGGAAATATAGAGATTTTTAAGAGAGTTTGAATTTACCAGGTAATGGTTTAGAAGAAAGGAGGTTGCTTTTTCCCAGAGAAAGAACTTTTTTTTAACAAGGGATTTATTTCTAACAGAGGAAATTATTTTTTTTACACCAAATAATTTTCCAAAAACCCTGCCCAAGATATCAGCGTGGATTAAGTAGGTAACTAATATATCTGGTTTTTCTTTTTTGATTATTTTATAGAATTTCCAGATTATTTGAGGGCAGAATTTTTTATTTGCCTTTAAATATAAGACATTAATGCCATTTTTTTCTAATTCCTTGCCAATCTTAGTTGGTCCCTTGATAGTGCAGACAATATTTTCAAATTTATTTAAGCAAGGCAAGGTTTTGAGAAGCATCATTTCTGTTCCTCCCATTTCAAGCCCGGTTATTAAATGAAGTATTTTTTTTCTCATAATTTTATTCGAAATATTGCTCAAACCAATGTTTCAAAGCAAGCAATGCCCAAATATGTTTTGCATAGTCATATTTGTTACTTTGATGCTTGTCTAGCATTTCTTTTATGGCCTCTTTTTTGAATATTCCCATATCTATGAAGTTTTTAGATAATAACTTTTGATAGGTATAATCTTTTAGTTCTTTTCTAAACCAGTGTTTAAGGGGTGCGGCAAAACCCATTTTTCTGCGGAATAAAATTTCTTTTGGCAAGAATTCTTCCAGGGCTTTTTTAAAAATATATTTATTTTCGCGTCCTTTTAATTTTAGATTTGAGGGTATTTTGGCGGTTAGTTCCAGGAATTCATGGTCTAAAAGAGGGGAGCGGCCCTCAATAGAATTTGCCATAGTGGCGATATCTACCTTTACCATAAGATCGTCTGGTAAATAAGAATTAAAATCAACGTAAAGAGCGCGGTCGAGCCAATTTTTGGTTTTTGAGTCATTAAATTTTTCAAGCAATAAATTTGCAGAATCAAGACCACCAATCTTTTTTCTAAAGGAATCTGTATAAATTTTTTCTTTTTCTTTATTTTTAAAATAACAAATAAAATTAAGGTAGGTCTTTTCAGCATTGCCAAGCCAGTTCGAGGAAAAATCATAAGCTTTATGAAATATAGGAAATTTAGTGACACGGAATCCGACCTGGCTTGAAAAAGTAATAATTTGACGAACGGGCTTGGGAATTTTGTTCCAGAGATAAGCGACTTTTAAATGATTGTACTGTCTATAACCAGCAAAATTTTCATCTCCGCCATCTCCATTTAAAGCTACTTTTACGTATTTTTTAGTTTGTTCTGAAAGGTAGAAAGTGGGTATAGCGGATGAGTCAGCATAGGGTTCTTCATAAAAGTAAGCAAGTTTTGGGAAAATTTCAAAAATATTAGGTTTAACAATAAATTCCTGGTGGTCTGTTTTAAAAAGTTTTGCCATTTTTTTAGCATAGACAGTTTCATCATAGTCGCCTTCTTTAAACCCAATAGAAAAAGTTTTTATTGCCTTTTTACTGAATTTGCTCATAATTCCTACAATAGCACTCGAATCTACTCCACCGGATAAAAAAGCGCCAAGAGGGACATCAGATATCATTCGGAGCTTAACGCTTTCTTCTAATTTCTCTAAGATTTTCTGGCACCATTCTTTCTCTGGTAAATTCCATTTTTCTGAATAGTTTAGTTTCCAATATCTTTTTATTTCGTATTTGCCACTTGAATCGATGACCATATAATGGGCTGGCGGAAGCTTATATATGTTTTTGAAGCCAGTTAAAGGATGGGGCACATATTGATAAGTAAGATAATGATGAATTGCTTCCCAGTCTGGTTCTTTTTTTATTTCAGAATCTTGAAGGATTGCTTTGGCTTCTGAGGCAAAGACAAAAAAATCTTTTCCAAAATAATATTTTAAAGGTTTCTTCCCGACTCGGTCACGAGCTAAGAATAATTTTTTTTCTTTATCATCCCAAATAGCAAAAGCGAACATTCCTCTTAATTTCTCTAAACATTTTTCTTTATATTCTTCATAAAGATGGAGGATAACTTCTGCGTCAGAACGAGAAGTAAATTTATGGCCTTTTTTAATCAAGTTTGATTTAAGTGCTTGGAAGTTATATATTTCGCCGTTATAGGCAATCCACAGAGATCTATCTTCATTGGTCATAGGTTGGTGGGCAGCAGAGGATAAATCAATAATAGAAAGTCGTTTATGACCTAAGCCAATATTATTTTTTACAAAAAACCCCTCATCATCAGGGCCTCGATGGTTGAGGGTTTGAGTCATTTTCTGAATAAGATTTTCTGAAACAGATTTATTTTGATTAAAATTTAATTTTCCAGCAATGCCACACATCTTCATCTTCCTCCTCCGCGGAGGATGGTGTTAATTGTTTTTAGAATAATTCCTAAATCAAGTGGGAAGGAGCGGTTTTTAACGTAATAGAGGTCATATTGGATTTTTTCAAAATTATCTTCTATTGAAGAGCTGTATCCGTAGTTGATCTGTGCCCAGCCAGAAAGTCCGGGTTTTATTAAATAGCGTTCCTGATAAAATGGGATATGCTCTTTTAATTTTTGGTGAAATTCCGGCCTTTCAGCTCGAGGTCCAACAAAGCTCATTTCTCCTTTAATAATATTCCAGAGTTGAGGAAGTTCGTCAATTCTAGTCTTCCGCATAAATTTTCCAAACCTAGTTACTCTCGGATCATTTTCTTGAGCCATCTGGGGGCCAGTATTTTTTTCACATCCGCCGTCAGTATCATTGGCATACATTGAACGGAATTTCATAACTTTAAAAGGTTTTCCTTGTTGCCCGATTCGTGTTTGTTTATAAAAAATTGGTCCTGGGGATGTAATTTTTGTAATCAGAGCTACAATTGGCCAAAAGGGGAGAGAAATAATAAGCAGTATTAAAGCGGCAAAAAAATCAAATATTCTTTTAGAGAAGTCATAAAATCCTTTTCGGTTTTGGGAAATGTTTTCTAAAAACCAGATTTGATTAATAGCTGAAATTGGAACTTTTTGGGTGAATTTTTCATAAAAAGTTGAGAGGTTTGTAAAATCTATTCTATGGCGAAGACATTCAAAAAGATTTTGAATAACATCTATTGATTTATACACTTCCGGGACAATGATAGCCATGATGATTTTTTCTTTTACTAAAATGTCTTTGAGATTTTCTAAGCCAGTTCTCATTTCAACGCCTTCTATTTTCTCAGCATCTTTCCAGCCTTCGGCTGGTCGGCCGTAGGCCGAAAGAATGAATTTTAGTTTGTAGCCAAGCTGGGGATTTTTTTTGATTTCTTTGGCTAATTCTAGGGCTTGAGGATTGCATCCAATAATAGCTGTATTGATATTTAAAGCCCGAGAGCCTGCGATTTTATTAAATAAGTTACGCCAGAGCCAAAACAAAATCACGAAAACCAGAATAACAAGAAATAGGTTTGTTTTGGGGGCAATGCCCACTGTAAAGATTTGGGGGACAAAGTAGAAAAAAGCAATAGCTAAAGCAGTATTAATCAAAACAGCCCGGCAAAGAGCAGAATAAAATACAATATTATTTTTAGCTATGTTGAGGTCGTAGAGGTTGTGGATATAAAAGACAATTAACCAAATAAGAAAAATAATTGTAAAAGAAAAGAGGTGATTTTGAAAAGTTATTAAATCAAAACTGCCATAGCGGATAATTAAGGCTAGGGCTAAAGCAGCATACAATATTACAATATCACCAATTAATAAAACTATTTTTTTGCTTTTCATATTAACAAGCTAATTAAAAAATTGTTTTATAAGATACAAGGATACAAGATACAATAACCAAACAAATCTCAATATTCAATATTTAATAAACAAATTTTATTGTGACTTACTGATAATTGCAGAAAGAATATTTCTTAGCTCAATTGCTTCTTGTTTAATTTCTTTCATTCGTGATTTTAATTCTGGGTTAGCTTCCTCTATAAGTTCTAACCAATGAATGGCTTCTTTTGCTTCCTTGCGTGCGATCTTTAACCGAAGAATAAAATCCTTTTTACCTAATGCATCGTTAGCCTCTCTATAATTTGCACCTACAGAACCGGCTGATCCTACTGCTTGTCCAACGAGTCGATTATTCATTGAATTTTTAGGCAACACTTTACATAAACGAATCACTCGTTTTGCAAATTCTGTTGTTCTTTCTTCTAAGTCAAACTTATGTTTATTTCTTGTATTTTGTTTCTTGGTGTTTGTTTGCATCTTGTTTCTTGTGTCTTGTATCTTGGTTCTATTCTATCTTATTTTGTTCTGCTTGACAATAGTAGCTTATTAAAAATATAATAAGAATAAAGACCATGAATACTAGTCAAATTTATGTAAAATTACTGCGGTGGGGGATTTTCATCTCCTTATTTTTACCTCTGGTTATTTTTTCCCAGCATTTGTCGCCGTTTCATTTTGGTAAAATAATAGTTTTTCGAAGCATTGTGGAGATAATGGCAGTAATTTATATTTTACTTATTATTAGTACAGGCAGAAAGTATTTACCTAAATGGACTCCAATTGCTATTGCTTTTACAATATTTACAGTCATTTATGCTTTAACAAGTTTTATTGGCGTTGATTTTAATTACAGTTTTTGGGGCACCCTTGAAAGAATGGGCGGCCTTTTTTCCTTTTTGCATTTTTGGGTTTGGTTTATTATTTTGGTTAGCGTTTTTAAAGAACGCAAGGGCTGGGATAAACTTTTGAAAATATCAATTTTCGTTGGTTTTCTTTCAATTTTATTTGCTTATGGACAGTACTTTAAATTAGGAGATTTCTTTATTGGCTGGCAGCATGAGGGTCGAGTAATCGGCACAATTGGCAATGCTGCTCTATTCGCAGGATATTTATTGTTTGTCCTCTTTTTGAGCATTTATTTTTTAATAAAAGGTAATACGAATGCTACGAATAAACATGCGAATGCTACAAATTATGCAAATAAATACAAGGTCGAAAAAGCTTTTTATGGGTTGGTTTTTATTTTAGGAATTCCGGTTCTTCATATGACTGCTGTTCGGGGTTCTATCATTGCGTTTTGGGCTGGTTTATTCCTTTTGGGCGCAATTTATCTTATCTTTCTTAAGAATAAAAAAATTAAACTTTATATTTTTATTGGCCTTTTTATCTTTTTGCTTATAATTGGTTTTATTTGGCTAAACAAAGACAGCGATTGGGTAAAAGATATCAGTTGGCTTAATCGAATAACCACCATTTCTTTAGAAACCACCACTCTCCAGACTCGTTTATGGTCTTGGTATAGTGGCTGGCAGGGATTCAAAGAAAGACCAATATTAGGATGGGGACCAGAGAATTTTGTTTTAGCCCACGCCAAACATTTTGATGCCCGTCATTTTACCGGCATGGGCTCAGAAACAATATGGGACAGGGCGCATAATATTGTTTTGGAAATGCTGATTACCATGGGAATTATTGGGCTTTTAAGTTATTTAAGTATTTTTGTTGTTGTTTTTTGGCTGCTTATAAAAAGGTTTAGGGAAAAGCGGATTGAGCTAACAACAATAGCTGTTTTTGGAGTGATGCTTGTTGTTTATTTCGCTCATAATCTGTTTATTTTTGATACAATGGCTAATTATTTTATGTTCTTTTTAGTTTTGGGTTACATCAACTTCGTTTCTCGCAGAAACACGCAGATTGACCTCCGACGCGAGGTCGGAGACACGCAGAAATACGCAGATATTCAGCGGGAATCAGCGTATTCGAGCGAAGCAAGACCAGATCAGCGCGTATCAGCGATTATGGTTTTTATTTTAGTAGTTGGAGCTGTTCTTCTTATTTATAAAACTAATATTGAACCAGCTATGGCGAATTATGCTTGCACCAGAGCAATCTTGGCGGGTCGGGCAGGCAATATTCAAGAAGCTTTTGATAAATATCAGGAAGCTCTTTCTTATAAAACTTATCAAGGAAAATACGAAATAAGACACAGATTAGCTACTTTTGCAATTCAATATAATCAGAATTTGTATCAAAAAAAGCAGCAAGTTAATCAAGAAATGCTGGATTATACCATAGAAGAAATAAAGAAAAATGTTAAAGCCCATCCTCAAGATTATGTTCCTTATCTTTATCTTGGGAGAATTTATATTGCCTTGATTAACGAAGATGAATTAGCCGGGGAAAAAGCCGAAGAGGCAGTTAATATTGCCTTAAAAATCAATGATAAAAATCCGCGAGTTTGGTACGAGTTGGGCCAGGCAAAGCTTTCTCAAAAGAAATATGATGGGGCGGTAGAAGCATTTAAGCAAGCTTTAGAGCTTAATCCTGATACAAATCAGTCATACTGGTTTTTAGGAATTACGTATGCTCGCGCCGGAAATATTGAACAGGCAATTAAATATGTTGATAAAGCCATAGAAAAAGGATATAATTATAAAAACAGCATCACTAATATTGTTCGTTTGATTGATTTGCATAACAAGGCCGGAAATTATTATAAGATTATAGACTTATATAAAGCAGCTATAAAATTACAGCCGAAAAATGTCCAGCTTTATGCTTCTTTAGCAGCTGCCTATAAAGCAGTTGGCGACATAGAAAATGCTATTTTATATGCTCAAAAAGCCATAGAGATAGATGAGGGCTTTAGAGAAGAAGCAGAAGAATTTATAAAAAGCTTGGAATAATCCAAATCTACAAATGATATGCGAATGCAACAAATAGAGAATAAGAAGGGCAAGGTTTTATATCCAGATTTATCCTATAAGATTTGCGGATTATATTTTAAAACGCATAACGAACTTGGGAGATTTAGAAGTGAGAAATCTTATGCCGATGCATTAGAAGAATTATTAAAGAAAAATAATATAAGTTATAAAAGAGAACAATCTTTATCTTCTTCATTCAAGGGAGAGCAGAAGCGAAGAAATATACCTGATTTTATTATAGAAAATAAGATTATCTTAGACATTAAAGCAAAAAGGATTATTACCAAAGAAGATTATTTTCAAATGAAAAGATATTTAGTAGTGAGTAATAAAAGGCTGGGACTGATTGTTAATTTTCGACAGAAATATATCAGCCCAAAACGTATCTTAAACTAGTATTTGTATCACTCGAATAAGATTTGTAAATTAGTATTATACACCTAGTATTTGTATCATTAGGATAAGATTTGTAGATTAGTATTATATTATGAAATTATTAGTTACAGGAGGAGCCGGTTTCATCGGTTCCCATTTAGTTGATAAACTTATTGAACAAAGCCACGAGGTGGTTATTATTGATAATCTTTCTGCCGGCAAAAAAGAAAATTTAAACTCCAAAGCCAAATTCCATAAATTAGATATTAGAGATTTGAAAAAGATAAAACCTGTATTTAAAGACATTGATTACGCTTTTCATCTGGCAGCACAGGCGCGAGTGCCCCTTTCTGTTAAGGATCCCGTTGAAACACATACTAATAATGCCTTAGGTACTTTGAATGTCTTAGTGGCAGCCAGAGATGGTAAAGTTAAAAAGTTTATTTATTCAGCTTCTTCATCAGCATATGGGGATCAGAAAACCCTGCCTTTAAAAGAAGATATGACCACTCGACCCAAGAGTCCTTATGGCCTTCAGAAATTAATAGGTGAAGAATATTGTCGGTTATTTTACGAACTTTACGGATTGCCAACAGTTTCTCTAAGATATTTCAATGTCTATGGGCTAAGAAATCCTCTTGAAGGAGCTTATGCTTTAGTGATTGGAATATTTTTAAGGCAAAAAAAGGCAGGAGAACCATTAACAATTTATGGAGATGGCGAGCAGAGTAGAGATTTCACGAGTATCAAAGACGTTGTTAGGGCAAATATTTTGGCTATGCAAAGTGATAGAGTTGGAAGAGGCGAAGTAATAAATATTGGAGCAGGAAATAACCATAGCATTAATAAAATTGCCCAGTTGATTGGTGGAAAGACTATAAATAAGCCGTCACGATTAGGCGAGCCCAAGCATACTTTGGCAGACAATAGCAAGGCCAAAAAGCTTTTAGGTTGGGAGCCAATGGTTGATATAAAAGATGGAATCAGAGAGTTGAAAGGTGACTGGATTTAATTGGTTGATCGCTGCGCTTGTTTGATCACTCACTGCGTTCGTTTAGTTGATCGTTCACTCCATTCACTTGTTTGAGATGTAACATTTCAGCCATCATCCAAGCGAGCAGAGGCGAGCGATCCTCCATTTCAACCGTTCGCGAAGCGAACTAAAATATGTTTAAAACTAAAGAAATAAAAACAAATACCTTGGGCGATAGATTAAAGAACGCCAGGGAGTCTATGAAAATGTCTCTTTGGCAGGTTTCAAAAAAAACCAACATCCCCTCTAATTATCTTGAATACCTTGAGGGGGGGGATTATGACGAGCTGCCAGCTGATGTTTATGTTATTGCCTATT
>CAYRSI010000005.1:0-3627 GCA_964426965.1 uncultured Candidatus Saccharibacteria bacterium
TGGAAGAATGTGATGATGGGAATAATACTAATGGAGATGGCTGTTCTGCCACTTGCGTGCTAGAGTCTTGCGTCGACCAAGGTGGTGATATTTGTGCAGTAAATGAGATTTGCCCAGGAACAATTATACCAGCCGGAGATACAAATAGTTGTTGTAATGTGGCATGTAGGCTGTCGACCTGTGATGAGGTAGGAGGTGAAATTTGCAGGGAGGGAGAAAGGTGTAGTGGTGGATACTTTATAACAACCCAGGATTCAAGAAAATGTTGTATTGATGGTTTCTGCGAAGAACTTATTTATTAAATTACTAAATAATTTGATGTAACATTATGGGGAAACAAAATCAATTCAAATTAATCTGGCTTATTCCAGGGATTATTATAACAGCTATTTTTGTTACTGTTGTTGTTTTTGGGTTAAGCGACAAAGGCATTTCGGGAACTCCAGGTTATAAAGTAGTACTTGACTTTAATTCCCCGCCAACTGTTACATGCAATGAGGATGAAGCCTGGAATTATTGTGTTGATTCCCGAAATCCAGAGCTTTCTTGGAATTATTCTGACTCCGAAGGTGATCCCCAAGAATCTTACTGGCTTCAAATAGATGATGACAGTGACTTTTCTTCACCAGAAATAGATACTGATGAAGCATATTCTTCAGGAAGCACTTATCGGCCACTTGATGAAATTCTTGACTGGGATACAACTTATTTTTGGCAAATAAAAGTAAAAGATAATCAGGGAGGGTGGTCTGATTGGTGCTTGCCAAGCTGTAGTTTCACCCCTCCCAAACACGCCTATCCAAATGTTACTGGTCTATATGAGTTTAAATGGTCGCCGTCAGAGCCCAGTACTTTAGAGCCGGTTCAGTTTACTGACAAAACCAAGTTTTATAATGGCGGAAACAGCTGGTCATGGACTTTTGAAAACGCTGTGCCAAATAGTTCGGTTCTGCAAAATCCAGTAGCAACCTTTTCCAGTCCAGGGGAATGGGAGGTCACTTTAGAGGCTACTGACAGCGATGGCTATAAGTGTTCTGATTCTCAGACCGTTAATGTTGCCAAGCCATTGCCAGAATGGGAAGAGATAAAACCAAAATAAACATATGGGGTTGTTTCGTGGAAAACCAAAATCTTGTTTAGGTATTGACATTGGCACCTCTTCAATAAAAGTGGTACAATTAAAACGCAGTGAAGAGCGTTATAAATTGGAAACCTATGGAGAGCTTCAAACCTACGGCTATCTTGAGAGATTAAATGACCCTTTTCAAACTAAATCTCTGAAAATGCTGGAAAGCCAGGTAATTGAGATGACTAGGAGAATACTTGAAGCAGCAGGAATTAGCACCAAATATGCAGTTATTTCTATTCCGGTTTTTTCCAGCTTTACTGCTGTTATAGATATGCCGTCAATGTCAAGGAAAGAATTACCTCAAGCTTTGTCTTTTGAGGCAAAGCGTCATATTCCTATTCCCTTGAGTGAAGTAAATATGGATTGGAAAATTATTGGCGAAGCAGAAACAGGGCCTTCCAAAGAAGGAAAAAAGGATTTAAAGAGATTTCGAATTCTCTTAGTTGCTGTTCCTAAGGAAGTCATTAACAAATATTTGCGCATAGCTCAGGCTTTGGGATTGAGACTCCTGGCTTTAGAATTGGAAAGTTTTGGCTATGTCCGCTCACTTGTAGGTAATGACAAGAGCACATGTTGCATATTAGATTTTGGAGCCAGGTCAACTTCTATTACCATTGTTGATAAAGGATTTACTCAAGCTAGTCACGGTCTTGACATAGCCGGCACCGAATTGACCAAGGCTTTATCCCATGGAATGGGCATTGGTTTTAAAAGAGCAGAAGTATATAAAAAAGAAAGGGGGCTGGATCATAAGGAACTGGCAGGAAAAGAAGCAAAAGACCTTCTTTTAACTCTTATTGATAAAATAAGCTTTGAAATAGAAAGGACAATTAATGCTTATCAAAAAGAAACTAAAAATAAAACAACCAAATTGATTTTGAGCGGCGGTTCCGGCAGCCTAGTCGGCTTAAAAGAATATCTTGAAAAAAAATTAAAAATTGATGTTGGGGTAGGTAATCCCTGGAGCCGGACAATGTATCCTTCTTTTCTTGAGCCAATTCTTAAAGAGATTGCTCCTAGATTCGCCGTAGCCATAGGTTTGGCAATGCGCGAAGTATAATTATGCCTGATATATCACTAATTCCAAAGGATTATAAAGAAAAAATTGGACTTTCAACTATATTTCCAAAAATAGGGATTTTGATTTTTGCCTTATTAATTCTTAGTCTTTTAGTTTATGGAGGACTATTTTTTTTGAAAGGGTCTTTAGATAGTCAACTCGCTGACCTTCATAATCAAATTGATGAGCTTGATAAACAAAAGGATGAGAAATTCGAGAAAGAGGTTATGTCTTTAGAAAAAGCTTTAAAAAGCTTGAAAACAATTCTAAAAAATCATTTTTATTGGTCAAATCTTGTTTCAAAACTTGGAAGTCTTGCCGTGCCTCAAATAACTTTTTTAAGTCTTGATGGAAGATTGGAAAAAGATGGTTCTGTTAATTTAATCCTTGATGGCAGATCCCCAGGTTACACTTATTTAGCTAAACAGATGGTGAGCTTTAGCCAGGATGATTTAGTTTTGGATGTAAAAGTGTCAGAGATAGCCCTTAGCACTGAAGGAGGAATTGAGTTTACTCTGAATATTAATTTCTTGAAAGAAGTACTTCTTTCTCCTCACTAATTACGAATTTTATCGAATTACGAATTCGTAATTCGCTTTTGATTCGGAATTCGTAGGATTTTTATGAATAAAAACATCATAGTAACCATAGTCTTATTTCTTGCTTTTGTTGTTATTTTAATATCTCTTGATTTGCCATTTTATAGCGAAGTCACCTCTCTTAGAGGTGAAGTCAAACAAGCTCGAAATTTTATAAAAGAAAAAGAAGAGCTTTTAATTAAAGTTGAGCAGTTAAGGCAAGTTTATGACAGCCGCAAAGAGGCAATTAATAAAACTTTTTATCTTTTGCCTGTTGAAAAAGATACTCCCGGCTTGATTGTTCAATTGGAGGCCATGGCTTCGGAGAACGGCTTAATTTTAGAAGGCATTAGTTTTACTGAAAAGGTCGAAAAAGGAGTGGCGACTTATAAAACTCTGAAGGTATCCTTAGAATTATATGGTAGCTATATGGCCTTTAAGAGTTTCTTAGAAGCCATTGAGTACAATGTTCGAATAATGGACATAACATCAATTGAGTTTTCTCCTGAAGAAGCCGAAGAAGGAGGTTCGGGTTTTAGTTTTAAAGTTGAGTTAGAAGTATATTATCAATAATATGGTGAAGGCAATAGAACAAAAAAAACGCCAGAAAGCCTTGATTACAGTATTAATAGTAGTTGTTGTTATTGCTATTGTTGTTTGGTATTTAGGCTTGCAAGGCGAGGTTCCTACCGAAGGAGAAATGCCAGTAGGTGTTTCACCTGCTGAGGAGATGCTTAAAGAGATTAGGTTGGATTTTAGTATTTTTGACGATCCCTTATTTAAATCTTTGAAATCTCACGGAATATTGCCAGTAACTGCCGGAGAAACAGGACGAGAAAATCCCTTCAAACCCTACTAAT
>CAYRSI010000005.1:3727-8361 GCA_964426965.1 uncultured Candidatus Saccharibacteria bacterium
AATCAGCGTTTATCAGCGATATTACGAAGCAATATGAAGAAAACCCTCATTGATCTCATATTGGAGAAAAAATTAATTGATCCCCTTGCTCTTAATGCTTTAAAAAAGGAGGCAGAAGGAAAAAATATTCCTTTGGAGGAACATATATTAGAAAAACAGGCGATTAAAGAAAAAGATTTTTATTCTTTGAAAGCGAAGTTTCTTAAAGTTCCTTTTAAAGAACTGCCTGCTGAGGCTATTAGTCCAAATACACTCAAGTTAGTTCCTGTTGAAGCAGCTCAGCATTACAAATTTGTTCCAATAGCTATTGATAAAAGAAGTGGAGCCCTAGAGGCAGGGATGTTAAATCCGGAAAACGTTGAGGCATGGCAGGCCCTGAAGTTTATTGCTCATAAAAACCGTCTTTCACCAAAGATTTATTTGATTTCCCAATCTGACTTCAGAAATGTTTTAAAACAATATACCACCCTTAAAGGTGAAGTTAAAAAAGCTTTAGTTGAATTAGAAGAGGAATTAAAAAAAGAAAAGGATGTTCTTAAAAAACCAGAAAGAAGAGAAGTTATAGAAAAAATAGCCGAAGAAGCGCCAATAACCCGAGTAGTTGCTACTATTTTAGGTCATGCCATTGAAGAAAGGGCTTCCGATATTCATATAGAAGGAACAGAAAAAAGTCTAAAAATTAGATTTAGAATAGATGGAGTGCTTCATACCGGCCTTATTTTGCCGCGCAAGATTCATTCGGCAGTTGTTTCCAGGGTTAAAATACTTGCCAATCTTAAGATTGATGAAACGAGAAAGCCTCAAGACGGCAGATTTTTTACTACTATAGGCAAGAAAAAAATTGATTTTCGAGTTTCAACTTTTCCCACTTATTCCGGGGAAAAAGCAGTGATGAGAATCCTTGATCCTGCAATAGGACTTCGCTCTCTTACAGACTTAGGCGTTATGGGAAAAGGCCTTCGGGCTTTAAAGCTGGCTACTCAGAAGCCGTATGGATTAATATTGATTACTGGCCCTACTGGTTCGGGTAAAACTACAACTCTTTATTCTATTTTAAATGCACTTAACCAAGAGGACGTAAATATTGTTAGCTTGGAAGATCCTATAGAATATTATATTGAAGGAATTAATCAGTCCCAGGTTCGGCCGGAGATTGGTTATACTTTTGCTACTGGCCTTCGTCATGTTTTGCGCCAAGATCCTGATAAAATTATGGTTGGCGAGATTCGGGATAATGAAACAGCCGCTTTAGCAATTCATGCTGCCTTAACCGGTCACCTAGTTCTTTCTACTTTACATACCAACAATGCTTTGGGGGTAATTCCCCGACTTATAGACATGGGAATTGATCCTTATTTAATTCCTCCAACTCTTAATTTGGCTGTGGCTCAGCGGTTAGTAAAAAGACTTTGTCCGGAGAGCAAAGAATCAATAATCCCATCTGCTAAAATTCAGCGGATAATCGACGAAGAGAGTAAAAATATTAAGAAAAAAGACCCCAAGGCCCTGGGAGCAGGATCTTATAAGCTGTATAGGCCAAAGCCCTCAAAAACTTGCCCAAAAGGAACCAAGGGTCGAATAGGTATTTATGAAGTGCTTTCCATGACTCCTCAGCTTGAGAAAATTATTTTAAAAGACCCCTCTGAAGCCAATATTGAAGAAGAAGCAGAAAGACAGGGGATGATTACTATGGCGCAGGATGGATTGGTAAAGGCGTTTAAAGGCATAATAAATTTTGAAGAAGTGGTTCAGGCGATAGAGGAAGCATAATGGAATTTATTTAATTTTATGTTTAAAAAAAAAGCCATGCCTGCCGGCAGGCAGGGATTTACCCTAATAGAACTCCTGGTTGTTATTGCAATAATCGGACTTTTGGCCGGTATTGTAGGTATAAGTATTGGCCGATGGAGAGCTAAGGCTAGAGATTCTCAAAGGCTATCTGATATCAGAGCCATTCAAAAAGGCCTGGCTTTTTATTTTTATCGAAGTGAGCATAGCGGCGCTTATCCAGTTAACCCCCCTGGTGATGACATATATATTACTGGCACTGACGTCTTTTCTCAAGAATTACTTGAGAATGGCGCAATGACAATAGTTCCTGTTGATCCTAAAAATGATGGAGATTATAGATATTATTATTGTTCTAAGATGATCGGTTGCAGTGCCTCAGGGGTAGGGGGTACGGGCCAGTCCGATGGTGTTAGTTATATTTTAATGTATTATTTGGAAACCGGTGCTGTCGCTGGTCAAAACGAGGGACAGAATACCGTGGGTCCTTAAATTTAGCTTCTTAGCTTTTTAGCTTCTTAGCTTTTTAGTAAGCTACAAGCTACAAGCTACAAGCTACAAGCTAGTGAAGGATTATCAAGCAGAATTAGATGAACTTTTGGGAGCAGTGGCCAAACAAAATGCTACTGATATTCATATTTCTACAGGAAGGCATCCTACTTTAAGAATTGATGGAGAATTAATTCCATTAGTTAAACAGTCAATTATTACCCCTGAACGCGCCGAGGGTTTAGTTTTAGCCCTTTTAACTGATCAGCAAAAGGAAAAATTTTTAAAAGAAAAGGAGATTGATTTTTCCTATTCTTACAAAGATAAAGCTCGTTTTCGAGCCAATGTTTTTTATCAGAGGGGCTACATGAGCGCAGCATTGCGCTATCTGCCATTTAAAATTAAAACCCTAGGGGAATTAAACCTTCCTTCAATTTTAGAGCGTTTTACTCATCATAGTCAGGGATTCTTCTTAATGGTTGGACCCTCGGGTCACGGAAAAAGCACAACTTTAGCTGCCTTAATTGACTTAATTAATCATACAAAAAATGACCATATTATAACCATAGAAGATCCTATTGAATACATATTTATTCAAGACCGTTGTATTATTGACCAGAGGGAAGTTGGATTTGATACCCGAGGATTTCATCGAGCGCTTCGTTCTTCATTTAGACAAGATCCTGATGTAATTATGGTTGGCGAAATGAGAGATTTAGAAACCATTTCTACCGCGCTAAGCGCGGCTGAAACAGGCCATTTGGTTTTTGCAACCTTGCATACTAATAATGCCGCTCAGACCATTGATAGGATTATTGACAGTTTTCCTTCAGTTGCCCAGAGTCAAATCAGGGCTCAATTAGCAGCCACTCTTGTAGGAATTCTTTCCCAGCGATTGATTCCTCGAGTAGATGGAGGAAGAGTTCCAGCTATTGAGGTGCTGCTTGCTAATTCAGCTATTCGTAATCTAATTAGGGAGGGTAAAGTTCATCAGATAAATTCGGTTATTGAAACTAGTGCTGAAGAAGGAATGATTCCTCTGAATAAATCCTTAGCTGATTTGGTTCATAAGGGAGAAATTAGTTTAGAAAATGCCGAGCTTTATTCTGTAGACCCAGGAGAATTAAGATTATTACTCGAGAAATAATATGCGTTTTAATTATCAAGCCAGAACAAAGCAAGGCGAAATTCAAACTGGCACTGTTGAAGCTAGTAGTCGTGATGTGGCTGTTAGCACGCTTCAGCGTCATGATTTAGCAGTGGTTTACTTGGAGGCGATTTCAGAACTTCCTTTTTATGCTCGTTCCTTAAAGATTTTTCAAAGAGTTAAATCAAAAGAACTGGTAATGTTTTACAGGCAGCTGTCTATTCTTTTTGAAGCCGATACTCCCCTCATGGATTCGTTAAAAGCAGTAGCCGAACAAGCTCATGGTCTCTATCTTAAAGATATTTTATTTGAGGTTGAAACAGACGTTAGGGGGGGGGAATCTCTTTCAAGTGCTTTGGCAAAGCATCGTAAAGTTTTTTCTGCTTTTTATGTCAATGTTATTAAAGCAGGTGAAGCAACTGGGAAATTGAGCGATGTTTTAAAATACTTGGCCGATCATGCCGAAAGAGAGCTTATGCTTGCCGCAAAAATTAAAGGAGCTTTTACTTATCCAATCTTTATTCTTTCTGTTTTTCTTGTAATAGCTGTTTTAATGTTGATTTATATTGTTCCTCAGTTAACAGTTATATTGCTTGAAACCGGACAAGAGCTCCCCTTGACTACCAAGATTTTAATAGGAACAAGTGATTTTCTTCAGTCTTGGCTTTGGTTAGTTATAATAGTTGTAGTTGGATTAATTGTTGGATTTTTACGTTTTATAAAAACCTCTCAAGGCAAAGAACTCTGGGATAAGTTTAAGTTAAAGATTCCGATTTTGGGAAAACTTTTTCGAAAAGTATACTTAGCTAGATTTTCTGACAACTTTAGCACCTTGCTTAAAGGGGGTCTGCCAATTTTAAGCGCTTTAAAGATTTCCAGCCAGGTAATTGGCAATACGGTTTTTTCCAAAATAATTAATGAAGCAGGAAATGAAGTGAAAAAAGGGGGAAATATTAGTTCTGTTTTTGAAAAACATAAAGAGATTCCTTCCATGGTCATTCAAATGTTAAAAGTTGGAGAGCAGGCTGCTAAATTAGATGATATTTTAGAAAAAGTAGCTTCATTTTATAGAGTAGAAGTTGATAGAGCTACTGGCAATCTCACCCAGCTTATTGAACCAATTTTAATTGTTTGCTTGGGCGGTGGAGTGGCTTTTCTTGTTGCTTCTATTTTAATGCCGATTTACGGCATGACTAGTGGTGGATTTTAA
>CAYRSI010000005.1:8461-24251 GCA_964426965.1 uncultured Candidatus Saccharibacteria bacterium
TCTTGTTGCTTCTATTTTAATGCCGATTTACGGCATGACTAGTGGTGGATTTTAACAGGATGTCTACAAAATTACAAAAAAGTACAAATATACGAATATTTGTAAATTTGTAGAAATTTGCATTTTCGTAGACACTAGAAAGGTCGAGAAAAAACCATCTTGACCCAGCCAAAATTTTGCTCTGCAAAAAATTAGGCGGGTAAATAATTAATAATTAAAGTCCTACGAATTACGAATCTAAGCCAATTACGAATATTCGTAATTCGATAAAATTCGTAATTAGTAGGAGAGAAAAAATGAAATTTTTTCGAAGAAAGAAAGGTTTTACTTTGATTGAACTTTTGGTAGTTATTGCTATTATTGGTATTTTAGCTACTATTGTTTTGATTAACTTAAATGCTGCTCGAAATAAAGCCAAAGACGCGGCAATTAAAGGCGCTATGTCCGAATTAAGAGGCGCTGCTGAGATGAATTACGATGATGTTACCCCAAATACTTATGCAGCTCTTTGTTCGGGCACCGATATTAATACCACTGGTGATTTTGGTCGGATTAGACAGAGTGTTATTGACAATGGCGCCACAACTAGGCTTTGTTATGCTGGCGTTAAGGGTTATTGTGTTGAAGCCAGCTTAAATGTAGGCGCAAAAACTTGGTGTGTTGATGCTACGGGTTATTCCGGGGATGTTAATGTAAGTTGTGCTACTGGCACAGACTGTAAGGGTACGGCCTTTTAAGTTTTATATTCAAATAAGGTTTGAAAAGCTTAGCTTTGCTTAAAGAAGCTGAGTTTTGAATACATGCTTATTTTTTACTTTTTTATTGGTCTGGCTGTTGGTAGTTTTTTAAATTCAGTTATTTATCGCTTAGACCTGCCCGCCAGAGCCTCGGCTAGATCCTATTGTCCTTATTGCAAAAAGACCCTTTCTTGGTTTGAACTCATTCCCTTAATGAGTTTTATTTTACAAAAAGGAAAATGCAGACATTGCAGAAAACCCATCTCTTTGCAGTATCCATTAGTAGAGCTTGCAACCGGAATTTTGTTTGTTCTTTGCGGCTGGTATTTTTTTGGCCCAGGGCCGACCAGCCTTGGGCTGGTAATTTCTACTGTCTTTTGGCTTTTTGTTGTTAGCTGTTTAATAATCATCTTTGTTTACGATTTAAAGCATTATATTATCCCCAATCAAATTGTTTATTCGGGAATTATCATAGCTTTTCTATATCAGCTTCAATTTTCAATTTTCAATTTTCAATTTTCAGTCAATTTCCAATTTCCAATTTTCAATTATTTATTAGCTGGATTAATAGCAGGAGGATTCTTTTTTGCTATAATACTGATTTCAAGGGGCCGTTGGATGGGCATGGGTGATGTAAAATTAGCAGTTTTTATGGGCTTAATTCTTGGTTGGCCCAATATCTTAGTTGCTTTATTTGGAAGTTTTTTAATCGGTGCTTTTGTTTCTGTTATTTTGATAATTTTTAAGAAAAAAACCTTGAAATCTGAGATTCCTTTTGGGCCGTTTTTAGCCGGAGCAACTCTTATTGTTATATTCTGGGGAAATATTTTAATAAATTGGTATTTAAATCTATTTTTATTATGAGAAAAAATAAAAAGGGGTTTACCCCGCACCTTTTGCGGGGTAATAGAAGGGCAAATCTTAGGCACACAAGAAAAGGTGCGGGGTTTACCCTTATAGAATTATTAGTGGTTATAGCCATTGTTAGTATTACTGCCAGTATTATGGTGGTTAATTTTAGAAAAGGAGGAGAAACAGGCAACCTCCAGAGAACTGCTCAGCAGATTATTCAGAATATAAGAAAAGCCCAGAACATGGCCTTGTCCAGCGTTAAGCACGGTGGGGAAATTTACGATTATTATGGCGCTCATTTTAACCAACCAAGCATGCCTGATTCTTATTATATTTTTGTTAGTGATAACGCAGTTTATAATGGTGGAGAAGAAATAGGGGGCGCTATTGAATTAGAAAAAGGCATAAAAATAGATTCAATTTCTACTGGTAATCGATTAGATATTACTTTTAATCCACCCTATGCCTTTGTCGAATTTAATCCTGCCGATACTGAAGCTACTATTACTATTAAAAAAGAGGGGGGGGCTTGCCCCCAGGATTGCAGGTATATTATTATTAATGATAAGGGCTGGATGAGCATTAAAACATCACTATGAACAAAGGATTTTCTTTAGCAGAAGTTATTATTGCGACTTTTGTAATTATTATCGGCATAATCGGTGCCATGAGTTTAATAACTTATAGTATTTCTAATGTCGCTGTCGGCAAATCTCAAGTTATTGCTGCAAGTCTTGCCCAAGAAGGCATGGAAATTGTTCGAAATATTCGGGACAGCAATTGGATTGAAAACAGGGATTCAGGGGATATAGCCTGGAATGATGGCTTGGGAGCTGGTAGCTATCAAGTTCAGTATGATAGACTTGATTTATTCTCTTGGTCTGATGAGCCCTTGAAAATAAACAACAATGTTTATCAATATGGCAGCGGCACACCCACTCATTTTAAAAGAAAAATAACTATTACTGATAATCCTGATGACGATTTTACTACTAATGACATCAAAGTGGTTTCCGAAGTTACGTGGAATGAACGAAGCCGTTCTTATGAAATTATTGCTGAAAGTAGATTATATGATTGGAAGTAATATGATTTATAACAAAAATAAAAAAGGGTTCACTTTAGTAGAACTCGTTGTGGGAGTAGCTATCTTTTCTCTGGTAATCATGGTTGTAGTTAGTTTGTTTACAGTTGCTCTTCGCAGCCAAAGAAAAAGCATAGCTATCCAGAATATTCAAGATAATGGCAGATACCTTATTGGCTTTATGGCCAAAGAAGTTAGAATGAGTGAAATCAGGACATCTGATGGTGAAATCTCTGTTTTGTATATCCATCATCTCGAACATGGGGATATTGCCTATGAGTTTACCGGAACGCAGATTACAAGAAACAACGAGCCAATAAATTCTGATGAGGTTGAGGTTCAAGGAATTTTTTATGTGGACGGTGGAAGTGGGGAAGATGGGGAACAGCCCCGGGTAACAATAGTTATGAAAGTTAGAACAATTGGGACTAAAGTTGAAGAACGAGCAGAGATTAATTTACAAACCACACTTTCTCAAAGAGAGCTTGACTAAATTCATGAAACATAAAAAGAAAAAGTTGTTAATTGTTAATTGTTACTCGTTAACTATTGAACGAGGCGCTTCTATTCTTTTTGCAATATTAATTCTTGCCACTATTTTAGCTATTGCTTTTGGGGTGAGCACTTTAACGATAGGAGAAATTAGAATATCTCGAGAAGCACCTAAATCTTTGTTGGCTTATTGTGCTGCTGAGGCAGGCATTGAAAGGGCCTTATATGACGATAGAAAGGGAGGGGGCGCTATTAATATTGATGAATGTTCTGTAATTTTAGACAACGGAAGCAGTTACGGGTTTGATATTAAGATCACTGGAAATAACGTTAGGATAATATCTTGGGGTTGCTATAAAGACGTTAAAAGAGCAATAGAAGTAAATTACTAAAATGAGGATTTTTCACATATTTAAAAAGCCAATTTTTGGGGCTTTTATTATTTTTCTGGCAGCCGGTTTATTAGCCGGGACTTTTTCTTCTATTTATTTAGCCCCTTTCTTAAGTGAAAAATTAGGCTTAGGAGAGAAAGAAGAAACTCAGCCGGATTTATTTTTAGAACCAAGTTCATTCCCTTTGGTTGACGAAGAAAAGGAGGGAGAAGCTGAAGAAGCTCGAGAAAAACCAAAGAGTATAGCTGATGTAGTTGAAATGGTTTCCCCGGCCGTAGTCAGCGTTATTGTTAGCAAGTATGTTTCAGTGATTGAGGAGTATTATATAAATCCCTTTGAGGAACTTGAAGAGTATTATGGCAAACGCTTTGGTTTTGAAGTTCCTCAATATCGGGAAAAGGGAAAAGAACTGCAAGAAGTTGGCGGCGGCACCGGCTTTATTGTTAGTTCTGACGGCTTGGTTATTACTAATAAACATGTGGTTTATGATGAAGATGCTGAATATACGGTTTTGACCAATGATGGACAAAAATATTCAGCCCCGGTTTTGGCACGAGACCCGATTCAGGATATTGCTGTTTTAAAAATATCAGCCACTGATTTATCCATAGTTAAGTTGGGTAATTCAGATAAATTGAGAATTGGTCAGACCGTTATTGCTATTGGTAATGCTTTAGGCGAATTCCGAAATACGGTCAGCGTTGGAGTAATTTCTGGCTTAGCCCGTTCAGTAATTGCCACTGGCGAAGGAATGTCCGAACAGCTTGAAGAAGTAATTCAGACCGATGCAGCTATTAATAGAGGAAATTCCGGCGGTCCCCTTTTGAATCTTTATGGGGAGGTAATTGGTGTTAATACAGCCATGGCCTTAGGCGCGGAAAATATTGGTTTTGCTATTTCAATAAACAAAGTTAAGAAGGCCATTGTTGATGTTCAGACCACGGGCAAAATTTCCTATCCTTTTTTAGGAATACGTTATATTTTGATTGATAAAACTATTCAGGAAAAAAATGATTTACCGGTTGATTACGGCGCTTTGGTTATTCAGGGAGATGAACCAGGAGAAATTGCAGTAATGCCGGGCAGTGCAGCTGATAAGGCTGGCATTGTTGAAAACGATATTATTTTAGAAGCTGACGGCGAGAAAATAACTCCAAAGAATACCCTGGCAAAAATGATTTTAAAACACAGCGTTGGCGACAAAATAATTTTAAAAGTCCTTCGTTACGGAGGAGAGAAAATAATCGAGGCAGAATTAGGGGAGTGGGAGTAATTAGCACTCTTGACAGGAGACTGCTAATTGGTGTAGAATAGAAGTATATGCGGATGGATAAATTCACAACTAAAGCTCAGGAAGCGCTTCAGCGAGCCCAAGAGCTTGCTGCTGAAAAAAGTCAGCAGCAAGTTGATGCCCTTCATTTATTTAAAGCTCTTTTAACCCAAGAGGAGTCTTTGGTTGGGGGTATTTTGGGAAAGCTAAACGTTGACATTGCTTCTTTAGATAAAAAAGTAGAAGCAGCTATTCAAAGCTTGCCAACTGTAACGATTTCTACGGGTGGCATTGCTCAGATTTTTTTAACCCAGAATCTAGGTCGGGTATTAGAACAGTCAATCAAGGAAACCATGAAGTTAAAAGATGAGTTTGTTTCCACTGAACATTTTCTTTTGGGAATGTTGTCTGCTTCGACTAAAGTTAAACAAATTTTAAATCAGGAAAAAGTTGAATATGATGGTGTTTTAAAAATTTTAGCTGAACTTCGGGGCGGTCAGCAGGTTACTGACCCTGAACCGGAATCAAAATATCAAGTTCTGGAAAAATATGCCCGCAATCTTACTAAGTTAGCCAGAGAGGAAAAATTAGACCCGGTAATTGGTCGGGATGAAGAAATTAGACGAGTGATGCAGGTTTTGAGTCGCAGAACAAAAAATAATCCTGTTTTAATTGGCGAAGCCGGGGTTGGAAAAACAGCTATTGTTGAAGGGTTGGCCCAGCGAATTGCCAGTAAAGATGTGCCGGAAAGTTTGAGCGACAAAGAAATTCTTAGCTTGGATTTAGGTTCTCTTGTTGCTGGTACTAAATTCCGGGGTGAATTCGAGGACCGTCTTAAGGCTGTTTTAAGAGAAATTTCCCGAGCCGGCGGCAAAACCATTCTTTTTATTGACGAACTTCATACTTTGGTTGGCGCAGGCGCTGCTGAAGGATCAATTGATGCTTCCAATATGTTAAAGCCGGCGCTTGCCCGGGGAGAGCTTCGGGCAATTGGTGCCACTACCCTTAAAGAATATCAGAAGTATGTTGAAAAAGATTCGGCCCTAGAAAGGCGCTTCCAGCCAGTTTATGTTGCTGAGCCAAGCATTGAAGACACTATTGCTATTTTGCGGGGAATTAAGGAAAAATACGAAGTTCATCATGGAGTTAGAATTGTTGACCCGTCTCTGGTTGCATCTGCTAATTTATCAGCCCGTTATATTACTGACAGGTTTTTACCTGACAAGGCCGTTGATTTAATGGATGAAGCTGGTTCAGCTTTAAGAATGGAAATAGACAGCATGCCTGCTGAATTAGATCAGATGAAAAGAACAAAAATGAAATTAGAGATTGAGATTAAAGCCCTTAAAAAAGAAAAAGACCCGGAATCCAAAGAGCGGCTTAAAGCCATCAAAAAAGAACTTGCCGAGTTAAGTGAAAAAAGTAAAGAATTGGAAGTTCAATGGAAAGCTGAGAAAGATATTATTTCCAAAATTCGGGAATCCCAAAAAGAAATTGATTCCTTAAAGCAAAAAGCTGAGATTGCCGAGCGAAAAGGCGAGCTTCAAAAAGTTGCTGAAATTCGCTATGGCAAAGTTCCTGGGCTGAAAAAAGAAATCAAGACCCAGCAAAATAAATTAACTCAAATCCAGAAAAAGCGCCAGATTTTAAAAGAAGAAGTTACCGAAGAAGACGTTGCCCAGGTAGTTTCCCGCTGGACCGGCATCCCAGTTTCTAAAATGCTTCAGGAGGAAACTGTTAAACTTAGCAAAATGGAAGGGATTCTTTCAAATAGAGTCCTTGGCCAGGACAAGGCAATTTCAGTAGTTTCTAATGCTATCCGAAGAAGCAGAACCGGTATTGCTGAAGAAGATAAGCCAATTGGCTCATTTATTTTTATGGGTCCGACCGGAGTTGGTAAAACTGAATTAGCTTTAGCTTTGGCTGAGTTTATGTTTGGAGATGAAAGCGCTATTATTCGTCTTGATATGTCTGAATATATGGAAAAGCATGCTGTATCCAAAATGATTGGTTCGCCCCCTGGCTATATTGGCCATGAAGAAGGAGGTCAGCTTACTGAAATGGTTCGTCGTAGACCCTATAGCATTGTTCTTTTGGATGAGATTGAGAAAGCTCATCCCGAAGTATTTAATATCTTGCTTCAGATATTAGACAGAGGGCGTTTAACTGATGCCAAGGGCAGAGTAGTTAATTTTAAAAATTCAATTATGATTATGACTTCTAATATTGGAAGTCAATATATGCAGAAAATGGCTGAATTTGGCTTTACTAAATCTGGCGAAGCTAAAAAACGAATAGAAATCCAAAGAGATAGAGTTCTAGATGCTTTGAAAGATCATTTTAAGCCAGAATTTCTTAATCGACTTGATGAAATTGTTGTTTTCAACGGCTTGGGTCCAAAAGAAGTAATTGGTATTGTTGACTTACAGCTTGATATGGTAGTAAAACGACTCGCAGATCAAAAGATTAAGATTACGATTTCAGTTGCTGCCAAGAAAATTTTAGCCAAGCGCGGATTTGACCCTCAATTTGGCGCTCGACCCTTAAAACGGGCTATTCAGCAAATGATTTTAGACCCTTTAGCCAAGTTAATGGTTGAGGGAAAAGTTCAACCCGGCGCTAAAGTAAAAGTCGATGTTGTAAACAAGGAAATTTCCATAAAAATTCCTAAAGCTAGAACTTTGAAAAAAGTAGCAGTTGGGGTTTAATATTTGACAAATTTTTTAGATACATATAGAATACTCAGAGACTCTGGTTTGGGACTTCTGGGTATTTGTTTTTTTGACAAAAGGAGAATAAAATGGATTACGAAGAAATTAAACAAAAGTTAGAAGCTTTTGAGACGCGTTTTAGATTAACAATCGAAGAAGTGATTCGCATTGCAGACCTTGTAAATCATGGTTACGAAGAAAGAATAGAAAAAATGGATAAAATACAAAAAGAGCTGGATGGAGTTATGAAATCTGGAGTTACGCGCGAAATTATGGTTGCTTATAATAAAAATCTGGGCGAGAGCTACTTGAGTGCCTTGCTTAAAAGACGATTTGATGCAGTGCTTGAGGATATAGCAGAATTTAAAGAAGGCGATGTCAAGCATTGCCTTTTTTCTTTTTTTAATATAAAATTATTGTATGAAATACTTAATTTTCGGCAAAAATGGTTGGATAGCCCAAAAATTCAATAATTTTTTAGGCGATTCTTTAGTTTCTGACGTTGACATTACTGATTTACCAGCCCTAAGAAAAGAATTAGACGAAAAAAAACCCGAAATTGTGATTAATGCCGCGGGAATTACTGGCAGGCCGAATATTGACTGGTGCGAAGAGCATAAACTTGAAACTATAGCCGGTAATGTTACCGGTCCTTTAAATATTTTGCAGGCCTGTGAGGAGAGAAAAATTTACCCCGCACCTTTTTCAGGAAAAGAAGGTAGGGGCAAGAAAAGTGAGAAAAGGTGCGGGGTTTACTGGGTTCATTTAGGCAGCGGCTGCGTTTTTCAGGGAAAGGGTCCTGACGGCAAGGGCTTCAAAGAAGATGATGAAGCCAATCCGCCCAGTTTTTATAGTTGGACCAAATATTGGACTGATTCAATGTTAAAGAATTTTCCGGTTTTAATTGTCCGCCTCCGCTTGCCAATTGATATTGAACCAAACCCTAGAAATCTTATTGATAAGTTGGCTGAATATTCTCAAGTTATTGATGCTGAAAATTCAACAACCGTAATTCCTGATTTTTTGGATGCTACCAAAAAACTGATTGATAAAAGAAAAGCCGGAGTTTATCACGTTACTAATCCCGGCACTATTAAACCCAGCGAAATAATGGAGTATTACAAAAAAATAGTTAATCCCAAACATCAATTTAAAGTAATTTCAGACAAAGAACTCTATAAACAAAAATTAGCCAAAGCGACCCGCTCAAATTGCGTTTTGAATACAGACAAACTTCAAAAAGAAGGAATACTTTTAAAACCAATTAAAGAGCGGATTGTGGAGGTAATTAATGAATATAAGGAGAATTTATGACAAAATTTGAATCTCAACAATCGAAATTAGAAGTTAGCCCCGAAAACGAAAAAAGCAAAAAAGAGTTAAAAGATAAATTGAAAAAATATTTTAGAAATTTAGTCACTTGGGGACTTGTTAGTTTTACTACTTTGGGAATAGGTATGTTGGCCTTGAGAGAAATGAAAAAAAATAAAGAATTGATGAGATATTTCGAAGAATCTAAGAGACAGAAAAAGGTGTTAGTAGAGAAATATGTAGCTGAAAAGCAGGAAGTAATGGATGCAGTAATAGACATTAAAAAGACCAAGGAAATGGTAGGGCAGGTCCAATATCTGGAGAATCAATTTGGCAAGGGTATTGTTAGCCGTTTGGCTATATTAACAAAAAAAGAACAGCAAGCAGCCAAGAAAGAAAAAAATTGTCCGCCAAAGATTATAGGTTTTGAAGGTATAGGATTTAAAAAGGAATCATTGCAAAAACTTTGGAGCGAAGAATATTATCCAAAGGGCTCTATTAATGAAGAGGTGGAAGCCATTGAATATGGTATTTCGATTCCACAAGTAGTTCTTGCGGGTACTGAACAGAAATCCGGCAAACAGGTTGTTTATTTTGCAAGTCAAAATAAGCCAAAGGAAAATAGTCCGACGGGGAAGAGATGGTTTCTTTACATTCTCGATGGGCGATTTGGTCATGAGTTAGCCCATATTAATGATTGGGAGTCAGCCAGTGATTTAAGCCTTAAAGAAAGAATCGAGTTCTTATACGAAGTTACCAAAAGGTTCGAGTCCCAAGATTCTTTTAAAGAAGAATTGTCAATCGACATTGAAGCAAGAAAGAATCTAGATCCTCAAGAGAAACGTAAAATGATTAAAGAATGGTGGGCCGAGGCCTGCGAATCATATTTTATAATTCCCGATGACTTTAGAAAAGTTCATCCTAAAGATACTGAATTAATTGAGAAATGGCTCAAAAAACAAGATCCTGGTTATAATTTTTCGGATGCGATGCAACAAAAAGATAAGTTTATAGAATTAATAACAATGAATGGGACTAAATCAAAATAATGAAATTACTAATCACTGGCGGATTGGGCTTTATTGGGAGCAATTTTGTCCATTACATTCTAAAAAAATATCCAAACTACCAGGTCATTAATTTAGATAAAATGACCTATGCCGGTAATCCGGAGAATCTTAAAGATGTCGAGAATGACCAGCGATATAAATTTGTTAAAGGCGATATTTGCGACAAAGAACTGGTTAATGATTTGGTTTCTAAGGAAAAACCTGATGTCATAATCAATTTTGCGGCAGAGACTCATGTGGACCGTTCAATTCTCGAACCTGATGCTTTTATAAAAACCGATATTTTTGGAACTCATACTTTGTTGGAGGCAGTTCGAAATTATGGAATTAAAAAGTATGTTCAAATTTCTACCGATGAAGTTTATGGCTCAATAGAAAAAGGACTTTTTACTGAACAAAGCGATTTAAAGCCCAACAGCCCTTACTCTGCTTCTAAAACCGGAGCAGACTTATTGGTTCGGGCTTATTTTAAAACCTATGAGCTGCCAATTTTAATTACCCGCTCCAGCAATAACTATGGCCCTTGGCAGTATCCAGAAAAACTAATTCCTCTTTTTATAACCAATCTTATTGAGGGCAAAAAAGTTCCTGTTTACGGTGATGGCTTGAATGTCCGCGACTGGCTTTACGTCTTGGACAATTGTTCAGGCATTGATTTAGTTTTACACAAAGGAAAAGTAGGGGAGATATATAATATTGGCGCTGACAACGAAAAAACCAACAAAGAAATTACTGAAATAATTTTAAAAGGACTTGGCAAAGACGAAAGTTCAATTGAATACGTTAAAGACCGGCCAGGCCATGACCGCCGCTATGCCCTGGATTCCACTAAACTTAAAAAACTCGGCTGGAAACCAGAATATAATTTTGATCAGGCAATGAAAGAAACAATTGAATGGTACAAAAACAACCTCGACTGGTGGAAGAAAATCAAATCCGGGGAATATTTAGAATACTACAAAAAACAATATAGTAATAGATAAGATATATGGCTAAGAAACAGGTTTATACTTACCTTTCATCGCTTATTGCCGCTGTTCATTTCAGCATGATATTATTATATATTGTCTGTGTATTTTTGATGATTTTATCTAAAGAGCTAAGATTTTATATCGCCTTGTTTTTTTGTTTGATGTGGATTCAGCAGAAACTATTCAAGGGCTGCTCATTAACTCGATTAGAAGGTTATTTCCTGAAAAAAAACGGCAAGAAGTATAATAATGTCTTTTTTATCAACAGGCTTGCGCACGGCTTATTTAAGGAAAGATTTCGTATGCCACCGAATCAGCTTAGACTGTTGATTCAAAGAGTGCTTTTGTTCTTTTGTATTGTTTCTGTGATTATTATAATTTTACACTTTTGCTAAAGCCGTAAAGTCTCGTAAAACGTAAAAATGCGAGGTTAATGTGGGGTTTCGGAAACCCCACATAGCAGAAACCCCACATAGCACAAAAACAACAAAATAATTTTAATATTTCATTTATCAGATTAAAAAAGACCGGAGGGCGGTTTTTTTTAATAAAAAAATAATTTTAGTTTATCTATTAGTGATAATGTGGGACGTGCGACGTCCCACATTATGAGCTATATAATATAAACAAACCTTATGAAGAGAAGTTTTGTCACAAATGAATTTTATCATTTATTTAATCGCGGAGTAGATAAGCGAAAGATTTTTATGGATAGGAATGATTATGTTCGTTTTATTCACGACCTGTATGAGTTTAATGATGTTAATCCCGCTCCAGAATTCTCCCGTCGAGATAAAAATGTGGGGTTTCGGAAACCCCACATGGAGCCTTCTGCTGAAATTTCAAGAGTTAGAGATCTTTTGGTAAATGTTCATGCATTTGTTTTAATGCCTAATCACCATCACGAACTTATTGAGCAAATAACGGAGGGCGGCATTAGTTTATATATGAGAAAAATCCATGCTGGATATGCCAATGCTTTCAATTTAAAATATGAAAGAAGTGGCCATCTATTTCAGGGATCTTTTAAGGCAGTTCATGTTAAAGGCGATATTCAACTTGCGCATCTTGTTTGTTATATTCATTCTAATCCATTAGATCTTTGGAAGCCCAATTGGAAAGAGAAGAAATTAACCGGCATGGAAATTAGGGAAGCTTTGAAGTTTTTAGAAAATTATCGCTGGTCTAGTCATTTGGATTATTCGGGAATTAAAAATTTTCCTTCGGTAATCCATCAAGATTTTTTACTAAAATTTTTTGGTGGAACAGAAGGTTATAAGAAATTCTTTGTTGATTGGTTAAAACAATATGAGAAAAGAGTCGAAGCAATTCAAGATTTTGCCTTGGAGTAGTTAAAGATGTGGGGTTTCCGAAACCCCACATAATGTTGGAGGTTGGACTTTCAACATACTTCCAACATAAAAAGACTTGATAAGGATTTTGGGTTTTGATAAGGTGGAGGAAAGTTAAATTTTAGTGAAATTTGGATAAGGGACTTGACAGAATTTTCAGGGCATGATAAGATGGACTCTAATCTGAATTTCGAGGGAAAATAAATCCCGCACCTGCGGAGGGCTGGTGTGGAGTGCTAAGGTAGTGCTTTATATGGTCCTTTATCGGCGCGGGTTTTATTATAAATAGGATGGCGATTAAATTAAAAGATGAAGGAGGAACGAAGTCCCTAACATCCCTCCTGATGGGGACTTCGTTCCTCCTTCATGCTATGCTAAATTAGAGAGAAAAAAATTAATAGTTTAAACAAATTAAAAATATGTTTTTAAAATTTCTAAAAAATAAAAAATTCACAGTCATTTTGATTTTGGTGATTTTAATAATAGTTGTTTATGCTGGGGTTAAATGGTATGAGGAGAGGATGTTTTGGGTTAAAAATGGAATGGCTAATCCCAAGTTCCCTTTTCGGCAGTATAGCATATTAGAATTAGTAAGACAGGGAAAGGTAACTGATTATGTTCCAGAACTCGAGGAAGCCCTTGAAAGCTTACCTACCCGTACTGCCCCACAAGAAACCCTTGATAAATATATTCAGGCATTGAAGAATGGGGATATCGAAGAGGCATTGAACTGTTGTGTAGAAAAGGACTTAGATGTGGATAATCGAATAGGAGAATTCGGACATGGCTGGAAAGTAAGAGAAAGTGATATAGAATATTTGTATGGAGTTAAAGAACGTGGATATTTAGATGATATGATTGAAGATTTAGAAATAATAGAGACAGAGATAATTGAAGAGTTAAAGAAGATAACGATGGGTTCTACGGGAGAATGGAAGGTTCAATGTAAATATCAATGTGAGTGGGGGAATGGAATATGCTATCTTATTTTTACTAAAGATTATTGGGGCGATTGGAAATTAAGCGATCCTTATTTGTAATTTATGCGAAAGATTAAATATTTGATTATTATTGTATTAATAATCGGAGGTCTGGTTTTGATTGTAAATCAGGCCTTTTTATATTGCGGTTCAACGCATTCTCCTTTAACTAGAGAAGTAGCTAAATTCTATAATCATTATTATGATCCCGACATAACCCCAGAACAAATGGAATGGATGAGAAAAGGCAGTGTTGATGAAGATCTTTCGCCCCGTTGTTGGTTTTATCATTTTTATGATCCGATTCGTAATCGGGGATTTGGGGGTTTATCAGCTAAAGAATGGGCCCAAAGTCCTGAAGAACAAGCAGGAAAACCCGGCGGAGATCATACCTGGCAAACAGCAATTGCTGAATATAATGCTGGTTATAAGCAAAAAGCTTTTTATTCCTTGGGTCATGTTCTTCACTTAATTGAAGATATGGCAGTACCAGCTCATACTCGAGAGGATGATCATATAAGCGGTGATCCTTTAGAAAGTTGGGCCGGTGACCTACCAGAAAATTCTGTTTTTTACAATATTGCTGAACCTTTAATTAATCAGGGCACTAAACCTAGAATTTTTAGCAATTTAGACGTTTATTTTGATGAAATGGCTAATTTTTCTAATAATAACTTTTTCAGCAAAGATACAATTCATGAAACCACCATTGATAGATATGGAAGAATAAAACCAGATGCAAAATATCTTGGGCCAAAAATTGTTAAGGAAGTTTTTTATACGGATAAAGAAGGATATGCTTATGGTAGGATAGATGGTTATTCCAAATTAATTCGTTTAGCTAAGATTAGGAAAAACGACAATGGAACCAAATTTTACTTTATTAAAGACAAGTATACATACGAAAATTCTCCTGAAATCCACGCTGAATATCTTCAGCTTTTAGCTAGAGAAGCAGTTATCAACAGCGCTGGGGTAGTAAAACTGTTTTTTGATAGCATAGTTGAGCCCGAGGAGGAAATTGTTGAACTTGAAAAGAAATTATCATTTTTCCAGAAAATTATCAATAAAATTAAGGATGGCGTTAAATTTGTGTATAGCGCTATTGATGGACTGTTCCATGTTCCTGGTTATGCCATTGATTCACTTATCCGTTCAGTAGCGCCCGAGCCAGAACACCTAACTACCAGTCCATGGATATTTGATGAAACGGTAAAACTGAAAGAAAAAGGAGGAGCGAAGTCCCCGAATATCCCTCCAAATGGGGACTTCGCTCTTCCTTTTTCTAATACGGAAACTTTTCCGCAGCCTTATGAGGAAATCACATGGCAAGTTCAATCTCCCATAGAGGTTTCAAAAATTGAATCCCTAAAACTTCCAGAAGTTGACGAAACAGAAGAGGCTCCGATCGAAGTCCCGACGGATGTTGGGACAGAGATCGGGAAAGAGATTGAAGAAATTTTTGTAGTCAAAGAAGTTATTGACGGAGACACTATTGTTTTAGAAAACGGACAGGAAGTTCGCTATATTGGCATTAATGCGCCAGAATCTCCCAATGGCTGTTTTGCTCAAGAGGCGACCAATGAAAATAAAAGGTTAATAGAAGGAAGGCAGATTAGATTAGAAAAGGACATTTCTGAAACAGACAGTTATGGCCGCCTGTTGCGTTATGTTTATTTGGATTCATTATTTATCAATGATTATTTAGTCCGGAACGGCTATGCTTATGATTGGGCTTATAGTTCGGATATCAAGTACAAACAGCAGTTAGCCGAAGCTGAAAATACAGCCAAAGGAAATAGATTAGGACTTTGGGGAGACGTTTGTCATCCAATAGATTACTCAGTCGGAGGATTTTCTGGAAATAATGAAGAAGAAAATGAACCAGAAGAGCAAGAACAGTCATTCCCGCCAATAGAATACGGACAGGTTGTTATAAACGAAATTGCTTGGATGGGCACCGAAGCAGACTACAATGATGAGTGGATTGAGCTATACAACACAGCCAGCCAGAGCATAGATTTAACTAATTCGGTGTTTGAAGCAGAAGATGGCAGTCCCAGCATAACTCTAACTGGCAACATTCCAGCTAACGGATATTATCTTTTGGAGAGAATAGATGAACAGACAATATCTAATATTCCAGCCGATCAAATCTATGCTGGTATTTTAGAAAATGATGGAGAGAGTTTAATCTTAAGAGACAGTCATGGCAATGTGATTGACCAAGTTGATTGTAGTGAGAAGTGGCATGGTGGGGGCAATGAAGAGAAAAGAACAATGGAGCGAGTTCAAGAGGATTGGCAGACCTATTCTGGCTCTGGTTCTGATGCTGTTGATGCTAATGGTAGTCTAATTTTCGGCACGCCTAGAGCCGAGAATAGTATTAATACTGAAGAACCAGAACCAGAACCAGAACCAGAACTCCCAGCACCCTCTGATGACCCGCCTGTCGGCCCGTCTGATGACGAGGCAGGAGATGAGGGGCAAGCAGAATCAGAATCAACACTTCAAGAGAATTTAGTTTCTGCCCTGGATTACAATTATGCCTCATTCTCTTTTTCAATA
>CAYRSI010000005.1:24351-27326 GCA_964426965.1 uncultured Candidatus Saccharibacteria bacterium
AGAGAATTTAGTTTCTGCCCTGGATTACAATTATGCCTCATTCTCTTTTTCAATAGTTATTAATGAACTTGCCTGGATGGGAACAGAAGCGAATCACAGTGACGAATGGATTGAGCTTTATAATAAAAGCAATTATAACATTAATTTAGCCAGTTTGTCTCTTGAGGCACTGGATTGTACCCCGACTATAAATCTTACAGGAGTTATTCCAGCTAACGGATATTATCTTTTGGAAAGGACAGACGATAAAACAGTGTCCAATATCGCAGCAGATCAAATTTATAAAGGCGCCCTAGGTAATGTTGGGGAAAGTTTAATCTTAAAAGATAGTAATGAAAATATAATTGACCAGGTTAATTGTAGTGATGATTGGCATGCTGGTCAGAACAAAAAAGAAGAAGGGGAATGGGTGAGAAAAACAATGGAGCGGATTAGTCCTGATGAATTAGGGACGATTTCTGAAAACTGGCAAACCTATACTGGCTCTGGTTCCAGCGCCATTGACGCTGGTGGCAACCCAATCTTAGGCACACCAAAAGCTGAAAATAGTAGTAGAAGTGATGAAAATGGAGGTGATATTGATAATGATGAAGATAATACTATTTATACCATCTATACTCTAGTTACTAATCACATTACTCAAAACACAACCTGGACTTTAGGAAATAGTCCTTATCTTATTTATGCTGAAGGAGGTGGACCGCAGGAATTATTAGAAATAGCCGAGGGCATTACTTTGACCATTGAACCAGGGGTAATTGTGAAATTTAAGAATCCTGGCCTGAAAGTTTATGGCACAATAAAAGCCAAGGGCACAGCTGATAAACCAATAATTTTTACTAATTATAATGATGACGAATATGGGGGCGATATTTTTGAGGAAGAAGACGATTCTCAATTCTGTGAAGAAAATCCAGAAGATCGCAACAAATGCCCGCAGCCGGGTGACTGGTCAGGGATTTGGTTTACCGAAAGTTCAACTAATTCTGTTTTAGATGATGTTGTTATTCGCTATGCTGGCAGTCGAACCAGGCCCTCTAGAGCCGGCGCTACTTATTCTTTTCCAGGGGTAGCAGTAGGAGCAGGGATAAGAGTAGAAGGCACGTCAATAATTCTTAGAAATTCAACAATTGAGCATAATTTATTCGCAGGTGTTTTATTAACAAGTTCACCCAACACCATTATTGAAAATTCTATTTTTCAGGATCATCTTAAACATGATAATTCTTATACTACTCTAGCTTGCCATAATGGTCTTAGGAATATAGCCGTATATATTGATTCATCGAACCTGCCTGCCGGCGAGGTGGGTCCTCAAATCAGGAATTCAACTTTTCAAAATAATCTTACTGGAATTTATATAATTAACAATGGCCAATCAGTAATTGAAAATAATAGTTTTTCTGATAATTCTTATCCAATTTGGGTTCACGGCTCTTATCCTCAATTTTCTAATAATCAAATAGACGGTAATCATTGGGATGGCATTCTCCTTACAAACTTGAAACTTAATCAAGATTATACTTTGGGGGGTGGTTCCCCCTTTATTAATTATGATTATCCTTATGACAGTATTATTGTTCCTGAAGGCCATACTTTAACCATTGAGCCTGGAACAATAATTAAGTCATTTTACATTACTTCAGGTTTAAAGATTGAAGGGACTTTGATAGCTGAGGGCACGGCAGAAAAGCCAATTGTGTTTACCTCTTTTTATGATGATGAGTACGGCGGTGATACTAATGGTGATGGTGATGCGACAAGAGATGATGCTAGAGCTGAATCTTGGGGACAGATTGTTTTTACTTCGACTTCAACAAATTCTTCTTTAAATTATGTTGTTATTAGATATGGTGGAGTGAAATGGGGAGGAGGCAGTGGTTACAAGGCAGATTATGTTTTAAAAATAGATAGTAGTGATTTGACTCTTGCTAATTCGATTATAGAGAATAATACTTTCGGCTTTTACTTGGAGAATTCCAGCTCCCAGATAGCTAATACAATCTTTCGAGGCCATCAATATAAGCGGCCTTTCTACTATGATATTAGCGCCGGTCTTTATCTTGCTTCCTCCAACCCAGCAATCGATTCTGCTACCTTTCTAAACAATAAATGGGGGATTTATATTGATGCGAATTCTTGGCCAGTGCTGACAAATTTGAGTTTCGCGGGCAATAATATAGACATCGAAGATCTAAGGCCAGAAGAAGAAGAGGAAGGTGGCGGCGTAGAAATAATTGGTATTTTTTACGACGGGGCGGAGGAGGGTGAAGCTGATGAGCATGTTGAGATTAAAAATACTGGAGAGGTGGCTCAAAATTTAGAAAACTGGACTTTGTCTGATGAGGCTAATCATACTTATATTTTTCCTTTTCATGACTTAGAACTAGGTGAGAGCATAAAAATTTATACAAACATGGGAACTTTTAGTTATGGAAGTGGTACTGCCATTTGGAACAACACCGGCGACACTGCTTATTTGAAAGATAATGATGGGAATTTAGTGGACTTTTATAGTTATTAATACTTATTTAAATTCCCAATTTTAGCCTCAAAAGTTCTCCACATAGCGTACGTACGTAGCTTATGTGGACAATTTTATTTGATGCTGGCTTGATGTTAGGTGGTGTTAAGGTGTTGAATTATTGCGTGAAATTTGATTTTTTCTTTATTTAAAATAAGCCCACTAACTCTTTTTAATTGAGTCAAGGGGCTTTCTTATTTTATTTTTAATATGGTAGAATAAAGATGAGAGAGAAAACGGTAATAAAACTGGACAAAAAGGTAGAGATATGGTATAATAGAGACGTATGAATCAAAAAGGGTTTACCCCGCACTATTTGCGGGATAATAAAAAAACTGGGGAAAAACGCACAAAAAATAGTGCGGGGTTTATTCCAATAATTCTCATAATAATTGGAGCTGTGGTAGTTGCTTCAGCTACTTTTGGCGTTGTTAAATATAAAGATGAGATT
>CAYRSI010000006.1:0-22389 GCA_964426965.1 uncultured Candidatus Saccharibacteria bacterium
GCAAATTCAGTTTCTAAATCAAAAATAATTGTATCTGGAGTAAATCCTCTTTTAAAAGCCGCAGCATAAGCAAATGGCTTAAAGGAAGAACCTGGCTGACGAGGTCGGATAGTCACATTAACATTGGGATCAAATAGGCAGGTGTCGCCAGCAATGCAACCCTCTGGTGATAATTCCCCCCAGTAGTCTTTTGAGCCAACCATAGTCAGGATTTGACCTGTTTTTGGATCAATAGCTACTAACGCAGCATTGTGAGCATTGTGGTTTTTTTTATTGTATTCAGCAATTTCAGGTATTATTTCTTGTTCGGCTAATTTTTGGAGATCCCAGTCAATGGTAGTGTAGACTTTTAATCCTCCCCTTTCTATGAATTCTTTACCATATCGTTCATCTAAGTATTCCCGAATATACATCACAAAATGGGGCGCTTTAATGCCTTCGGACCGAGTAGTGAATTTTAGTTCTTCTTTTTTAGCTTCTTCAGTTTGTTCTTGAGTAATGTAACCGAAAAAGGCCATTCTATCTAAGATATGTTCTTGCCAAGCTTTTAGTTCTTCAGGGTGAGAGCCGCGAGGAGAGAAATAACTTGGTGCCTGTGGCAGGGCAGCCAAAAGAGCTGATTCAGCCAAAGTTAAATCTCGGGCATTTTTTTCGAAAAAAGTGATTGCTGCTGCTTCTATCCCATAAGCATTAGAGCCATAAGGAACCTGATTTAAATAAAAGCCTAGAATTTCATCTTTAGAATATTTTATTTCTAATCCTATGGCCAGAATTGCTTCTTTGATTTTTCTACCCAAAGTTCGCTCGGGAGTTAAAATGGCGTTTTTAATAAACTGTTGAGTAATAGTTGATCCTCCTTGAGTTATCCTTTTTCCTCTCAAGTTGGATAAGAATGCCCGAACTATTGCTTTAAAATCTAAGCCAAAATGATGATAAAAGTCATCATCTTCAGCAACAACAGTAGCATCTTTTACATACTGAGGAATCTCTTCAAAGCTAATAATCGTTCTTTTCTCTTCGCCGTGAATATCATAAAGCAGAATCTGGCCGGTCCTATCGTATATTTTTGTTGATTGAATAATTTGTCTTTGGCTGATTTTTTCTGGATCAGGTAGGTCCTTAGAATAATAGGCAAAAACGCAAAGAATGCTAACGCATCCAATAACAAAAATCCAGAGTCCTATAACAAGGAGCCGTTTCAGCCACCGCCTTTTCTTTTTATATTTTGTCCTATATAAACGTAATTTTATTCTAGTCCAAAGACTGGGCTTTCGGTATCTGGTCATATCGTTATTTTAAAACATTTTAAGACTATTGACAATTTTATATTCGTCACATAACGCGCGGTCGTCGTTTATGCGGACTGTTTTAGCCTCAAAAATCGTCCATTAGCTCAACGGTCGTAGAGATAGTGGACGATTGATAATTGTTTATTTTTTTTGATTGTAATGAGTTAATTCCAATGATCTTGACAGATTTTTTTTAAAAAGTATATAATAAAATGAAAGTTTCTGCACCTTAAAATATAAAATAGAGGAGGATTTACAGTGATTAAGAAGATCGGAATACTTGCCTTGAAAGCGTTGGTTGCGACAGCCGAAATTGTAGGCATATTAGCGCTTGTTGCATGTTTTTCATTAGTTATTTTACAGATAACCGCTGATAAGGAAATCAAAAAAACTGACTATAGTTGCAAACTGAGAAACCCTAATTATTGTGAGATGAAAGAATTTTTAGCCCGTGATAAAACCGACTCGAATGAATACAATAAAAATGAACTAAAAACGATATTGGGATTTATCAGAACATCCAAAATAAATTATTACGATTGTTCAAATTTTAGCAGAGATGTCAAAAGAAATGCCATTGAAGAAGGTATTAGGTGCGCTGGAGTTAATGTGGTTTTCACTGACGACAGAATTCATGCCATAGTAGCTTTTGAGACGGTAGATAGGGGGGTTATCTTTATTGAGTCTCAGACAGACGAAGAGGTGTTGGTCATTGTTGGTCGGGATTATCACCCCGGCCCCAGTTACGATTATTGTTCTATGGGTGTTGTACGAAACATTAAAATTTATTGGCCAATATTTAAAAGTAATCTTAATTAGATTTCCAAAGGAGTTCTAAAATGTTCTCCTTTTTGTTTTGTCCTTGTTTCTCGGGGAAAAATGTGATAAATTAAAAATGATATGAGTAAGGTTATTGCTGATAAAAATAAAATAAAAGAGGTTTTAGAGAGGGGAGTAGACGAGGTTATTGTAAAAAGTCATTTAGAAAAGAGACTAAAGCGCGGAGAAAGACTTCGAGTTAAATTTGGCATCGATCCTACTGCCCCGGATTTACATTTGGGACATTCTGTTTCTTTGCGTAAACTAAAACAATTTCAAGACTTAGGACATAAAACAATTCTTTTAATTGGAGATTTTACAGCTATGATCGGCGATCCTTCGGGAAGGACAACTATTCGTAAACTACTTACTTCAGAGCAAGTTAAAAAGAATATGAAGGACTATATTAAACAGGCTAGCAAGATATTAAATATAAGAAAGACAGAAATAAGATATAATGGGGAGTGGTTTAATAAGAAAAAAGCAGACTTCTTTTTTGAATTAAGTTCACGATTCACTGTAGCCAGAGTCATGGAGAGAGATGATTTTCGAAAGCGCCTCAAGGAAGATGCGGATATTAATGTGTTGGAAATTATGTATTCGTTAATGCAGGGATATGATTCGGTTATACTAAAAGCTGATGTAGAAATCGGTGGCACAGACCAAAAATTCAATCTTTTAATGGGTCGAAAGGTTCAAAAAAAATATAACCAACCTCAGCAAGATATTGTAACACTGCCTCTTTTAGAGGGGACTGATGGAATATTAAAAATGAGCAAAACTTATAATAATTGGATTGGTTTAACAGAAAAACCAGATAAAATATATGGAAAAGTCATGTCGGTTCCCGATGCATTGTTATGGAAGTACTTTAAATTATTAACTGACATTTCTTTGAAGGAGATAGAAAATATACGAGACAAGACAAGACGAAGAGAAGTTAATCCTCGCGATGCGAAAGCCAGATTAGCTCAGGAGATCGTCACTATTTATCACGGAAAAACAGCTGCCCGGATGGCGGAAAAAGAATTTAACCGAGTTTTTAGAGAGAAAAAAGTCCCGTCAAAAATCCCAACTAAAAAATTGCCAGTTAGAAAGATAAATATTTTGGATTTATTGATTAAAACAAAATTAGCCCCATCAAAATCCGAGGCTAAAAGATTAGTAGAACAAAATGCAGTAAAAATCAATGGAGAGATTATTAAAGATTGGCAACAAAAAATTACCCCCAAAAAAGGCGCAATTCTAAAAGTTGGTAAAAGAAAGTTTATTAAGTTAATTTAAATTTTCTTTCTAATCATCTTTTTAGACTTCAAATAGATTTTAGCCGGATCTATTAGGAATTTTTTTAAATCTTTTCTACCAACTATTACTTCATATTTTATTTGAGGGTCGTCAATTGTCAAGGCTTCAGTTTCTACGAGCAATCCATCCATAATAAAGGAGAGAAAAACAGCAGGCCCTTCTTCCTTGCGGTTTCTTTTGAGCTTTAACTTTTCTGCTGTTTCTTTTTGAATCTGGGTTTTGAGATTTCCAGTGTCAATCTTAGCAATAAAGGGATACTTTTTTTCCTTTTTATCGATTACTTCAATGGGTTCAGTGATTCCAATTACTTTTCTCCCAGAAATTTCTTCCAGCTCTTCTTCAATTTCCCCACCAAAAAGATCTCGAGCCAGTCGGACTGCTTGTTTTACAGTTTTTATTTTTATTCCTTCTGTTTTTTCTAATCTAACTCCTAGAGGCGCTAAATTAGCAATTTGGATTCCCGTGCCTGGACGGGTATTCGCCTCTACAACTATTAGCCCTTTTTCTCTATCAATAGCAATATCTAGGCCCAGGAAGTTAATTTTAAGAGCCATTTGCGTTCTTACAGACAGCTCTAAAATGTCTTTCCAAAAAGGTATTTTTATACCTGATAAAGGCAGTTTTTCCTTGCCAGGTAAATGATAAATTAGTTTTTTATGCCAAACTCCGTGAGAAGTAGTAACGCCAGTACTCATATCTACACCTACTCCGATTCCTCCCTGGTGAAGATTGGCTCTGCCTCCAGATCCAGGGGTTGGAAGTCTTAATTCAGCCATAACCGGTATTTTATTATAAATTATAATTCTAACATCTGGGATGCCTTTCTTGCAATAGGGCTTTAAGTCAGGATGAATTTTTAAACGTTCTTCAAAGAAGGCAATATCAGGAATTCTACCTACTGAGTAATTTCCCTCCAAAATCCTTAATATGTGATTTTCTAAGTCATTTACAGTAATTATTGTTTTATCTGCTTGAACCCAAGTTTTAGTTTCTGGTTTCCCGCCAACAACTCCGTAGTTTGGCGTAACTGCCTTTCGTTGCTTCCCGCCAGAAGTTGGAACATCTTGGCGGGTTGCAGCGGGTTTCTTTTTTCTCCCAAAAACAATTAAAATGCCTTTTCCTAAACTTCCTATATTAGGTTTGATTACAAAACTATTGGGCAGTTTATTCCAATTACAATCCCGCAACTCTTTTTGATTTCTAATTATTTTATAAGTTTTAGAAACAGGGAGATCTGCTTTTCTAAGTACTTTCTTGGTTTTTAATTTATTTCCAGGAAGATGACGGCCCCATTCTAAAATAGGGACTTTTACATATTTTAAGTCCCTTTCGCTCCGCCCTAAAATCATTTTACCTTTTCTTAGGAGGTTCGGCATGTTTGATAATTTCTTTGAATCTTATATATTCTATTATTTTTAATCCCCGCCATTTTGCCAAAAGAATAATTATAATTATAGAGAGCAAGATTATTCCAAGAGGATATTCTAAAATAGCGTTTTTAATCAGGGCCCAGTTTATTAAAAAATAAGAAACAGCGATTAAGCCCAGAGATTCTATAGCAGGAGAAATAAAGCGCTTAAATCCTTTAATCCCCCAAACCAGCAAAAGACTTTCGCTATAAGAGCCCATAAGAAGTATGGTTAGGAGGGTGATGGCATTAAAGGGGGTTTCTTTGAAAAGGGGAATATAAAGAATGGCAAAAAGTATAATTAGAAGCAAGGCGCAGAATGTTAAGGCATCTAGCATCCGAGTGTCAGTCATAGACAAAAGAGCAATCTTTCTCAAAAAATAGCGGATAATCATCATTGAAATAAAGATAAGGGCAAAAAGAATTGCTCCATATTTTATGCCCATTACAGTTAGTAAAATAATTAGGGCAAGTGGGGTATAGAGGCCGAAAGTCCTTAGGCCAATTATTCTTCGGGCAAAAAGTATAACTACAAAAATTATGGGAATAGCTAAAATGAGGATAAAAATATCCTCTGGAATACCTTTTTGGATGATGTGTTGGGTGAGGTTATTCATATTGGGTTGTATGAGCACAGCATATAGCAGCGGCTAAAGCATCTGCTGCATCATCTGGCTTAGGAATCTCCTTTAAATTAAGCAAGGCTTTAACCATTTTTTGGACCTGGATTTTTTCTGCCCTGCCGTAGCTAGTGATGGCTTGTTTAATTTGAAGAGGAGTACATTCAAAAACGGAGATTTTTGATTTAGCAGCAGTTAGCAATATTACGCCGCGAGCTTGACTGACTTTAATCGCTGTTTTTAAATTTTTGAAAAAGAAAATATCTTCAACCGCTACCATATCAGGTTTATGTTTTTTTATCAAGATACTTAATTGGTTGTGGAGTTTTTTTAATCTTTCAGCAGTTGTCAAATCTGTAGTTGTTTTAATACAGCCGTATTCAACTAAGCTTATTTTCTCTGTCTTTTTAATTACCCCGTAGCCAGTGGCAGCGGTTCCGGGATCAATCCCCAGTATTATCATAAATTTATATTGGAATAAATTTCTTTTACGTCCTCGTGTTCATCCAAAGCTTCAAAGAGTTTTTCCAATTGTTCTTTAAGTTTTTCATCAGTCATTTCTGTTGAGTATTTAGGTATCCAATCCTCCCCTTTTTTATCGAAAAGATATTTAACACTTCCAGATTCAGCTAACTTACCGCCAAGGTTACTTAAGATATGCTTTATTTCTGAAAGAGTCCGATTTTTATTGTCAGTTACTGCCTCAATGATTAAGGGTGTGCCATTGGGTCCATAGGCTTCATAAGTTATTTCCTCTAATTGACTCTCTTTGTCTTCCCCTGTTCCTTTTTTGATTGCCCTTTCAATATTGTCATTTGGCATGTTAACTGACCTCGCTTGTTCAATAGCAATACGAAGGGCGGGATTCATATTTGGATCCCCACCCTTCCGAGCAGCAACGGCAATCATCTTTGCCATTTTGCTAAAGATTTTACCCTTGCGGGCATCAGTGATAGCTTTCTGATGTTTAACTTTTGACCACTTACTATGTCCAGACATAGAATTAACGTTTAACAATTAACATTTAACAGTTTCCCAAAAACCCTGATTAAAGTCAAGAGTTTAACAACCTATAAACGCCCCGCGAAAGTGAGGCGTTTTAAAGTAGTTGATGCGCGAAGTTGTAATGTGTGAGGCTAAGCCTCACACATAGTGTTATTCTATGGTTAGATCTTCTATATTCTCGAGGTTTTTAGCTAGCCATTCTCTAACGAATTTTTTATACTTCTTCTCATCATTAAAAATACCTAAAAGTAATTCTTTATTAGTGATTGAGGGAAAATTTTTCTTGCCAATACAATCAAGATAACTAGACCAACGATACTCTTCTAGAAATTTATTTACTGTTTTCCAATCTTTTATTCCCTTTTCTTTCCATTCCGGTTCTTTTAATTCGACTGGATTAAGGTGAATATATCGAGAAAGGTGAGTCAGGTAATTTTCATTTTCAATATGGACAGCTTTAAACGTTCCTTGAAAAAGGGCGCCGCTTCTTTCTTCCTTAATATTAAAGGCCATTGTATAGCCCGTTCCTAGTTTATGCATAAATCGGGAAATACCCCCTTCAACTAATTGTTCAAGAATCAGGTGAAAATGATTAGGCATTTGGCAGAAACAAATAATTTCTACCAATTTTTTTCTTGGTTTCTTTTCTATGCGCGAGGCTAAGCCTCCCACATTAATTCGGGCAAATTCTGTGGTTCGTTTTTGATCATTAAATTCATAAAGATCGTGGAGGAAGCGAATGTGGTCGTTTCTGTCGAGAAAAATCTTTCGTTTATCTACTCCACGATTATAAATATGATAATATTCATTGTTTGCAAAAATAGTTTTTCTCATAGTCATTTTATGTGTGAGGCTAAGCCTCACACATGTAAGGCGTTTTAAAATAATAAAGTTAATATTAGGATTTTTTCTTGAGTTTTAAGATGCCTATTCCAACGGCAGATACCACAATGGCGATTGTTATAACGATTAAGATCAACTTGTTGTTATTTTCTGGGGATTTTTCTAAATTTGCTAGATTATAGTAATTTTGGTTTTTATCTTGAGCAGAATCTTTTTGAGCGAGATTTTTTGGTTGAGCTATATAAGTCTGTTCGTCTTTAGAGGGGCTAATAATTTCTGATTGGAGTGGTTTATTATTTGAAATTCCTGGCGTTGGTACGTCCCAAATGAATCCTTCTGCGGTTCGGGCCGAAGATTGTCCTTCGGGTGCTTTTTCGTAGGTTATTTTTTGAAAAACCACCCCGGTTGGAAGAAGAAAGCGAACTTCGTCGCCGTCATTATTTAGAGCAAGGCCAGTTACTTGTCGGGAAAAAACCAGGAAACTCTCGGGGGCGATCAGGGTATTTTCTGGGAAAATAAAAGGTTTACTGCCACCCTCCTCGTCATCTACTTGCCAGCCGCCAATATCAATAATTTGGTCAGAATTATTATACAATTCAATCCACTCTCCTGGATTTTCTTCATCTCCAGCGTCTTTTCCAATAGGATTTGGCAGGAATTCATTGATGAATATTTTTTTTGGGTAGATCTTCACGGTGATAGTACTTTCTTTAGAATATTTGCCATCACGAACTGTCAAAGTAACCAAATAGGTTCCTGGATAAGAATATTTATGAACAACAATAGTATCTTCTTTTAAAATTCCTCCGCCTAAGTTCCAGATGTAAATCAACTCATCATTATCAGAATCATAGGATTTTGAACCATCAAAAGTAATTTCTTCATCAGTAAAGGCAGCAATATCATTCCCAGCGTCAGCGATTGGTGGATTATTGCCGGTCGAATCCCCCGACTTGTCCGTCGTAGATTCATTGGAGGCGGAAGTTCCATTGTTCTCCATGGTCTCTGATTCGTCGGCAGGCGGGTCGACAGAGGGGAGTTTGCCGCTACTATTTTGAGACTTGGGCGTGCCGCCTGAATTTAAGCTCGTTTGCCAACCATTAGATATCTTTTCCATTGTTTGTTTAGTAGAATTATCTCCAGCAAGCCATCCATCACTACAATCAATCTCATCAATTATATTTCCATCACTGTCTTTTAGTTTTAAGTTTTCTCCGGTGTTACTTAAAGCACCGGTGTAAATTTGATCTGCTGTGATGTGGGGAATTGGATTATCATCAGTTCTTTCTAGTAGAAAATATCCATTAGCTGAAATACTTCCCTCCAAGTTTATAATTGGAGTACCGTCAATTGCTTCAAGAAGCCAACCAGATAAATCCGTTTGTTGACTACTGTAGAGCTCCATCCATTCATCGCTAGCCGAATTTTCCGTTCCCATCCAGGCAATTTCGTTAATTATAACTGCAGCGCGGGTGATATGCGGAGTTAGAAAAAACAGAGAAAAAGAAATAATGATCAAAATAATGATTTTTGTTTTCATGTTTATAACAAAAGAGAGGGCCTCCTGTTTCCCTCCCTTTTGACTTTTAATTATATTATATTTCTAATTTTAAATCAAAGTATTTTGCGAAGAGTTGATCCCTAGGTGCTTATAAGCTTCTTTGGTGGTTATTCGACCTTTTGAGGTTCTGGCTAAAAACCCAACTTGCATTAAATAGGGTTCGTAAATATCACTGATAGCATCTCTTTCTTCAGAAGTAGCAGCAGCAATAGAATCCAAACCAACCGGCCCACCTTTAAATTTCTCAATAATAACCTTTAAAATATTGCGGTCAGCTGGCTCTAAGCCCATATTATCAATTTCTAACATATCTAAAGCTTCTTCGGCAATTTTTTCAGTTATAATTCCCTGCCCTTTTACTTGAGCATAATCGCGGACTCGTTTTAAAAGCCGATTAGCTACCCGGGGGGTGAACCTAGCCCTTCCAGCAATCATTTTAAGTCCCTCGGGTTCACTTTTTATGTCTAAAATTTTACTTGAACGTTGAAGAATTTTTTCAATGTCTTTGGTTGTGTAAAAATTAAGCTGATAAGTAGCGCCAAAACGATTTCTTAAAGGAGAAGAGAGCAATCCAGCTCTCGTAGTAGCAGCAATCAGAGTAAAGCGAGGTAATTGCAACTGAAGAGTTCGGGCTGACGGCCCTTTGCCAATAATAATATCCAACTTATATTCTTCCATTGCCGGATAAAGAACTTCTTCAATAAGTTTATTTAAGCGGTGGGCTTCATCAAAAAATAAAACATCTCCCTCCTGGAGATTTGTTAATATAGAAGCCAAATCACCAACTTTTTCAATTGCTGGACCAGAAGTGACCTTAATATTAGAACCCAATTCTTTAGCAATAATATAAGCTAAAGTAGTTTTACCTAAACCACTTCCGCCGTAAAGTAAAATATGGTCTATTGCTTCGCCTCTTTGCTTGGCTGCCTCAATTAAAATATTGAGACCTTTTTTTATTTTTTCTTGACCAATATATTCACCAAAACTTAATGGGCGGAGAGTAATGTCCATGCTTTGGTCTTCTTGTTGTGGTCGAGGATCAGTGTGCATATTTGTAAAATCCTTGACAAAGGATTTATAATCTGCTATAATGATATGTTATAGCTATAAATTAAATGTTTTAATTCCTTTTTATTAATCTGTAGGCAATAAGGGTATTATATCTTTTTGCTTACGATGCCCTTCGGAATTTTTCTTAGTTTCGGGTATCTTGGCTCTCTCCTTGTTGAGAGATTGGCTGGGATATTCCTCAGAAAAATTCTAAGCTTTCGGTTCCCAAGCCAGGGTCTATTGCCTACAGATTAATGGAAGGGATTTTTTTATACTCCGAGCACTCTTTCAATTTCTCTTATTGTAGTAACCTTATTAAGAACTTTGAATATTGCGTCTTGTTTCATGGTTATCATTCCTTTTTCAACCGCTGCTTCTTGAATTTCAACAATTGACGGAGATTTGATAACAATTTTTTCCATTTCTCTATCAATAGTAAATAACTCTATTATTGCTATTCGTCCTTTGTATCCAGTTAGACTGCATTTTTTACAACCCTTACCAGCCTTTAGAATAATTAGGTTTTTATCTAATTTAGGGTATTTAACTCTAATATTAACAGGGATAGTTTTTAGAGTTTCTTTTAATCCATTTAAGGTTTCTTGATCTGGTTTATATTTTTCAGCACAATTTGCACAAACTCGACGGACCAATCTTTGGGCAATGACTAAGTTGAGAGCTGGAGGAATCAGGGTGGGATTAACCTTCATATCAACCAATCGAGGGATTGCCCCAGCCGCATCATTAGTATGAAGAGTAGTGAAAACCAGGTGGCCAGTTAAAGCAGCATGAATAGCTGTTTCTGCAGTTTCATTGTCCCGAATTTCGCCTAAGAGAATAACGTCTGGGTCTTGTCGTAGGAGGGCGCGCAAACCAACAGCAAAGGTATAGCCCTTATCTGGTTTTATTTGGGTCTGTTCAATGCCTTCAAGATGATATTCAATAGGATTTTCCAAGGTTATCACTTTTATTTGGGGATTACTAACCTTTTTTAGAAAAGCATAGAGAGTCGTCGTTTTCCCCGAGCCCGTTGGTCCAGTATTAACAATCATTCCATTGGGCCTTTTTAGTTCTCTGTCAATTATTTCCATGGCATATTTTTCCAAGCCCAAATCTTCAAGCTCTAAGCCAATTATGTTAGGATTTAAGATTCTTAAAACTATATTTTCGCCGTAAGCCGCCGGGATGATCGATGTTCTTATTTCAATTTCTACTTCGTCCATAACAATACTGAAGCGGCCATCTTGAGGAACATCATGAACATTGATTTTGAGTTCAGACAATATTTTTACTCGAGAGAGAATAGAGTTGTACAGGGCGGTTGGAAAATCAGTTATATCTTGTAAAATTCCGTCTACACGAAATCTCAATCTTATTTGCTCTTCTTCTGCTTCAAAATGGACATCTGAGGCATCTATTTTTAAACCTCCAGCAAGAATTATCTCTAGTATTTCAGTAACAGTCATTTTTGGGGCTGATTCTAACCTATCTTTAACATTTTTAAAAGTGCTTATTTCTTTTTGAAGCTGACCTATTTTGCCAGAAGTAATTTCTACTTCCTTGGTGATTTTTTTTAGTTCTTTTTTGACCCTGAATCGTTTCCAAGCATTTTCAAGGCCTGATTGAGAAACAATAAAAATTTCAGGAGTAAGTTCTTTCTTCTTTAATTCCTTCAGAAGGATTTTAGTTTTTTTATCATTAGGGTTTTTGGCAGCAATCTTAATGGTTTTGCCAAGTTTTTTAAGGACAACAACCTTAGACTCTTTTGCCTGTTTAAAGGAGACCATCTTTAGGCCAGATAGGTCAATTGGAATAGTGCTTAGATCTATATAGGGTAAATCCAGTTCAGTTGCAAATGCTTGTGTTTTTTTCTCTTCTTCTTGGCGACGAATTGTCTTTAGTTTAGATTTGAGCTTATCTTTGAGCTTATCTTTGTTTGTCATATACTTTAATCTTATCTTATAACTCTTTATCTATCAAATCCAATACTTGTTTTTCTACTTTTTCTATTGGGAGATTGCCTGCTTCAAAGAACAAGCTGTCATTTTGTAAAGTCCCGTTTAGCCCGGGAGCCAGACTCATAAGAAGCTCTGGATTTAAAGAGCAGATTACACCTTTAACTTTTTTCTCGACCCCCGACGGTTGTCGGAGCGCCGGGACATACCAGAGGAGTAGGGCTGTTTTCATTTCTGGAAAGGCTGTTTTCATTTCTTCAAAAATTTGAGAGAGGTGTTCGGGAGTAGTATTTGTTTTTTGAAAATCTCGTTGTCTTATTTTTCCCCGAATTAATTTCTTCTCTTTATCCCAGGATAATTCATGCAATATTCTTCCCCAGAGTTTAAGAAAATTAAGTGATTTAGTTTTATAAAAGTATCGAATAACTTGTTGCTGGTCGCCGCCCCTATTAATTAAAAGCGCAGCATTATTAAAGGTTCTGGGAGTAGTTCTTGAAGATTGAAAATTATCAGTGGCATCTATCAAGCCGGTTAATATCCAGGTAGCAATGTCTTTGTCTAATAGGTTTCTGTCTAAAAAATCTATAAGCCCCATTATAACTTCCGAAACTGAACTAGAGGTGATGTCAACTAGATTTATTTCCCCGAAATTTTCATTCGCCGCGTGGTTATCAATATTGATAAGCGGAGTTTCATAAAACAACTCTGGATTATACTCAAAAGCTCTGCCCAGGTTTTCAAAATCCTGACTATTTACTGCAAAGATAAGATCAAAGGGATGAGAACTAAGAAGTCGAAAATCCTTTTCTTCTATTTTCTCTTTAGTGTTGAGGTATATATATAATAGACCATCTTTCTTCTCATGATAGAGATTATTGATATGGTCTTTGGGGTTTTTTATTGATAAAACAAACTCCCTTTCTTGAAAGACATCATGGGAAAGAGAATTTGTTTTTGGTAGAAATCTAAATTTTTTAGGCAATTCTTTAGGGATAATAAGCTGGGCGTTCTTACCTATTTTTTTAAGAGCGCCTGCAAGAGCCAAAGCACTTCCTAAAGCATCCCCCTTGATATTTTCCGGGGTAGCTATAAGGATGTTGTTGCTTTTGTTAATTAGTTGAGATATTTGTTGTTTAGTGGTTTCCATAGTTATCTATTCATATTAGAGCAATATTGAGAAAGGGTCAACTATTAAGTGTTGATAACTATTCTGGTATTGACAGCTTATTGATGTAACGTAAAATACAAAAATGCAATTTCATAGCTCAGGGATCCAACTCTAGGCTTTTGTTTTTAGCTTAAAATTTGGTAAGATAAAGGTGATGGTTGAGATGGTTACTAAAAATGAACAGGAGACTAAGAAGGTGGCAGAGTTGTTGGCGCAGGAGATTATAAAAAAGCCATTGAAAACTAATGGAGCAATAGTTATTGGCTTAGATGGAGAACTTGGTGGCGGGAAGACCAGGTTTGTTCAGGGTTTTGCCAAGGGACTTGGGATTCGCCAACGTCTCACCAGCCCTACTTTTGTTTTATTAAAAAAATACAAGAATCTATATCACATTGATTGTTATCGGATTAAAAGCCACAAAGATATATTAGCATTGGATTTTCAGGAAATCGTTTCTAATTCTAAAAATATTATTTTGATAGAGTGGGCCGAGAAAATAAAAAAAATCTTGCCAAAAGATACTATTTGGATAAAGTTTGAAGTTATTAATCAAAATAAACGAAAAATAAAAGTTTCATGAAAAGGCTTGTCTTAATCGATGCCAACGCTCTAATACATCGCGGCTATCATGCCCTACCTCCCCTAACGACAAAAAAGGGCGAGCTTGTTAATGCTGTTTATGGATTTACTGCTATGCTTTTGAAGGTTTTGAAGGAGTTGAAGCCAGACTATATAGTTACTGCCTTTGATTTACCAAAGCCAACTTTTCGTCATTTGGAATACAAAGAATATAAAGCAACTCGTCCAAAAACGCCCGACGAACTTGGCCAGCAGTTTCCAAAAGTAAAAGAAGTTGTTAAAGCGTTTAATATCCCAATCTTTGAAAAAGAGGGCTTTGAAGCCGATGATATTATTGGAACTCTTACCAGGAAAACTGGTAAAGATATTGAGGATATTGTAGTAACCGGAGATTTAGACACTTTGCAGCTGATAGATAAAAATACAAAAGTCTATACTCTGAAAAGAGGAATGACCGATACAATTATTTATGACGAAAAGGCAGTAAAAGAAAGATATGAGCTTAAGCCGGAGCAACTAATTGATTTTAAAGGGCTAAAGGGTGATCCTTCGGATAATATTCCTGGCGTGCCCGGCGTCGGAGAAAAAACAGCAATTGATTTACTTAAAAAATTTGGAACAATAGAGAATTTATATAAAAAATTAGAGAAAGATGAAGCCAAGGATATTCCCGAATCTTTAAAAAAGAAATTACTAGAAAACAAAGACCAGGCTATTTTTAGTAAAAAACTGGCAACTATTAGATATGATGTGCCTATGAAATTTAATTTAGAAGATTGTCGAGTAGAGACCTACGACCAGAAAGAGGTTATAAAACTTTTTCATGAGCTTGATTTTAAGAGCTTAATTAACAGACTACCAAGCAAACAATTAACCATATGAAGGATAAATTCAAAGACATTGAGAAAGCTTATAAAGATAAAATACTTTCAAAGAAAGTTTATCATTTAGAAAAAGAATTAATGCCGGTTTTGGGAGGGATGGAAAAAGCCGGGATTAAGCTGAATATCAATTTCTTAAAAACACTTTCTAAAAAATTAAATTCCAGACTTCGGGAACTCGAAAATAAAATCTATAAATTAGCCGGCGTTAAGTTTAATATCAATTCCTCTCAACAGCTTTCTGAAATTTTATTTAAAAAATTAAAGATTTCTACTGATAGACTTAAGAAAACGCCAGGCGGAGTAATTTCTACTGCTGCGCCAGAGCTTCAGAAGCTAAAAGGCAAACATAAAATAATAGATTTAATTTTAGAGTATAGGGAATTGATGAAATTAAAGACCACCTACGTGGACGCCCTACCAAAATTAGTTGACGACAAAAAGAGAATTCATACTGCTTATCATCAATTGGGAACAACTACTGGCCGTCTTTCTTCTTCTGATCCAAATCTTCAAAATATTCCTGCTCGAGGAGAATGGGGGCAGGAAGTTAGAAAGGCTTTTATTACTGAAAAAGGTTATAGATTACTTTCAGCTGATTATTCTCAAATTGAACTTCGAATTGCTGCTTGTTTAGCAAAAGACAAAAAAATGATAAAAGCCTTTAAGGAAGATCAGGATATTCATAAGATTACAGCTGCTGAAGTAAATAATATTTCCTTGGCAGAGGTGACATCCGAGATGCGCTTTCAAGCTAAGGCACTTAACTTCGGCGTGCTTTATGGAATGAGTGTGAATGGTTTTGCTGAAGCAGCTGGGGTTTCCTGGGAAAGAGCTAAGGAATTCATAGATGAGTATATGAAGGATTTTTCTGGCATTGCTAAGTATGTTGAAAACATAAAAGAGAGAGTTAGAAAAAAGGGTTATGTTGAAACTATTTTGGGAAGGAGGCGTTATTTGCCTCAAATTGACTCTTCTAATTTTCGTGTTCGTCAGGCTTCAGAGCGCATGGCAATTAATATGCCGATTCAAGGAACGGCCGCTGATATTATAAAAGTAGCAATGATAAAATTAGCCAAAAAATTACCACGAGAAGCACGATTATTACTTCAAGTTCATGATGAGTTAGTTTTGGAAATAAAAGAAAATAAAATAAAAGAAGCAGTAGAGATTGTTAAAGATGTTATGGAAAATGTTTTAAATCAGCCAATTTTTATAGAAAATAAATCTATTTTTAAAGTTCCCCTTAAGGTTGATATAAAAGTTGGTAATAACTGGGGCGACATGGATTATGTATAAAAATATAAACCCCGCACCTTGTTTGCGGGAGAGATATTGATAATTGTTATTTACGGAAAAATCTTATTTAATCACACTAATAAATTCTATGGGATTTTCAAAGTGCGGGGTAAAAATTTATCTTATTTTAGCAGCCATAATTATTATAGGGATTATTCTATTCTACCTTTTAGGCGGGAGAAGTATTGTGATAAAAGGACCAGAAGCAGAAGATAAAAAAAGCGAAGAGGCCCCTGAGTTAATTGAGGGGGGGGAGTATAGCCCTATAACTGGGTTAAAATGCGAAAATTATAATCGCCGGCCCATTGCTGCAATGCTGGCAATGGATCCAATCACCCGTCCTCTTTCTGGGATTGGGGCCGCCGATTTAGTAATTGAAATGCCAGTGATTACTGGCAGTATTACTAGGCTAATGGCAGTTTATGTTTGCGAGGAGCCAGAGGAAATCGGTTCTTTGCGAAGCTCTCGCCATGATTTTATTCCTTTGGCCATGGGCCTTGATGCAATTTATGCTCATTGGGGTGGTTCTCATTATGCCTTGGATAAACTTAATATTGGTATTATGGATAATATTGATGCGTTAAAAAATCCTTATAATGCTTTTTGGCAAAAATCAGGAATTCCAATGCCTCATAATGGTTTTACATCAATGGCAAGGTTACTTAATGCAGCAGAAAAATTGGGTTATAGGTTAACAAATAAATTTGAGGGATACCCGCATGATAAATTTTCAATTCCCAATTCCCAATTTTCAAAAAATTCGAAAGGGGAGTTGACTATTGGGTATGGAGGGAGTTATAGAGTTTTTTATGAATATAATCCAGAAACTAATTCTTATTTGCGTTGGAGAAATGGGATAGAGGAGACTGATGAATTGACCGGCGAGCAGGTTGAGGTTCAAAATGTTGTGATTATGCGGGCAGTTTCTCGCATGATTGAACCACCTGACTACAATGATGTTGATATTGAGGGAGCTGGCACAGCAGTAGTCTATCGAAATGGGGAGGAAATAAAAGGAATCTGGAAAAAACAAGGAAAATATCAACCAACCAAGCTATATTTTTTGGATGAAAAAGGCAAAGAAATTAAATTCGTTCCCGGCAAAATTTGGATAGAAATAGTTGAGCCATATCAGGAGGTTAAATGGGAAGTAAAATAATTTATTATTTATGATTTTGTTTTTATTCGGGCCAGATACTTATCGATCGCGGCAGAAAATAAAGGAAGTTATTGAGGAATATAAAAAACGCCATCAGAGTGGCTTGAATTTTATTAAAATAGATTTTAAAGAAAGGGACTTTAGCGATTTTAAGCAGGCAGTAGAGACGGTTTCAATGTTTGATGAAAAAAAATTAATTGTCATAGAAGAGGTATTTCAGCAATCAGAATATTCTCAAGAAGAATTATTGGATTATTTGAAAAAAAGAAAATTAAGTAGCGACAAAAACAGTATAGTCATTTTTTGGGCCGAAGAAATTAAACCCAATAGTGGATTGTTTAAATTTTTAAAAAACAAAACCAAGGTTCAGGAATTTAAACTGCTTCAACCTTATAAATTAAAAGAATGGATTAAAAAATACATTAAAGGACAAAGAGCAGATATTGAAAGTCAGGCAGTTGAGAAGTTAGTAGATTATATTGGCAGTGATTTATGGAGAATGAGCAATGAATTAGATAAATTAATCGTATTTAGCAAGCGCAAAATTAAAGCACAAGACGTTGAACAGCTGATTAAACCAAAGATTGATATTAAGATTTTTAGCATCATTGATGCTTTGGGTCAAAAACATAAAAAACAAGCCCTAGAGCTTGTTCATAATTATCTCAAGAAAGGAGAAAGCGAACATTATTTATTTGATAGATTTGTTTATCAGTTTCGAAATTTGATTAAAGTGAAAACAGGAGGTGGTAAAGAACTGCATCCATTTGTTTTTAAAAAAACCCAGTCTCAAGCAACAAATTTTAGTTTTGAGGATTTAAAAAAGATCTATCGAAAATTATTAGAGATAGATCTTGATAGAAAAACAGGAAGGGTGGAACTCAAAACTGCGCTAGAACTATTTATTGTGAATCTTTAGGCCCCTCCTTTCCGATTTTATTTACCAACTTCGTTAATCGAGATTTTTTCCGGGCTGCAGCATTTTTCTTAATTACTCCTGTTTTAGCAGCTTTATCTATTGCCTTGTAAGCCCTGGGAAGAAGTTTTTCAGCTTCTTTCTTTTTATTTTCCAAAGCTAATTTTCGGATATTTTTTATAATATCTCTAAATGCCTTTTTTCGTCGAAGATTACGAATTCGTCCTTTTTTACTTTGGCGCAATGCTTTTTTAGCAGATTTAGTTATTGGCATATGTTTTAATTTAGTAATTTAAATAATATCAGAAATTATCTTTTTTGGCAAATTTTTAGGATTTAATTCATTTAATTTTATTGAATTTTTTATATTAAATTTTCCAATTTCTGTTCTAATTAATTTTTCCAAATAAGCGTCGCAGCCAAGCTTTTTCCCAATGTCATTGGCTAAAGAACGAATATAAGTTCCCTTGCCGCATTTTACTTCTATTTCTAAATAAGGCCACTGATATTTACGAGGTTTAACCTCGTAAATTTTAACTTTTCGGGGTTTTAATTTTGGTTTAATTCCTTTTCGAGCCAATTCATAAGCTTTATGTCCTTTAATTTTAATAGCAGAATAGATGGGAGGAGTTTGCTCGATTTCGCCTATAAATTGTTTTAGCACGGTTTTAATACAAGAGGCCGAGCCTTCCGCATTTAATGTGTGAGGCTCGGCCTCACACATAGGGATGATATTTCCAGTTTTGTCATAAGTGTCACTAGTTGCTCCAAGTCTCAAAGTAGCAATATAAGTCTTCGGCATTGCCATAAACTTAGACTGTAATTTCGTTGCTTTGCTAACTAAAATAATAAGAACCCCCTCGGCAAAAGGGTCTAAAGTGCCAGCATGTCCTACCTGTCTAATACCCGAAATTTTTCGAATTTCATCAACGATATCATGGGAGGTTGGACCAGCTGGTTTGTTTATTATTAAAATTCCTGAAATCATGATAAAATTAAAGTGCTAAAGCACTCCTACCAATTACGAATCAAAAGCGAATTACGAATTCGTAATTCGAGTGAAATTCGTAATTCGTAAGGGGAGCGAAGCGACTATGATTTACTTGCTAAAAGGGACAATTGAATTAAGCGCTGAAAAATATGTGATTGTGGACGTTAGCGGCGTTGGTTATAAAGTTTATATTTCTGGTAATACATTTAAAAACTTACCAAAGAAAGGTGAGAAAATCAAGCTTTATACCCATCTTTATCTTCGGGAGAATGTAATGGAACTTTATGGGTTTTTAAAACCCGAAGAATTGGAGATTTTTGAGCTTTTAATTTCTATTTCTGGAATAGGGCCAAAAGGGGCTTTAAATGTTTTAACAGTGGTTTCAATTGATACTCTAAAGAAGGCAATTGCCAATGAAGAGAGTGCTATTTTAACAAAAGTTTCTGGTATTGGTGGAAAAATGGCTGAAAAGATTATTTTGGAATTAAAGAATAAAATAAGTGATGAGTTTTTAGGCAAGGAAGTTAGCGTTGATAGTGAAGCAATTGATGCTTTAATGGGTTTGGGTTATAGACTCCAAGAGGCCCGTGAAGTTCTAAAGAAAGTGCCGAAAGACATCGAAGGCGTTGAAGGCCGCGTCCGCGAAGCTTTAAAATTATTAGGAAGGTAATCTATAATTATGAATTCTTTTTTGCAATCATCGGCCTGGGCAGATTTTCAAAAATCTTTAGGTAGAAAAGTTTGGCAGGTGGATTCGATTAATATTATTAAGTATAATCTGCCTTTTGGAAAAAGTTATTTATACTCCCCTCATTGTGAGGGAAAATTTTTACCCCGCACCTTTTGCAAGGGAATAGAAGAGTCATATTTAGGCAAACAAGAAAAGGTGCGGGGTTTATCTAAATCTTTTTTAGAAAAAGTCAAAGAAATTGCCAAGGAAGAAAATGCGATTTTTTGGAAGGTGGAGCCCAAAAAATTATTAGAAAATTTCGGGCTCAAAAAAGGGCAGGATATTCAACCAAGTAAAACCTTGATTTTAGATATTACAAAATCAGAGCAGGAATTATTAAAACAAATGCACTCGAAAACACGTTACAACATCCGATTAGCTGAGAAAAAAAATATTGAAATTAGAAAAGATAAAAGTAGATTTGAAGATTTTTGGAGATTAACACAGAAAACAACAAAGCGAGATAAATTTCGCCCTCATTCGAAAGAATACTATAAGAAGATGCTGGAGATTCCTGGAGTGGAACTGTTTGTTGCAATTTTTAAAGAAAAAATCGTTGCTGCAAATATCGTGGTTTTTTATGAAAATACAGCCCCTCGACTTCGCTCGGGGCAAGCAATTTATTTACACGGTGCTTCAGATTATCAATATAGAAATTTAATGGCGCCTCATTTACTTCAATGGCGGCAGATTTTAGAAGCAAAAAAAAGAGAATGCACTAAATATGATTTTTGGGGGATTAATCAAAAAAAATGGCCCGGAGTTACTCGCTTCAAGAAAGGTTTCAATGGCCAAGAAGTTAATTATCCTGGCGCTTATGATCTAGTTTTCCAGCCGGCTTGGTATAGGATTTACAAAATCGCCAAAAAAGTTTTATGAAATCTTTGTTGAAAAAAATTATTCCGAGTTTTATGCTTGGCTGGTATCATTTGGGGCTGGCTTTTTTAGGTGCTTTGATTTACGGTTTTCCATCAAGAAAGTTAATTGTTATTGGAGTAACTGGGACTAATGGGAAATCAACAGTAGTTCATTTAATAACCGAGATATTAGAAAAGAGCGATTTTAAGACGGCCTCTATTTCATCAATTAAATTTAAAATCGATAAGGAAGAACGGCCGAACACGCTGAAGATGACCATGCCAGGTAGATTTATGATTCAGGAGTTTTTAAGAGAGGCAGTTAAATCCAATTGCAAATATGCAATTTTAGAAGTTACTTCTGAAGGCATAAAACAGCACCGTCATAGATTTATAGATTTTGACAGTGCGATTTTTACTAATTTAACCAGAGAGCATTTGGAAGCCCATAAGGGGTTTGAAAATTACAAAAAAGCTAAGGGAAGGCTGTTTAGAGCTTTGGAGAAGAGCAAAAAGAAAAATAAGTTTTCAATTATAAATTTAGACGATCCTAATGCAGATTATTTTTTGAATTTTTCCGCTGATAAAAAATATACTTATGGAATTAATAATAAAAAGGCAGAGATTAGGCCGGATAAGATTAAATTAGAAATATCTTTGCCAGGTGATTTTAACATTTATAATTCCCTAGCCGTTGTTTGTGTCGGCTTATCCCAAGATATTTCTTTGAATAAAATACTCAAAGTTTTGAAAAATATTAAAGAAATTCCTGGTAGGATGGAATTGGTTATAGAAAAGCCGTTTAAAGTTTTTGTAGATTACGCCCACACGCCCGATGCTTTAGAAAAAGTTTATAAGACATTAGGAAAAGGATTAATTTGCGTTTTGGGAAGCTGCGGCGGCGGTCGAGATAAGTGGAAAAGACCAGAATTAGGCAAGATTGCTTCTGAATACTGTAATAAAATTATTTTAACCAACGAAGACCCTTACGATGAAAACCCAAGTCAGATTTTGTTAGATATAAAATCTGGAATTCCAAGTTACAAATTACAAAGCACAAAAGACATTTTAGATAGGCAGGAGGCGATTTATAAAGCACTATCTTTAGCTAAAAAAGATGACATTGTAATTATTACTGGCAAAGGTTGCGAGTCGTGGATATGTGTTGCCGAGGGCAGAAAGATTAAATGGGATGATAGGAGGGTGGTGAGGGAAGAATATAAGAGAATCTATGGAAAAATATAAAATTCTACCCCATGTCGCTGATGTGAAAATCCAGGCTTTTGGCAAAACAAAAGAAGAGCTTTTCGCTAATGCTATGGCAGGAATGATGGAAATATTAAAGTCCCAGCCTGCCTACCGGCAAGGCAGGCCGAAGGCTAACAAAGTTACGAGACGAATTAAAACAAAGTCTTTAGATTTGGATGCGTTGTTAGTGGATTTTTTGAGTGAGGTTTTGTATTTAAGCCAGGTGAATAAAGAAGTTTATAGTGATGTTAAATTTACTAGATTTTCTGATACAGAGTTAGAAGGTGAACTTTTTGGAAACAAGGTTGAATCATTTGGTGAGGATATCAAAGCCGTGACTTATCATGGGTTGGAGATAAGGAAAAATAAAGATGGTTTATACGAAGTTACAATTTTATTTGACATATAATTATGGTATATAATAACAAAGACATGCAAAAGTCAGATTTTAAAAAAATCAACGACTATCTTTGGGAGATTCCTAAGTCATTTCGTGCGGACATGCAAGTGCCGGCGCGAATTTATGTTAATGAAAAGATGCTGGAGCAAGCTTTTAAGGATAGATCCATGGGGCAATTAGTGAATGTAGCAACTTTGCCGGGGATTATTAGTTATTCTTTGGCTATGCCTGACATTCACGAGGGCTATGGGTTTCCGATTGGCGGAGTAGCAGCAATGGATATTGAAAAAGGCATGATTTCACCTG
>CAYRSI010000007.1:0-21898 GCA_964426965.1 uncultured Candidatus Saccharibacteria bacterium
CTACGATTTGACACAATTCAGCTGTAATTTGAACATCGCCTAAATCAGGACAATTTTCCAAAATAACCTCTTCATCGGTCAATAAACTGGCAATCAACATCTTGGTTGCTGCATTCTTGGTTCCGCTTAGCCGAATTTTACCCCTTAAAGGATAACCGCCTTCAATTATAAACCCCGCACCTTTTGAGGATTGTTTAGTCTTCGAGGCTTTTGCTAATACGTTGTTTGAGTTGTGCATAGGCTTTACCAAAATATTTAAGATTTTTCTCTCTTATTCTTGCGTCCTTTTCGGACTTATAGGCTTCATAGTAAATTAATTCGAATTCACCACGATATTTTGTAGATTGTATTCTTTTCTTTTTATGCTCTAAGATTCTTTTTCTAAGATCTTTTGTGGATCCAATGTATAATCTACCATCAGATTTGCTTTTTTGAATGTATACATAGAACATATATCCTAAAAAGGTGCGGGGTAAATTGTTGGTTCTTAGTCATAAATTTTTATTAAATTCAATATGGTGGACCGTACCGGATTCGAACCGGTGATCTTCACTATGCCATAGTGACGCTTTAAACCAACTAAGCTAACGGCCCTCAGTTAAAATTAAATTAGCTATTGTTTCCAGCTCCAATTGAATTTCGGTGCTAAAATAATATATGACACAAACTCCTTTATAATCTTTTTTTCTCGTTTTTTTACCAATTGTCCTGGGATCGGGCTTTGTTTTATAAAAATTCCTAAGAGATATTTTCGTCATTCTCGACCAAAATCTTTGAAGCTTGTCTATGTCTTGGTCCGCCCGATGACCAATTCTACACTTTAATTTACTTTCATCTATAGCATAACAATTCCTTAATAGTTTCAGATATAATTTTATAACATCGGGATTAGAATTTCCAAGCCCAAGATAACGAGTACCCTTCCATTTAGATCCCTCGCCGAGATAAAGTGTGGCAAGCGCAATCTTCTGAATATCTTTATCTATTTTTGCGATTAGATATAAATTTCTGTTTCTTAAACTCTTTAAAAATCTCTTCCTTTTATTCTTATTAACTAAACAAGCAATCTTTCTTGCTCTATCTAGATTAGTAATATTTAAAGATTGAATTTTTTTATAATAACCCGCAGAAGGAGAAATGTTCTTACACCAATAAGAAAGAGTGCTTTTGGGTATTTTCTGGTTGATTATTCTCTGAATTTCTGAATAAGTCTTTCCTAATTTGCGAAGTCTTTGGGCTTCTTTTTTGATATCTTGCCTTTTCATACTTATATTGTACCCCAGATCTTATCAATGTGCAAGACTTCGTACAAATATGCCCTCGCCAAGAATCGAACTTGGATCGGAGGATTAGGCCCCGCACAAATGCCTTGATTTTGCCCCCACTAGGAGTCGAACCTAAATCTTGGCCTTAGGAGGGCCCTGCTCTATCCATTGAGCTATGGGGGCTAAATTTACTAATTTATCGTATCATTTTCAATTAAATAAGGCAACAAAAAAGGCGCCAGCAGCTTGTACTGACGCTTTTTGAAAGATAAAATTTCTGTAGATTATTTAGTTTCCTGTTTAAGTTCTTTGCCTGTCAATTTAATAATATGAAGAGAATCAGGGACATCTTTGTAGAAACTGTCCAACCACCAAATCTGATTTTTGGCTCTTAATTTCTTCAGGTTCTCGTTATACCAAGTAACTTTTCCTCTAAGTTCAACAATTCGGTCTGATAAATTAGTAGATTGTTTGATATTCTCTGCGCTAACCAGTAACTTTTCCAAATCCAGTTTGACAACTGCTTGCTCGGTGGCATTAACAGTTGCTACATAAGTATCGAAAACTCCTTCTTGGAATGCTTCAAGTTCTGCTATTGTGTCCACAGACCCAATATAAGTTGCTGGCCAACCAGCTAGGCAAACGATAAATAGAATTCCCGCTATTACCGCCGTTGCGTATCCACAAGCATCAACCCCGTCATTGTTACCGCTTACACCTATAATAAATACACCCACGAAAAACAATACTAGAAATACTAACAAAACCCACATTTTTGCCTCCTAATTCTATCCTATTTGATTTGTCTCTTATTACCTCATCCAGTAATAAGGAAGGGATAGAATTTTGTTAAGATCCAGGATGAGATTCTATTGTAGCAAATTATAGAAAAGATGTCAATACCGAAGCTCTAAATATAAAAAACTTATTTCTGAATAATTGCCTGATATTTATTATTCAACTTTAATAATCTGAACCGGGCAAGCTGACGCAGCTTCTTTATTGCACCCCCCATCATCCACCTCCAGCTCAAATATTCCATTGCCAGCATCTTTCGCTCCTTTCAATGTTGCCTTACCGTCTTCACCCATCACCCAAAAATCCGGACAAACTGCTACGCAAGTTCCACAGCCAATGCATTTTTCTCGCTCTTGAGTAACTTTAGCCATAAATTTATAGGTTAATTATTATCTGTTTTTATTATACCAAAATTTTTAGTGTCTGCATAGACCTACCAAACTGCAACTAATAATCTTGAGATTAATCCTCCAATTCCAATTGCAAATAAAATTTCAAAACCAGAAATAGCCAAGGCTCGTTTCCAGCCAAATTCTTTAGCTAAAGCCGCTATGGTAGCAATGCAAGGAATATAAAACATACTAACTACTGCCAAAGTAATCATCTGAACCGGGGTTAAAACCTGGATAAAATTTGCCGTTCCTAATAGAGTGGCTAACATTACCAAAATTAATTCTTTTCTTAGAATTCCAAGAATTAATAAAATTCCAGTAACTAAAGGTAGGCCTAACCATTTTACCGTAACAGGACTCAAAGCATTGGCAATAAAAGTAAGCCATCCAGCTAAATAAAGTCCTTCAATTATTATTCCTGAAATTATTATCAAAGGTCCGGCGATATAAATAAATTCTTTTAGTCTAAACCATGTTTGCAAAAGCACTGTTCGAAAATTGGGCCTTTTATAATCAGGCATCTCCATAATAAGTTCAGTTGGCTCTCCCGGTAAAATTTTTGAAGCTAATTTCCCCAAAATAAATATTATCAAAACAGCAAAAACATATAATCCTAATGCCCAACCCATTCCTACGAATTTTCCTACTAACCCCATAATAATCACTGTTACTGCACTACAAGGAATAAGCGTGCTCAAAAATCCAGTAATAAATCTTTCCCTCTGAGTTTCCATTATTCGGCAAGAAAGACAAGCCGGGACATTACAGCCAAACCCTAACATCAAAGGTATACAAGCCTTTCCGTGTATTCCTAATTTATGCATTAAATTATCTAATAGATAGGCGATCCTGGCCAGATAGCCCCAGCCTTCTAAAATAAATAAAAGAATATAAAAAGGTAAAATGTAGGGCAAGACAATACTAATCAAGGCAAAAACGCTTTCTATCCCACTCCAGGATAGTGAAGCTAAAAGCGATGTGCCAAAAATATTTTGAAAGCCGATCTGCCAGCCCGAAGATATTTCTCCCAACAAAGAAGAAAGCCAATCGCCAAATTTAAAAATTGCCAGAAAAACCAAACCCAAAATAACAATCATTGCTGGATACCCCCAAATTTTGTGACAAGTTAGATTATCTAATCGCTCATTAAGACTAATCTTTTTGGGTTTTGCAATTTTCATCACTTCCTTTACTATTTTAGAAACCAGGTGACATCTTTCGTCAGCAATTACTATTGAAGAATCATGGCCGTGAATTTCTTTCAACTGAAGAGTTAGTGCTTCTGCCTTTTTTAAAACTTTGGGGTTTTCTTTTTTAACTAATTCTCTAATTTTCTCGTCTTTTTCTAGAAGTTTTATTGCTAACCATCTTTTAGGGTAAGGGAAGGCTATATTGGATAATTTACCGGCTAATTTTTTAATCTGTCTTTCTACCTTCTCGCCGTATTTCAGTGGCTTTGGTTTTAATTTTTTATCTATTAATTTAATTCCATGGTCCAAAATCCTGGTTAAGCCTTTACGATGAATAGCTATCGTGGGAACGACTGGAATTCCTAAAATTTTTTCCAATTTCTTATAGTCAATCTCTATCCCTTTTTTACTCAACAAATTAACCATGTTTAAAGCCAAAACAGTCGGCTCTTCTAATTCCAAAAGTTGAAGGGTAAAAAGTAGATTCCTTTCAAGGTTAGTAGCATCTATTACATTAACCACAAAGTCTGGTTTCTGAGTAGCAATATATTCTCTAGAAATTACTTCCTCAATTGAATAAGTGGCTAAAGAATAAATTCCCGGCAAATCTAAAACATCAATGGTATAGCCCTTGTAATATAAAATCCCTTCGGCTTTTTCTACAGTTTTGCCTGGCCAATTACCAATATGTTGATGAAGGCCAGTCAGATGATTAAAAATCACAGATTTTCCTACGTTTGCCTGACCAGCTAAAACTATATTTAATCTCTTTTCCATGTTTAGATTAGTTTTACCATTACTTTTGTTGCTAATCCTCGACCCAGAACCAGCTTTGATTCTCGAGCCTCAATCTCCACCGGACCTAAAAATGGAGCTTTTCTTATAATTTTTACCTTAGTTCCTGGAGTTAATCCTAAATCAGCCAATCTTTTGGCTGCCATCCAGCCACCAGCTACAGAAATAATCTCTGCTTCTTGCCCTGGTTTTAAATTTATAAGAGTTGTTTCTTTTTTCATTTTAAAATAATTTTATTAATAACATTAAAGCTATTCCAAGTAAAAATACAAAAAAGTGGATTAGTGATTTTTTTAAACTAGTTCTGTGTTTAATTTCCGGGATTAAATCTGATGCAGCAATATAAATAAAGTTTCCAGCAGCAAAAGGCAAAAGAAAAACAACTGACTCCCCTATTTTTTCTGAAAGCAAAAACCCAACAATCCCGCCAAAAACTACAGTAATAGCTGATAAAAAGTTTAAAAATAAAGCTTTAATTTTTTTAAACCCGCCGTAGATTAAAACCCCATAATCGCCAATTTCTTGAGGAATTTCATGAAGTGCTACTGCTAAAGTAGTAATCAACCCAACTGGAAAAGCAATGACAAAAGAAGCAGCAATAATTAAACCATCAATAAAGTTATGAATTCCATCAGAAATTAAAATCAAGTATGAAAAAGGCATTATTTCAGGATGACAAGTTGCATGATGATGATGCCATCTAATAAATTGTTCTAAAATAAAAAAGATGCAGAAACCAAGGAGCAAATACAAAAATACTTTAAGAAGCGAGATTTCATCTAAGCCAACTTTAATAATTGTTTCTGGGATTAAATGTAAAAATGCTCCCCCGATTAAAGCTCCGGCAGAAAAAGCAACCAAGATTAAAAGAACTTTATTCAATAGTTTTTCTTTCAAAAATAAAGTCAAAGCCCCAATAAAAGCAATGAGACTAATCAAAAACGTACTAATTAAAATATATCCTAAAATCACCATATATCTAATAATACCACACTTATACTCTATTTTTCAAAAAGAGGCTAATTCTTAGCCCCTTTTTTATATTTTTTTACGACTTTCTTAACTTTACCGGTTACGCCAGTAATTACTTTAATTTCTGCCTGCTGTAAGATTTTCATAGCTTTGGGTCCGACATCTTCTGCTAAAACTGCTTTTACTCCTTTGTCAACAACAAATTGAGCTGCAGTAACTCCTGCTCCTCCCCCGGCACAAGCACTGGCATTCTCTACTGCCTCGTATTTATTTAAATTATCCGAATCAATAAAAATAAAATACTTGCATCTGCCGAATCTTGAATCTACCTTACTGTTTAAATCCAAACCTGTTGAAGGTACACAAATTTTCATTTTTAAGGAACCTCCTTTTATGAGTATGCGCCTATAACTGACAAGTGTCAATTATTTCATCGGCTCAACAACCCTTTCAATTGCTAAAATTAGGGCTGCTTTTCTGTGAGATATATTTTCTTTTTTGGCTAAATTCCAAACTTTATCAAAAGACCTTTCTAAAATTTTTGAGAGTTCTTTTCGAACCCTTTCCTTTTTCCATTTTTTCTTCTCTTTTGACTGAAGCCATTCAAAATAAGAGGCAATTACTCCGCCAGAGTTAGCTAAAATATCAGGAATTATTTTAATCCCTCTTTTTTCTAAAATTTCTTCTGCCTCCGGAGTAATCGGGCCGTTAGCCATTTCAATAATGTATTTTGCTTTAATCTTATGGGCATTATCTTTGGTAATTACCTCTTCTACTGCTGCCGGCACCAAAATATCAACATCTGCCTCTAAAAGTTCTTCGTTGCTAATCTCCCCGCCAAAGCCCAAATTGCATATATTACCCACACAATAGCAGCCGACAATTTTACCTTTTTTCTTCTTACATTCTAAAGTTTCTTCGGGATTAAGCCCTTTTTTAACATTAATTCCTCCGTAATCTTCACTAATAGCCAAAATCTTATATCCTTGCTTATAGGCATTATCCGCAAAATAATAGCCAACATTACCAAATCCCTGGATAGCCAAGGTGGTATTTTTAGGATTAAGATTGAGTTTTTTTGAAAGCGCTTTAAGTATCGCTGCCCCACCATATCCGGTAGCTTCTTTTCGACCCCTTAAGCCCCATAAATCAAGCGGTTTCCCCGTAAAGGCTCCAAGCAGTTTGACTTTTGACTTTTGACTTTTGACTTCTTAACGTATTCATCAACCATCCAAGCCATAATTTGAGGATTTGTATTAACATCTGGCGCTGGAATATCTTTATCCGGCCCTATCCAAGGAAAAACTTTTCGAACATAACCTCGAGAAAGCTCTTCTAATTCTCCTGGACTTAACTTAAAGGGATCAACTTCAATTCCTCCTTTTGCTCCACCAAAAGGAAGGCCAACCAAAGAACACTTCCAGGTCATTAACATTGCTAGGGCCCTAACTTCGTCTTCAAAGACATCTGGACTAAAACGAATTCCACCCTTATAAGGACCAAAGACGTTATTATGCTGACATCTGTAACCATTGAATTCCTTTATTTTTCCATTATCCATCCTAATTGGTATTTCAAATTTAATCATTCTATCTGACTTAACTAATTTTTGAAAAACCGAGGGTTTTAATTTTAAAACCTCGGCAATTTCTTTTAATTGTTTTTTTGTATGTGAAAAAAAGTTTGCTTCTTCATTAAAGTTTATTTATAATTGCCTCGGCCATTTCTTGGGTTCCAACGGCCGTAGGATCATTACGGTCTTTTTTTAAATCATAGGTTGTAAATTTTCCTTCTTTGATTACTTTTTGCCAGGCTGATTCTAATTTTTCAGCCGCTTCTTCTTCTCCTAAATACTTAAGCATCATAGCTCCGGAAAGAATAGCCGCCGAAGGATTAACCTTATTTTTTCCTTTATATTTAGGCGCCGCTCCGTGGGTTGGTTCAAAAACAACCATTTTCTCGCCAATATTTGCTCCTGGCGCCACCCCTAATCCCCCAATCAAACCAGCAGCCAGATCAGAGATTATATCTCCGTAAAGATTAGGCAAAACTAAAACATCAAAATTTTCCGGATGCCGAACAAGTTGCATAGCCATATTATCAACAACCCTTTCTTCAAATTCAACCTGACTATAATTTTTGGCAACTTCTCGGGCTGTCTTTAAAAATAAACCATCGGTAAACTTCATAATATTAGCCTTGTGAACACAGGTAATTTTTTTTCTTTTATTCTTAACAGCATACTCAAAAGCAAATTTAAAAATTCTTTCAGAGGCATACCGAGAAATAGGCTTTATCCCTAAAGCAGAATCCGGACGAATATTCTTTCCTGTATGTTTTTCAAGCCAATTCAATAATTCCTGGGTTTCTTTTTTCTCTTTTTCAAATTCAATCCCCGCATACAAGTCCTCGCTGTTTTCCCGAATAATAACTAAATCGATATCTTTATATGACGAATGAATTCCTGGATATAATTTACAAGGACGCAAGCAAACATAAAGATCAAGCTTTTGTCGCAAAGCCACATTAATAGAACGAAAACCTTCTCCTATGGGCGTAATAATGGGTCCTTTTAGGGCTGCTTTATTCTTCTTGATCGAGGAAATAATATTATCAATATTATCACCCCTTGCCTTTACCTCATCCCATTCTACATTCACGCCAGTAGCGTCAATGCATTTCTTTGCTGCTGAAATTACTTCTGGTCCGGTTCCGTCTCCGGGCATAAGAGTTATATTGTGGATTTTTTTTTCCAAATTTTTATTGCCTTGCCCTTTATTAAAGCTTCAGCGATTTTTTTATGAGCAGAAGTTAAAATCCTCTGAAAAGTACTCGATGATATTTTCATTTTTTTAGCACATCTTGCTTGATTGCAGTCTTCCAGGTCATGAAGTCGAACCGTTTCTATCTCGTCAACACTTAAATTGACCTCTTTTAATGTTGAAAGGGGAACAGCTCTTGGCTTAAAATAAGTTGCGCCTGGCTCAAATTTAATTTTTCTTGGTTTTATAGGTCGAGGCATGATTTAACAAGCTCACCACAAGTAATTTTTTAATTTATTAAAAATTTCTTCAATTTCTTTCTTAGCTTTTAAATTAGTTTCTAAAATCGGGGTTAAATTAGCAATAGCTTTAAAAATATTTTTATCATAGGAAATTTTACCTAAGATCTTTCTCTTAAATTCTTTTTCCATTTTCTTTACAAATTCAGGATTTATATCCCATTTATTTATAACTAACTTCCAGGGAATTCTAAAATGATTAACTACCTTCAAAACTCTTTTTAAATCAGCAAGCCCTGAAGGAGTAGGCTCGGTAATTAAAATAACAAAATTTGCATCCTGGAGAGTGGCAATAACCGGACAGCCGGTTCCCGGCGAAGAATCTATAATCATTAAATCATGTTTAAATTTCTCGGCAGCTTTCTTAATTTCTACAACCACCTTACCTGAACCAGTCTCGCCCGGAAAAAGCTGACCAGATACCAATGGAAATTTATATTTGGTATTTTTGATTTTGATTTGTCCATTTTGAACCGGCTTCAACTTAATTGCTTTCTGCGGACAAATCACTTCGCAAGCACCGCATCCCTCGCAAAGAAATTGATTCAGTGCTGGTTTCCCTTTTTTCATTACCAAAGCTGCAAAACGGCAATTTTTAGCACAAAGCCCGCAGCCAATACATTTTTTATAATCAAAAATTGGCTTAGCTGACGTGATAACAGGCAAGATCTTATCCCACCTTTCAATCTCATTCAACCAAATAGCTAAATTCGGAGCATCAACATCACAATCCACTGCTACTACCTTTTTTTCTTTATTAAAAAGCATAGCTAAAGCCGAAACCAGCATTGATTTCCCAACCCCGCCTTTCCCTGATGCAATTACAAGTTTCATAGTTTATATTTCTTTAAAATATCAAAATCTTTTTTAAGGATTTCTTTCATATTGGGATTATAAGTTACTACGGCTGGATGATAGAGGGGAATAATTTTGATATCATCTGAAGAAAGAATCTTCCCATGAATTTTGCTTATGCCCTGAATTTTATCTTTTAGGCCGTATTTTTCTAAAATATAGGCAGTAGAATAATTCCCCAGAGTACAAATTGCTTTTGGCTTAATAATTTCAATCTGCCTCTCTAAATAAGGCGTGCAAGCTTCAATTTCTTCCTTTTTAGGATTACGATTTCCCGGAGGACGGCATTTTAAAATGTTGCAGATATAAATTTCCTCTCTTCTAATTCCTGTTGACTCTAATAATTCATCTAAAACCCTTCCTGCTGCCCCGCAAAAAGGGCGGCCTGTTTTATCTTCGCTAAGGCCCGGGGCTTCACCGCAAAAAAGAATTTTTGTCTGGTGACTTCCTTGGCCAATCACCGGATAGGTTCTGGTTTTATAAAGAGGACAGTTTTTACAAGCCAAAACTTCATCTTTTATCTCTCTCATTTCTTTTTTAATTTTTTTGGTGCTTGGCATAAACGCTTACCAATTTAGATTTAAAGACCAAACAGATAATAAAACCCTAAGGCAAAAAGAATAATTGCCCCAGCCAGACTAATCCAAGTCATAACTTTACTTGAAGCAACTCGAACACTCATTGTAAAAACGGCTATTGAGAAAACAATAAGCTCATTGAACAGATAAAAGAAAACAAAAATAGCAATATATAAAAGATAGGTTAAAGTTGAAAGCTGGGCTTCAGCTAAGCTACTGGCAAAAAACACTGGAACAACAGCTGAACAAGGGAATTCTACAATTGTAATTACCATAGCAAACATAAAAATGCTCACTACAATGCCCCAGATACCTCCGGTTTCCTTAAAGCTTTTTTGCATCCTTGAAGAAAATTTTGACATTACTCCCTTGCCTGGCTTTATGTCACAAGTAGGTCCGTATTTTTTAAATTTAATAAACTGTCTTAAAAAATAAATTCCACCAAAAATACCCAAAAGCCCAACTAAGATATTCATTACTTTTAAAAAGGGAGCTAAGAAATAAAAAATCTGATACCAAAGCACTATTAAAAGCCCATAAATAATAGCGGTTGTCAAAATAAAGATTCCGCCGAAAATTAAAATTTTGCTTCTTGAACGCAAAATTAAAACCAAACCCAAAATCAAAATCAATGCCCCTAAAGAACAAACATTAAGCCCATCAAAAAAACCTAAAACAACTGCTTGAATAAGCAAAGAGTGTTTACTTAAATCTATTTCACCGATAATCGGAAGGTTAATTTTCTTTTTATTTTTATCTTGAGCAGGACCCATTCCTTTGAGCTGCCTTTGAATTGATTCTTCAATTTTTCTACCTTCTACATCATCAAAGCCAAGAAAGAACTCCTCGCCAACAAAAGTCATTGGCACTAAGCCAAGATATCTTTCAGCATTACATTTTCTGCATAAATCTATTAAAAGCTTGCGGACATCTGGATCAGTACTAAGATAGCGATTAATTTTAACTTCAGGATATTTTTCTTCAATCTCATCTAAAAAATTTTGCTCATCAGCGCAATGAGGACAGATTTCTGAATAGAAAAAATTAATTTCTAAATCCTCCTTAGCAAAAACATTGCCAAAGCTGCTGAATATTAAGATTAAAACAAAAATAAAAAATAAAACTTTTCTCATAGTAAAAATAAAAAATATTTATTCAGGAAGAATAGCTAAGGTGTTATTGAAGCGATTAATATAGTTAAAAAAGCCAATAACTGAAATAATTTCTATAATCTGAGCTTCTGTAAATTTCTTTTTCAATTTCTCAAAAACTTCTGGCTTATCAAGATGAGCATCTGCTGTTATGTCTTTTACTAATTCTAAAATCTCTCTTTCCTCTTCTGGTAAATTCTTTGTTTCTTTTATTTTCCCTATCATCTCTTCAGTCGCCCCAAATTTCTTTAACATTTTTGCAGTTACACTAACGCAAAAAGGGCATTTTAACATCTCAGAAATAGTATAAGCTATCTTCCATTTCAGATGTGGTTCTATTTTACCTTTATGCATTACTACTTGAAAAAGCTCAGTAAACTCTTTTAAAATTTTAGGACTGTGAGCCATTACTTTTACCCATTCAGGTACTTTGCCTGTTTCTTTTTCAAACTTTTCATAAACCTGTTTAGCAATATCTTCAACCTGGTCTTTCTCTAAAAAAGGTATATTTGCCATAATTTAAAGCATGGAATTAAGCGCGCTTGCTATTGCCTCCTTTGGCCTTAAACCGGTTGCTCTTTTTATTCCTTTTCCGTTTTTAAAAATAATAAGAGTGGGAACTCCCATAATTTTATATTGCTGGGCAATTTCTGGATTTTCAGCTACGTTTAATTTTCCTACTTTTGCCTTACCCTCAAATTCTTCGGCAACTGCTTCAATGGTGGGTTTTATCATTTCACAGGGCGGGCAACCCGGCGCCCAAAAATCCACTAAAACCGGGGCATCGCTTTTTAAAACCTCCTGTTCAAAGTTTTGATCGGTTAATTCTAGCATAATTTAAAAATTAAAATTTAATAATCGACCTTTAGAATAATGTTCTACGATTTCCCTTGAATAAGGAATTTCCTTCACAATCCCTGCACCAAATTTTTTAGCGATGAGATGAATTTTCTTTTTATCTCCCAAATTAGCTTGGTTTAAAATCACTTGAGCTGGTACTTTCAATCTCTTGCATAAATCCAAAATCAATTCCAAGTCACAGGCGCCCATTGGGGTTGGTTCGGTAACACAATAAGCTAAATCACAATCCAAAAGAGCTGAAATTACTGGACAGTGAGTACCAGCTGCTGTATCAAATAAAATAAGGTCTGCCTTTTTTTGTTTGGCAAATTTTAGAGCGAAATTTTTAGTTTCTGTAACTACCGGACCGGTTTCTTCTAAGCCAGGTTTTGCCATACCAGTAATCAAGTATAGGTCTTGCCCGCCTGCCGGCGAGGCAGGGATTTTGTTTAAATAAATATCGCCTATTTTTTCTTTCTTTGGTTTAATAGCTTTATGAGGACAGACCAACCAACATGCGCCACAGCCAGAGCATAAATCTCTAATAAACACAGGATATTTTCCCGGAGCCTGGAAAATTGCATTTTCGCGACAAGTTTTAACGCAAAGACCGCATTTTTTACATTTCTTTTTATCTAATTCAGGAAACTCACCATAAACTTTCTTGATTGGTTTTCCCAATTTTGCTCCTATCAAAAGATAATCATTCGGGCATTCAACATCACAATCTACTAAAACAACCCGCTTGCCCTGTTCAAGGTATTGATTAGCTAAAAGAACAGCCACTGTAGATTTGCCTGTTCCTCCTTTTCCACCGGTAACACCTACCTTCTTTATCATAATTCTTTTAAAATAGTTTCTAATTTTTTATCCGGCTCAACAATTTTCAATTCAATATTATAAGCTTCCAAATTTCTTTTAGCATTAGGACCAATTTTCCGGACAATCACTTTATCAGCTGAAACTGCTTTAGTAAACTTAAATCCATGACCAGTTTCTTCTTCAAAGTAAGGATTTTTAATAAATTCTTTTCTAAGAATATTTCCTTTTTCGTCCTGGTCAATTATTAAATACTCCTTTATTCCAAAATGGTCACTGATTTCCTTATTTTCCATTGGAATAATTGTCCTTTTTCCTAATTTCTTTGGGCCAATTGGCTCAAATCCCCTCTTAAATCCAAATTTTTTACCAAGACTAATAATAGTTCCTCGCTTCATTTCATGAGATTCCACTGAAATAACTACATATTTTAATTCCGGGATATTACTAAGTAATTTATTTTCCAAAGTAGCGGTTAGCTCGCTTACTTCATCTACTTTTAATTTCGGATCTAACTGGATCTTAATTTCGGCAAAATTAGCACTGCCGATTTTTCTGGTTTTTATTCCAGAAATTTCAATTTTATGAGCAGAAAAAATCTTTTTTATCTTTTCCTCTAACTCTTTATTGGAAACATCTAAAAGGGAATCAGTGATTTGTTTCCCAATGCTGAAAGTTTGCTTAAGGATATAAAGACCAATCAAAACAGCAACAATCGCATCAGCATAAATAAAATATTTTATCAAAACTAAACCAATTAAAACCCCGGCTGAAGAAATAACATCGGCTCGAGAATGTTCAGCATCAGCTACCAAGGATAAACTTTCATGCTTTCTGCCGTAATGAAATTTTAGCCGTGCCATTACTTCGTTTATTATTACTGAAAAAATTATTAAACCAATTGCCCAGAAACTAAAACTTACCGGTTCTAATTTTATAAAGCGGATTCCTCCTTCATAAAGAATCCAAAAACCAGAAAGACCTAATAGTATAGCTACAATAAAACCAGCCAAACTTTCACTTCGATAATGACCGTAAGGATGCTTTTCATCAACCGGTTTCTGCCCTGCTTTAATTCCTAAAAAAGTAACCAAAGAAGAAAATACATCTAAGCCAGAATGAATAGCGTCAGCCATTAAAGCAACACTATTAATTAAAAAGCCGACTATTAATTTTAAAATAGCCAGAACAAAATTAACTATTGTACTAATTAAAGAAATTTTTTCCTGGTTCATAATCTTCTTCCTCTGCCGCCACCAACTCCTCTTCCGCCTCCGCCGCCAGGCGGGCCAAAACCAGGTCTTGGACCCAAATCTTGAGACGGCTCAACTTCTTTTAATTTACCCTTTTTATACATTTCAAAAGCCTGTTTAGCTGAAGCATTAAAAACGCCTGAAAATATTTTAATCTTAGAAGAAGTCAAAACCATATAAGCATTAGGGCCTACGTTGCCAGTAATTACAATGTCAACTTTTTCATTAGCCACTACTTGAGCAGCGGTTATTCCTGCTCCGCGCATAGCTTGGCCAGCGTCATTAGGGATGGCTTTAACTAATTTCCCTTTTTCATCAACAATAAGAAAATACCCGCACCTGCCAAAGCGGGGGTCAATTGATGAATCTAAATTAGGATCTGTAGATGTAATACAGATTTTTTTCATATGAATTATGAACTATAAATTATGAATTAATTAGTCCGAGTCATGGAACTGCCACATTTTGGACACTTTTGTTCATAGCAAGGAATACCCCTCTGATGAGCTGCCCTTGTATTACATTTTGGGCAAATACAATCTCCACCGGGACCAAATCCAAAACCACCAGGTTGTCTGCCCCGGCCGCCACCTCGTCCTAAGCCTCGCCCGCCAGCTGGCGGACCAAATCCTCTTCCTATTGGCATACAATACAATGCAAATCTACAAATGATATGCTAATCTACAAATTGCAAATATTCACAGTTCGCATAATTAGCATGAAATTCACATATCTGCATTATGCTTTTATTATAACTTATTTTTTCTTTTTAGTCTTTAGTTCTTGAAATCTGGCTTCAAGTGCTTTTAACTCCTCTCGCAAAACCTTAATCTCCTCTCCCAGTATCTCTTTCTCTTCCTTGATTGTTGGTTCCTCAGCCCACCACCAACGCGGCCGCCAGGGAAATCGCTGACATTGCCAGCTATAACCTCTGCCGTAACCCCTGCCATAGCCTCCCCAATATCCAGGCCCAAGACCCATAGGACCAGTCCCATCACCAAAAGGCATAGTATTAAAATTAACCTAATTAACCTAATTTCCCTAAAGAGCCGAGCCCTCGGGCTATAGGCTAATTAACCTAATGAATTCCTAACGACTCAAAATTTTAGACATTAGAAATTGGGATTCTTGCCCCGCATAAAGCTTCGCTTTTGTGCTGGGTGAAATTAGAATAATTAGATCAATTAGAGTAATTAGAAATCTACTCTTATCTATTATGAGTATATGCTCATAACTATATTTTGTCAAGCCCAATAAATCTTACTCGTGCCTTAAAGCTTCAATCGGATTTAATTTTGCAGCCTTTTTGGCGGGATAAATCCCAAAAACTAAACCAACAATAGCTGCAACCCCAAAAGCTAAAATTACTGCATTAAAAGGCATAACAAAGGCCCAATCTGTATTTAAGATTTTGCTTAGCCCAATTGCTGCTGCAAGAGAAACCAGAGTTCCACCAATAAAACCAATGATGCCACCTGAAACAGTTAAAGTTACAGACTCAATCAAAAACTGATTAAGAACATCTCTGTTTCGTGCCCCAACTGCTTTTCTCAGACCGATTTCTCTAGTTCTTTCAGTAACTGAAACCAACATAATATTCATAATGCCAATTCCGCCAACAATCAATGCAATAGCAGCTATAGATGAAAGAAGTGCAGTAAGAATGCCCGTAATCTGGCCCACCATTTCAGATGCTTCAACCTGACTCATTACCTTAAAATCATCTTTAGATAAATCACCCTCTGGATTGTAAATATTATGAGTTTCTCTAAGAATTAAACGGATATTTTCTATTAGCGGTTCTACGACTTCTTCGTTTATGGCATGAATAGTAATTGCATTTAAATGGTCAATGCCTAATAATAGCTTCTGCGCAGTTGTTATAGGAACATACACATATTCATCATAGTTTTGAAACATTTCCATTCCCCGCTCTTCCATTACGCCAATTACTTTAAAATTGGTTTTTTTAATTCTGATTGTTTTTCCAATTGGGTCTTCTTCTTCAAATAAATCTTTTGCAATTTTATAGCCCAATGTTACCACCCTTGCCATTGATTTAACTTCTTCATCACTAATTTCTCTTCCAATAGTTGCGTGCCAATCGTCCATTTCATAAGCCTCTGGCGTAACTCCAATATAAGTAATTTTTTCATCCTGATTTCTATAAACAGCTCTTGCTACTCCATAAGCCATTGGATAAACCATATCAACCAAAGGATCTTTTTCTATCGCTTCTACATCCTTAAGCGTAAGGGTTTTTATAGTCATTTCTTCTACGGCTGTGGACATTACGTCGAATCCTCCCTTTGGGTCAAATGAACCTGGTTCAACGTAAATGCTATTTGAACCAAGGGACTGAATCTGGCCAACAATTAAACTTTCAGCTCCCCTACCAAGAGACATCATCAAAATTACTGCTCCAATACCAATAACAATTCCCAGCATAGTCAAAGCAGACCTGGTTTTATTGGCCTTTAAAGCAATGAATGAAATTTTTATTGAATCCTTTAAATCCATATTTATTTTTTTAGCCCATCTTTAGCATGCCTTCGATGATCAATTGTTCTATCGCTGACTATCTTTCCATCTCTTAGCTGAATGACTCGTTTTGCCATTTCAGAAGTATATTTTTCATGAGTTACAAGAACTACGGTATGTCCTTTATCATTCAAGTCCTCTAAAATTTCCATTATTTGCTGACCTGATTTGCTGTCCAAATTTCCAGTTGGCTCATCAGCAAAAATAATTGAAGGATGATTAACAATTGCCCTGGCAATAGCTACTCTTTGTTGCTCGCCGCCAGAAAGCTGATTAGAATAATGCTTTGCTCGATGGGAAAGGCCGACCGATTCAATTGCTTCTTTAACTCTTTTGTTTTTTTTCTCTTTTGAGATTTTCGTATAAATTAAAGGAAGTTTAACATTGTCAAAAACTGTAGTCCGGGGCAATAAATTAAAAAATTGAAAAACAAAGCCCATTTTTTCATTTCTAATATAAGCCAGCTCATTATCTGTTAAATCATCCATTTTCTGACCCTCAAACTTATAAATTCCAGAGCTGGACCTATCAAGAAATCCCATGATATGCATTAGAGTTGATTTGCCTGAACCAGAAGGACCCATAATGGCTACAAATTCTCCTTCTTTTATGTCAAAAGAAACACCGTCTAAGGCGGTGGTTACAACAGAATCGCCGTGATATTCTTTTTTTAGGTTGTGAGCTTCAATCATTTTTTAATAAAAGTAATTACCTTATCACCCACATTTAATCCGCTAACAACTTCAATTTCTCCCTTACCTCCCTTAAGTCCGGTTTCTACTTCAACTTCTTTTATTTCCTCATCTTCCAATAATCTAACCATTTTTTTACCCTCTTTATAAACAATGGCTCTATAGGGAATAAAAAGAGCGTTTTCTCTTTTATCGGTTTCGATATTCGCATCAGCGCTCATCCCTGATTTTACCCTCTCATCTATTTCGTCAAAAATAACTGTTACCCTATAATAAACTACGCCTTCAATTAAGGTTTCGGCTGGCTCCATCTCTGCTATCTGACCAGGCCAGAATTCCTCTTGAAAAGCATCTAAGATAATTACTACGGGATTGCCTAAATCAATTTTCCCAATATCAGCCTCGGGAATATCTACTTCAATCTGAAACTTACTAGCACTAATTAAAGAAATGACTGATTCGCCACCAGCTGTAACTACCTCGCCAATTTTAACATTAACCTTGCTGATTATCCCTTCAATAGGCGACTTTAATACTGCATCATCTAATTTTTCCTGAAACTCTACCATTGAAGCCCTGGCTTTTTCAACCTTAGCCCTATAAACAGCAATATCAACCTCTCGGGGGACTGCTTTAATCTTAGCTAAATCATCTTCAGCTTTTTTTAAAGTATTTTCAGCTGAATTAATATTTGTTTGGTTAGTAACTTTTTGACTGGCAACTGCCTGTTGAGCAGATAGCACATCGCTAACAGCGCTATGAATTGTGTTTCTTCCAGCCTCAATGTTATCTTTGTCTGCATCCCATTGAGTTTGACTGTACTCGGAATGCAAGACAACCAAATCAATAAGGTCGCCAGCTGCGTCCAATGCATTTCGAATAGTTCTTAGATAAGAAAGAAAGGGAGTAAATGTATTGTCAATCTCGTCGTGCGAAGAATCGCTGCGTATTACTGCAATCAATTCTTCAAGGCCTTCATAAGCAAAATCTGCCTCTAATTTCTTGTCCTTTGCATCGTCTCTGGACTGAATACTTCTAAAGGTAAAATCAGAACGATATTCCCTATAAAGCTTATTTTCGTCAAAAAGAGTTTCAAGTTTTTTCATTGCTTTGTCTGCATCAAAATAAGCATTATCAAATGTATCAAGGGCATCGTCATAGTCCTGACTTAAATCATTTTCAGCTTCTGCCTTTTTGTCCTCAAGGACTATCTGGGCATTCTCAACCACTCGTTCAGCAACTTGAATTTCTTCAGCAGTAGCCCCTGCCATAAATTTATCTAATTCAGCTTTTGCCTGATTATAACTGGCTTGAGTCTGAAGAAATTGGCTGTGAAGTTTTCCAGTGTAGAGCTTAACCAATTGAACGCCTTGTTTTACTTCTGAACTCTCAGAAACATAAACTTTTTCTACTGTTCCGCTGATTTCAAACCGCAAATCAACCTCTTCAGCCGACTTAACCGTGCCAGTAGCTGAAACTTCTTCTACGATGTCACCCTGCTGAACAACAGCAAAATCATAAGGCAATTCTCCTTTGCCCTTAAAAACTATCCAACTAACTACACCCAAAATCACAACTACAACAACAATTATTATAATTTTCTTTTTTATAAACATTGTGCTTCAATTATATCACAAATAAACTGCTTATTCAAATTAATTTTCTTGATTAATCAACCGCCCTCCTTTAAACTTAATAATGATGAAAAGGATATTTATTTTTTCCTTTATAGTTTTGGGGATTTCCTCAATCATTGCCCAGGTTGTTGTCATTAGAGAGCTGATGATTGGTTTTTTTGGCAATGAATTTTTTATTGGCTGGATTCTTTTTACTTGGTTGTTTTGGGTAGGCATGGGAAGTCTCTTATTTGGAAAATTGTTTAAAAAAAATCTAAATATTTCGAAAGTTTTTGTCAGCTGCCATATTTTGGTGGCTTTGTTTTTTCCTTTGGAAATTTATTTAATTCGGCTTAGTAAAAATATTATGGGTGGAACGCCTGGAGAAATACCAAATTTGATTCCTGCTCTTTTATACGCTTTTCTAGTTATTGCTCCTCTTTGTTTAATTCTCGGACTCCAATTTGTAATCGCTAACAGGGCCTGGAATTCGTTAGCTAAAAAGGCAAAAACAAGTTATTTACTTGGAAAATCTTATTTTTATGAAACCATAGGCTTTATTATTGGAGGTTTAATTTTTAGTTATTTTTTAATTTTTGTTAACGAATTTAAAGTCTCGGGAATCTTGGCTTGCTTAAATTTAATTGCTGCTGGATTTATTTTGTTTCTGATTCGGGATCGACTAACTATCTTTAAAATAACTGCTATCGTTTTACTGATTATTTCTGTAGGAATCTTTATCTGGGCCAAAAACATTAATATTGAAACAAGCAAGCTTCGCTTTCCCAATCAACAACTCATTGAATCTAAAAATTCTACCTACGGAAATATTGCCGTCACTAAGACCAACGGCCAATATAATTTTTATGAAACTGGCCTTCTTTTAGGACCTGACAAAGAAGAAATTTTTAATGAATATTTAATCCACTTCCCTCTCCTATATCATTCAAATCCCAAAAATATACTTTTAATTGGCGCTGGATTTAACGGCGCTTTAAAGGAAATCTTAAAATATCAACCAAGTAAAGTCTATTATTTAGAGCTTGACCCACAACTCGTTATAATAACTAAAAAGTATATATCCCCTGAACTTCGTCAGTACATAGAAGATAAACGAATAAAAATAACTAATCTCGATGGCCGCTATTTTCTGAAAACTACCAAAGAAAAATTCGATGTCATAATAATCAACCTTCCTGACCCTTCAACTGCTTTAATAAACAGATTATATAGTCAAGAATTTTTAAAAGAAATCAAAGCTCATCTTGCTCCCTACGGAATTTTAGCCACCCACCTCTCTTCTTCTCCTAATTATCTAAACCAAGAATTAGAAAATCTCCAGACTTCACTTTATAACACCATTAAACAAACTTTTCCTTATCTTATAATCCTCCCCGAAGACACTAATTTTTTTATTGCTTCACAAGGTAATTTAAATTACGACCCCGAATTACTAATTCAAAGATTAAAAGAACGAAACATCAAAAACAATTTTGTTACTGAAAATTATATTGAATATAGGTTAACTAATGACCGGATTGAAACAGTGCTAACCGCCTTAAAAACCAACGTAAATGCCAAAATTAACAAAGACTGGTACCCAATAAGTTATTACTATAATTTTACTTATTGGATTAGTCACTTTCATTCGGGATTGGCAAAATTTTTAGGTTTTCTTTCTAAAATAGGATTCTTGTGGGTTGTCGGGTTGTTTGGATTGTTGATTATTTCAATCATCTTAAAACACAGATATAGCGAGCAGAAACTTAAATTAAGAACCTCCACAGCCGAGCGGGCACGGTTTCGAGTACTTCCTCTAGTTATGGCAGTAGCTGGTTTTTCCTTAATGGCCGCGGAAATAATTATTATCTATGCCTTTCAAGTATTCTATGGATATCTTTATTATAAAATTGGTTTAATAATCACCGCTTTAATGGCTGGTATGGCTATTGGAATCTGGCTGGGAACCAGGAAAATTTCCAAGGCAAAAATCAATTACTTAATTACTATTCACGCTTTAATAATCCTCCTTTGTTTAGTTTTCCTGCTTGGTTCTTGGTTTTTGTTTAGAACCTTACCCAGGCCTTCGCTTGTAATTGAAATAATTTTCTTGTGTGGAGGCGCCTTAATTGGAGCAATAGTTGGCTTTGAATTTCCAATTATTAATAAGCTTTATCTAAAGCAAAAACCCCGCCCCAAAAGGGCGAGGCAAGCAGGCATTATTTACGGAGCTGATCTGCTCGGCTCCTGTTTAGGTGCTTCTCTTGTTAGTATCTTTATAATTCCAATCTTCGGGATTTTTCAAACCTTAATTCTTTTAGTAATTCTTAATATCTTTATTTTGTTGACATTATTATTCAGCAAGTTAAATGAATAGCAGTAATAACTCCTTGTTTTTCCAAAAGCTTGTTGAAAATATCGCAAGCTTTTTTCGTTGGTTCAATAATTATTTTCATGCCTAAATCTTCTAAAAATTTTTTGGTTTCTGCTGACACATTCATTAACCCTGAATAACCGGTCCCAATAACTAATATTTTGGGATTTTTCTCAATAACTTCTTTAAAATCGTCAATTAAAGCCCAATGACTTTCTTCCCGCTGCCAATCATTTACCCCGTCAGCAGAAATAATCACATCATGAACATACTCCTTGCCATCTATTTTAATTTTTCCAAAATCATAAGATTCAATTTTCATACTACTCAGAAAAACTCTTGGTCCATTCAGGTTCAGGCGGATGCACAGTATCTAACATCTCTCTCCAGGCTTCATCAGTTAATCTCTCTTCCATTGGCTGTTTAAATTCGTAATAGCTAAATACCGGCCCAACTCCTACTAAAATATGGCCCTCAGGAAGCTTATAGGCTGCAATTAAAGTCTTAATGTATCCAACCCCCTCTTCTAAAGCTTTTTCAACATTTCCTTCAGTATGAACGTCGGCTATCATAACAGTTTTAAATATCTCTGGATCAACATCTCCCCCTGAAACAAACTCTATTAGGTTTTCTGAATGACTACCAAAATGTTCAATAAAATCATATTCATCTTCAGTTAAAGATTTGTTTTCTAATTCCTTTTTAG
>CAYRSI010000008.1:0-20794 GCA_964426965.1 uncultured Candidatus Saccharibacteria bacterium
TTAAAATTTAGAATTCGCCTAAGTATTCTATCTCTTCTTCCAACTCTATGCCGAATTTATCTTTTACTTTTTCTTTGCATGATTTAATTAATTTAATCACATCTTTTGCTTTGGCGCCGCCCATGTTCACAATAAAATTCGCGTGCTTTTCAGAAATCATTGCTCTGCCAATTTTTTTCCCTTTTACCCCGCATCGTTCAATTAAATAGCCGGCAGAGTATTTTTCTGGATTTTTAAATATACAGCCAGCTGATGGTTCGCTCGGAATATTCTGCCTTCTTCCAATTAATCGTTCATTAATTAGTTGTTTTATTTTTTTGACATCACCTTTTTCTAACTTTAGAACTATGGATAGAATAATTAACTGCTTTTCTTTGGCCATATCTTTCAAGCGACTGTGGCGATAACTAAATCGCATCCATTTTTTATCAACAGTAATAACCTGACCCGCTGGATTTAATAAGGTAACGCTTTCTGCTAAATCTCCAATACTTGAGCCACCTTTCTGGCTGCCAGCATTCCCCTTGACTGCCCCTCCAACTGTCCCAGGAATCCCAACTGCCCACTCTAAACCCGTCAAACCTGCTTTTACTGACTCATCAACCAGCTTGCTTAGCAATACCCCGGCGTCAACCACTATTTTGTTAGCTTGTAGCTTGTAGCTTGTAGCTTGTAGCCTAACTATCAAGCCATCAAACCCTTTATCTGAAACCAAAATATTGCTCCCCCCACCCAAAATAAAAAAAGGCATATCTGACTTTTTTGCCGCCTTAACTGCCCTTACTAAATCTTTGCTATTTTTAGCTTCATAAAAATACCTGGCCTTTCCACCAATCTTAAACGTTGTATACGGTGCCAAGGAAACATCCTTTTTGAGATTTGATAATTCTTCTAAAACCATAAAATGAGGAAATATATTTATATATCCCTTCGCTCACATTCGTTTAAGGCGAGGAAATATATTTCACCTTGAACGACTTAGTAGCGAGCAGAGACTTAAATTGAGAACCTCCGCAGCTGAGCGGGCACGGTTCGTCGCCGAAGGCGACGGGAGCGAAGCGAGGACAGAGTGAGGCGTCTCGCTGGGACGCCAAACGTTTCGCAATTTAACGTCTCTGGGAGCTACTTATAAAGCACATCTACTCCTATTCTATAAAAATCCCGTTCTTGATTATTTATTACAAAAACCCCATCCCAGCTTCTACCTGAAACATAAAACTCTTCAGCAGCCATATTTAACCAGTGCTTTGTTTTGTCGTTGTTAACTTCATAAACTTTCTTATCACCATCTGCCCTAACCCAAGCACTATCTTTATAAGAATCTCGTTCTTCTGAAGTTACCTCTATAATATTTGACCAATTCAAATGTCCGTAAAAATCAAAAATTCTACTATCTAAAATATGGCGCTTATAGCCTCCTTTTATAATATAAACCCTGTAGTCACCTTTGGCTCTAATTAATGAACCATCAGTAATAGCGCCTCTGCTATATTCATACCCTTGAGCAAAAACGCTGCTTTTGCCATCAGGATTTTTTATCCAAACATTTACTAAGCCTGCTTCATGAGAAGGGACAATAACGTTTAAAGAAATTTCATCTATAAAAGTAACATCTGAAGCTTTGGCTCCGCCAAAATAAACCTCTATTCCTTCTTGAAAATTACCTCCTTTAATCACAACGCTATTGCCGCCAAAAAAAGGACCATTAAAAGGAGAAACATTGGTAATTACTGGCTGATTAACAACAACCGTTGAAGCTTTCAAGGTAAATAAAGCTGAAACATCATTGCTGGTAAAATTGCTAATTTTTGAATGATTAGTCGGCACTACCAAAATAGAATCAACGCTTTTAGCAAAATTAAAAATATAAGCAACCCCAGCTTGATTCTCAAGATTTACAAAACCTAATTCATGGTGACCATCTTGATAATTAATCATATAAGGCACCTTAAAATCCGCTCCCTGGCTTGAGCTTTTAAACTCTATTTTTAAAGCAATAGAACCATCGTCAGAAGATAGTCTGTTTTTGAGTAAATACCAGCGCGACGACCAATCTTTGGTTTTTTCTGAAAAATTAACAAAACTATAAGAATAAAAACTATTTACTGTTGGCGAAATATGAATTTTTTTAAGATTAGGATTAGTATAGCCATACTTTCCGCCTCTGCCCATTCCTAAACTATTATAATAATTAGCCAAACTCCAGTTAGTAAAAACCTCATTAAAATCCTCTGAATAACCAGCTTCTTCAAGTGCTTGATTAATGCTCCTTATGCCAACAAAATGATTTTTAGACATTAACGAAAAAAGCTCTTCTCCAAATTGATTGGCTAAATAATGACCCAGAAGAGAAATAGCTCCATAATCAGCTGCCTTGCCTGTCCATTCTCCTAAGGGATCGGAAGGGTCGCTTAAAAATTTCTTTACCCTCGCTTCTAAAACGCTCCCCGAATAAGGATCACTATAGCCAAGTAAAGTAGGAACATACTCGCTCCGCAGTTCATTTAACCAAATATCTTCCTTAAGGCCGGTCAATCTTTCTTTTTGATTCCAGCTGATTAAATGCTGAAATTCATGAACAAGGAAACTATTTATCTTGGAATCAAGGATAAAATCAGCATTAACATAAATCATTTCTCGCTCATTAGAACTACTGCATTGAGAGCGGGGATATTCGTGACAAGAATCAAAATAACCTCCGGCAGTCCTTTTAAGTCTGGACATTAAGATAGTAATGCGAGAATCCCCATCAATTCCTGGATCCCAAACCTCGCCAAAAATATTAGTTAATTTGGGATAAATAACATTATCAAATTCGATAGCCAAATCTTTGATGATTCTCTCGGCTTGAATTTTCTTATAAGAACTTAATGAATTCCACCACTTATCTTCTATATAAAAATAACTCTTCTTGCCAATATGACGAAGGGTGGTAAGAACCCAGGTTCTTCCAGAAGAATCATAAACTGGGTCAACATAAAAATTCCTACTCTGACCTACTGAATCAGCAAGAGAGATCGGGATATAAAAAACAAAAAACAAAACTACTGAAACAATTGAGATTTTTACTATCTTCTTCATGTTCTATATTTTATCATAAAAAAGGATTTCTTAAAAATCCTTTGACATCTTTCCTGTCTTTGTTATACTAAATTTGCCGGCGGACTAGCACCCACAAAAGACATAGTTTGGGGTTTGTACTTCCGCCGGCTTTGTTATATATAAAAAAAGTAAGAGACCTCTCAAACAAAAGCCAAAAGGTCTCCTACCGACATAGAATGGAGGTCCAACGCAAGGTCGGACACACCCACATCTCCATCTTAGCAAATTGAACTTCTTTTGTCAACCCTTCCTCTCATTTCCTTCTACTTCTCTTAGTTTCCAATTTGGGCTTTTTATCTTTTTGATTTCCAGCTCTGCATTCTTAGCAATGGTATTTTCAGCAAGCAGCTTAAAATTATGAACAAGGTTTTCCAAGGTAATATCTTCGCCATGCTCAATAATGGAACCTAATTCCAGCTTCACTTTTGAAACATTTTTTAAACCGTTCTTGCTCGCATACTCAAGAACGGTTTTTAAAATTTCGTTAGTTAAGTGCCAGTCGTGCATAGTTTAATGCACTGCGCAAGTTACGCAGGGATCGTATGCTCGAATTAACATTTTTATTTTATCTGTTTTTTGCTTAATGGTTAAATCTTTGAACCCTTCCAATTTTTCAAATTCCTCTAAATCATCTTCCAAATTAGCAATATTCTGGGCAGTCGGCGTAATAATGTTTATATTTTCAACTATCCCTTCCTTTATTTTAACATCATAAAATAATGTCCCGCGCGGCGCTTCAATTGCCCCAATGCCTTTGCCCGTTCTGTTTTGGGCACTAGCAGTCAGATTCTTATTCGCATCCCATTCGCCTATAATTCGTGTCAAAATTCGTGTAGCCTCTTCAAAACAATGAACCATTTCAACGGCCTGGGCTAAAATATTATAAAAAGGATTATAACAAGGAAATTTTAAGCCAGATTTTTCCAGCAATTTCTCGGCTTCTGGATTTAATTTATTTCTATTATTGTTTAACCGGGCCAGGGCCCCGACCATATAACTCGCATTTTCAAAATGGGTCCTCTTAGCTACCTTGTCCCCTGCCTGAAACTCCTTGATTCGTAAAAGAAATTCTTTCGGCTCTATGTGGGAGTTGCGATCTCCCACATTTATCTTTCCTTCGTAAATTGCATATTCATTGGGATGGGTCAAAGAAACAAAAATAGTTTTTCTTGAAAAATCAGGATACTTTAAATTAATAAATAATTTCCCTAATTCAATTGTTAAAGGCAAAACTGTCTTGCAATCCTTAAGAAGTTTTTTTAATTTCTCCAAATCAGGAGCTTGCCTTATTCCGCCGATACAAGGAGTTAATGGATGAATTGTTCTGCCGCCAATAACCTCAACTAATTTATTTCCCACATCCCTTATTTTCATTGCATCATGAGTTTTTTCAGGATACTCATTTATAAGTTCCTCATGGTTTTTAAATCCGAAAAAGTCAGATAAAGAGAAAAAGAAAAGATGAAGAGCATGACTGTTAATTATTTGCCCCATCATCATTAATTTTCTTAACAAAACAGCCGGCTCTTCTACTTTAACATTAAAAGCGCCTTCTAATGCCTTAAAGCCGGTCAAATTATGAACAACCGGACAAACTCCGCAAATTCTGCTGCCTATTTCCGGAATTTCTACGTCTTTTCTATCTTTCATAATGCCTTCAAATAACCTGGCTCCTTCTTCAATTTTAACTCTGGCGGCCATAACGTCGCCTTTAACAATATCAGCAGTAAAACTAGCATGGCCTTCAATTTTAGCTATGTGGTCAATTCTAATTTTCATATTTTTGTTAACTCATTTTTCTTCCCAAACCTCTCCAATAACATTTCGATTTCTTTATCGCTCAAACGAGCTTTAATTTTTAAAGCTTTTTTCATAGCTTCTAAATTGATTCCCTCCCTGGGTCCTCTGCACCCATCGCAGGGAAAACCGCTGGCTGGACAAGGCGCGCCACAGCCAGCCAAGCTTATTGCACCCAGGCATGGCTTACCTAAGAGAAGTAAACAATTCTTGTTTCGCCTCAAACACTCGACACAAACCGGATTTTGAGGAATTTTAGGAATCTCACCTTCTAAAACTTTATTTATCAATTTAAAAAATTCTTCTTTATTGATTGGACAACCCGGAATTTCCAAATCAACTCTAACCATTTCTTTTATTGACTTGATATCGGGATTATCAATGCCCCTGACATTTGGATAAATGCTTTTAATTAATTGCTTTTTATCTCCTCTATAATCTTTAATTTCCTGAACTCCGCCCAAACAAGCACAAGCGCCAATAGCTATTAAAATCTTGGATTTTTTCCTGACTGTTTTAAGCCGCTTTACTTGTTCTTTAGTTATCGCTGTTCCTTCAATAATAGCAATGTCATATTTATCAACGTCCGGCAATCCCTCAATCATCCTAAAATCACCAATATCAACCTTGGTTAAAAATTCCAAAAACCTCTCCCCTAAATCAAAAATCGCCACCTGGCATCCCTCGCAACAGGTTAAGGAAAGGATAGCGATAACTGGTTTTTTTTCCATTAATTCTATTATACCAAAATTTGAAAAAACAAAAAAGCCCGAATTTAACTATCCGAGCTTAGATAATTGAAAAATTGATTATTTCTTTAAACGCGCGAGAAAACAGGAAGCATGGACCACCAAAATAAAGCATGACCAATAAAAGACAAGGGCATAAGTATCAATGCCCATAATGGTGCTGTGGAAAAACTCGAAGCGAAAAGCACGATAACTACTATCACGTGCCCCATTATCATAACTATTCTTTCAATAAAACTCTCTGACATTAATTTTTTCACTAATCTCTCCTTTGTTAAAGTCCAAAACCTTATGTTCTATCTTACCACATTCAAAAACTTTTGCAAATAAAAATTATGTAAAAAGAGGATTCACAATTTATAAACCCTCTTTTTCAAAATTTTAGCTTCTTTTTCGTTTATAGTGCAAACAACAATTCCGCCATGAACGCAAATCAATTTATCTCCTCTCTTGCTTGGACGCACCATACAATTCCTTGCCTGCTTGGCCGTAAGATCGCCTTTCTGAAATCGTTTAAAAACAACATCATTATGAATCTCAAGCCAATATTTCTTTACTACCTCTTCATCAATCTCTTTCTTGTTTTTTTTCTCTGCAATTGCCTCATAAAAAGGCCAAAACAGCGTGGCTTCTATGTGATTAAAATCTATTTTACAGAGCGCGCCTTCAGCAAATTTTTTGGTTAGTTTTAATGCTCTTTTAGTAATTTTCATTATACCTCCTTTGCCCAGTCAAATGACTTGGGGCTTATGATTTTAAGGATCTCTTGAGCTTCTTTGGGCTCAACTTTTTTAATCGCAAACCCATTGCTAACTATAACATAATCCCCAACTTTAACTTTAACAAGTTGGGTATCAACTTTTTGTTTTTTACCTGCGAAATCAACTATTGCTTTATCTTTTTCCAAAGAAATAATTTTAGCCGGAATGGTTAGACACATATTTCAAAAAATCAAGAGCTAATAAAGCGTAAATTTTCGTTACATTAATTACGCTTTTAATTTCTACATATTCATTTTTATCATGCATTCCCTCCCCATCACAACCAAAGTTCACTGCTGGAATTCCTTTTTCAATAAACATCCACATATCACTCCAAGGACCAGAGCCCTCAACAATTGGTTCTTTTTTTAATATTTGTTTTGTATTATTTTTAAGGATTTGAACAATTGATTCTGTTGATTTAACAAAGGTTGCTGGAACATAAACAATTGGGGTTAATCTGTATTTTATTCCTAATCCATCAATTCTTTTCTTGATTTCTTTTTCTATATATTCTTTTGTAATTCCAGGCAAAATTCTTGTGTCACCAAAAGCAGTGCAAGAATCAGGAACTATATTAATTGCTTTTCCGCCCTTAATTAAAGTTGGAAATGTCAGCACATTTTTTCTTCCAGGAAAAACTGAGTGTTCTTTTGTTGAAAATTTAAAATTCTGTAAAACCTTAATTACTTTTGTCATTTCTGATATAGCGTTTAATCCTTGTTTCTTTTGCTCCCATTCTCTTGAACCTGTGTGAGCTGCTTCTCCGAAAACTTCTATTTTAAATCTATAGCCGCCCCGATTTCCAATGGTTATCTTTCTTGTTCCTGGTTCACCAACTATGACTGCATCTCCTATATAACCTTTTTCTAAAAGATAACGAGTCCCGAAATGAGATGCGGCCATAGGCTCTTCATCAATAACAAATTGTAAACAAATTTTTCCATTTAATTCTTTTCTGAATTTCAAAAGGACTTTTGCCATATAAATATAACAGCATAAAGCAGATTTCATATCTAAAGCACCAGCGCCATAAAGCTTTCCATTTTTAATAAAACCCAAAAATGGATTAAAATCATAACCTCTTGGCGGGGGAACGGTATCCATGTGGCCGTTAAAAATAAGTGTTCTCTTTCCTTTTCCAAACTCGCAAACCACATTGGGTCTTGAGGAAGAGACGCCTTCGAATTTAGGAGTAAGACCAATTTTTTTAAGTTTATTAAAAATTAACTCCGCAACCTCAAGCTCAATAGGATCATAAGGGCTTGATTTTGTTGGATCATCCATATTTGGATTCACAGATTTGGTTTGAACTAATTTCTGCAAAAATTCAATCTGTTCCTTTTTTGATTTTTCAATTTCTTCTATGATTTTTGATTTAATATTTGCCATAAAAATAAAATGTTCAAATACTTTTCTTATATTTCCCAATCGCATCTCTTAGAGCTTCAGTAACTAATTGGGCGCAATGGATCTTTAGGGGAGGTAAAATACCAAGTTCTTTAGAAACCTCTTCAAAAGAAATCTTTAATGCTTTATCCAAAGTTTTCCCTTTGGCTAATTCGCAAATCATATCCGAGGCAGCTATAGCAGCTGCGCAACCTAAAGTTTCAAACTTAATATCTTTTATTTTTTTAGTTCCGCCAGCTGGCGGATTATCAACTTTTAAATATAAAGTTAACAAATCTCCACAGCGGGGATTTCCCGCCTCGCCAACAGTATCAGGATTTTTTATTTTCCCAAAAAATTTAGGATTAGCAAAATGCTTTAAAAGTTTTTTGTTATACATAAAAAATAAATTAACCTAATTATTCTAATTAACCTAATTGACCTAATCAATACATAATATCTAATGACCCAATGACTAAAAATTAGACATTAGAAATTGGGATTTGGGATTTGATTAGAATAATTAGAGCAATTAGGTTAATTAGAAATTAGCGCCCAGAGATCTTTCTCAGCCTTTCAACTACCCCTGGAAGTACTTTCAAAAACCTATCAACATCATTCACGGTTGTATACTTCCCTAAACTTACTCTTAAGCTCGAATGGGCTTGAAGATCTGTGAGCCCCATTGCCATTAAAACATGGGATGGTAAAAGCGCTCGGGAGGTACAGGCCGAACCAGTGGAAGCCGCAATCCCTTCCTGATCTAAACTTACAACTAAACCTTCTCCTTCAACTCCTTTAAAGCTAAAATTAGCAATATGCGGCGCTCTTTCTTCTGATTTTTCGGATCCATTTAATTTACTTTCCGAAATCTTAGTCAAAACCCCTTCCACTAATTTATCCCGCAACTCCTCAATACTTTTGACTTTTGACTTTTGACTTTTGACTTGTTTGATCGCGGCCCCAATACCCACTATTGCGGCTATATTTTCTGTCCCAGCTCTCAATCCCCATTCCTGGTCTCCGCCAGTAATTAAAGAAGAAACAGGAGTTCCATGCCGAATATAGAGAATACCTATGCCTTTTGGTCCATAAATTTTATGGCCGGAAAGAGTCAATAAATCAACTTTTAATTCATCAACATTACATTTCAACCAATTAGCTGCCTGAACTGCATCAGTATGAAAAAAAATTCGATGTTCTTTATTCTTATTAGCTTCTTCAATTAGCCGACCAATTTTTTTAATTGGCTGGATTGCTCCGGTTTCATTGTTAACATACATTATGGAAACCAAATCAGTTTCCGGAGTAATCTCGGCTTTTAAATCATCTATATTTATAATTCCATCCTTCCCGACCGGCAAATAAGTTATTTTAATTCCGTCCTTCTCTAAATCCTCGCAGGTTTCCAAAACTGCCTTATGTTCTATTTGAGAAGTAATAATATGAATTTCTTGCCCTGCTCCCTGCCTGCCGGCAGGCAGGGCCTTGCGCCGTTTTAAAGCTTTGAACAAACCTCTAATAGCAAGATTATCACTCTCGCTGGCTGACCCAGTAAAAACAATTTCTGAAGGTTTGCAATTCAAAAATTTAGTCACTTGGTCCCTAGCCTTATCAATAGCTGCCTGAGCTTCTTGTCCCCAAAAATGAATAGAGGCTGGATTGCCGTATTTTTTTACAAAATACGGCTCTATTGCCTTAAATACTTTTGCATCAACCGGGGTTGTTGCAGCATAATCAAGATAGATTTTAGTTTTCTGTCTCATGACTATCGTAATTATAAGCGAATTATACTAAGAAGTAAATATCTTACTTAAATATCTATATCCTCCATCCGGAAAAATAACAACCATAGTTTTCTGCTCATTAATTTTTTTAATTAATTTCAATACAGCAAACATTGCTGCCCCACTTGACCCGCCAACAAAAATCCCTTCTTCTTTCAAGAGTTTTTTTGCCATGTCAAATGCCTGCTTATCATTAACTTGAATAACATCATCAATAAGTTTAAAATTTAAGGCCTCAACCAACATATCTCCGCCTATGCCTTCTATTTTATACTGCTTGGGTTTAATTAATTTTTTGGTTTTAAAATAATCATGAAAAACTGAACCTTTTGGATCAACGCCTATTATTTTAACTTGGGGATTTTTCCCTTTTAAATACTTTGCTATCCCAGAAATAGTGCCGCCTGTTCCCATTCCAGCAACCAAATAATCAATTTTGCCGTTGGTTTGCTGCCATATTTCCGGACCAGTTGTTAAATAATGGGCTTGAGGATTTTTGGGATTATTATATTGATCAGCATAAAAAGAATTCGACGTTTCTTTGGCAATTCTCTTAGCTGTTTCAATGCAACTATCAGGTGAACCTGGCAGCGCGGTTGAAGGAGTAATAACTACTTTGGCTTCAAAAATTTTGAGCATACTGACTTTTTCTTGACTTGTCTTGTCGGATGTTACAATAATTGCCTTATACCCTTTTACCAGGGCTACCAAGGCCAACCCTATCCCGGTATTTCCTGAAGTAGCTTCAACAATTGTTCCTCCTGGCTTTAATAATCCTCTTTTTTCTGCATCTTCAATTATATAAACAGCCATTCTGTCTTTAATGCTTCCACCAAGATTGAGCATTTCCAATTTGGCCAACAAAGTAATGTCTTTATTGGGATTAAGTTTGCTTATCTCAACCATTGGCGTATTGCCAATAGTTTCTAAAATATTTTTATATTGCTTCATATTTTTTACGCTTTAAAAAAAGAACTGACCACTTGAGAAAGGGGTCAGTTTTAATCTTTAAAGTATTTAATTATTTAGAAAAAACCAACCTCTTTCTTAAAAGACGCAACAACAATTATAGCAACAATCACAACAATAGATTAGACATTGGTTAGTTTGATAATACATAACTCTTAGTGAGAATAACAAAAAAATAAATCTATGTCAAATCAAATAAAAAAAATGTGCGGCTTCCAACCCGAAGATTTTCCACCGCACATTTTTATTTTAAACCTTTAAAATTCCTTGTCAAGCTTTACCTGTGGATAACCTCATAAACGGCTCAAATTCTTGAGCCGTTTATTTCTTCAAAACATAATACACTCCCCTGCCTTTTTTACCTATTTGCTCTATTAGGCCTAATTTTTCTAGTTCATCTAAATCTCGGGTGGCAGTAGAATCACTAACTCTAACAAGTTTTTGGTACTCATCATTAGTAATCTTGCTTTTTTTCTGAAGATATTCAATGGCTTTTTCTAGCCTGTCAGAAGATGTCCTCTCTCTGGTGAATTTAATTTTCTGCCTAGCTTTTACTAAAGCAAATATCACCCAGACTAGAATAGCAACTATAAAAACTAAGGTTGTAACAATAAAATATGACATATTTTATTAAATCACAAATCACAAATAAACAAACATCTCAAACAATATCCAAATCCAAAATCCTAAATTCCAAACAGTTGTTTATTTGCTTTTGGTTAAAATAGAGTTAAATATTTTTACAAACTCAAATGCTTCTTGAATAAGAAATTTTCCTTCTTCATCGTCCTCTAAATTATTGGTTTCCACAATCATTCTTAGCCAATATTTGCTTTCTTTTGATTCTTTACGAGAAATTTTTATTCTCATTATGAAATCTTTCTTGCTTAAAGCTTCATTTGCTTCAATGTAATTCGCTCCTACCGAACCAGCAGCTCGCACAACTTGTTTAATTATTTCAATATTTTCTGTTGTTTTTTTCAACTTCTTACAAAATCCTATTACCCTCTTCGCAAGCCGAAGGGTCCGTTCCTCTAAATCATATTGTTTTGTATTTTGAATTTCAGTCATTAGAATTTGTTTGTAATTTGGTGCTTGCTATTTGTAATTTCTTTTGCTTTGCAAAAGGGCTGCTCCTATTGCTCCGGCGTCTTCACCGAACTTGGCTTTAACAACTTTAGCATTCTTTGCCAAAGGAGAAATTACATTTTTCTTCATTGTTTTTCTGGCTGAACCAAAAATGAATTTAGCGTTATTAGCTACTCCGCCACCAATTACAATTATATCTGGATTTAACATATTAACAATATTAGCCAGGCCAATTCCCAAATACTCTCCCGTAATTTGAAAAACTTTGATTGCTTTTTTATTGCCTTTTTTGGCCATTTGCCCAATTTCCTTAGTATTTGCGCCCTTGCATCCAATTTCTTTAGCAGTTCTAACTATGCCTCTTGCTGAAACATAGTTTTCCAAACCGCCCCTGTTTTCTAAGCGACGACCTTTTGGCTTACGGCCTGGTTTCCGGCCATTCTTATCGATAATCATGGGTCCAAACTCTCCCGCGCTGCCAGAAATTCCGCGAAAAACTTTACCATTAATAACCACGACTCCTCCAAGCCCTGTACCTAAAGTTAAACCAATTAAAACCTTGGCTCTCTTTCCTGCCCCTAACACTGCTTCGGCTAAACCAAAGCAATTAACATCATTATCGACTTTGGCTTTAATTTTAAATCGTTCCTGAATTATTTTTGTCAAAGCAATATTTTCAAAAGCTGTAATATTAAAAATCTTTTGATTCCTGAAATCTACTGGCCCTGGTACACCAATGCCAATTCCTCGAACTTTTTTTCCACCTGCATTAGCAATCAAAAAATCTATACAATCAAAAATTTGAGCAATCATTATCTTTCTGTTGCTCATTGATTTGGTTAGAACCTTTCTTTTCTTGATTATTCTCTTTCCTGCCATTAAGACACTATTTATTTTATATCCGCCAATATCAAGACCTATATGCATAAAATTACAAGCACCAAACATCAAATCGCAAACAATATCCAATAATCAAATTCTAATGACCAAAACAGAAAATGATTGTTTGAGATTTTGAAAATTGGGATTTGAGATTTGTTTGTTATTTGGGATTTGACACCTGTTTCTAACTCTTGTTAAACTATATAAACAAGAAGAGTCCCTTAACATTTTAACATTAAAAAAGGAGGAATAATATGCCCGAATGGGAAATTTCCTTTAAAGAATATCTGGAAAGACTACAGCTTAGCCCTAGGAACTTTAAAGAACAGCTAAATCTTCCAAGAATCAAAGACATTAAAAAAGTTCTACCACTAAGAAACTTGGAAAGGATTGAATCAATTATCCCTATTAAAAATGAACTTCTTCTGGGGCTGATAAGAAAAATTAAAACATTTGACAACCAATCACCATTTAAACATTCGGCCTTTGATTTAGTTAGAATAGATTCTCATCAGCTAAAAATCGGACAAAAATTTGTTTATCGAGAAAATTATCAAAACTTGCTTGAAAATTTGCCAAAAATCTTTAAAGAATTCTCAATTAGCTCTGGGTTCTTTGATTTAGGCGCATACATGGTATTTGGCACTGACAAGCATCAAGCTTACTGCTTAGCTTATTATATCCCGCCAATTATTGAAAAACACAAAGCTAATCTGGTAATCATGGACGGAATCCATCGAAACTTTATCAACAAACAAATGGGCACCACCTTAAACGCTATTATAGTTGAAAATGTAAGCGTGCCGTTTCCCTGCTCTATTCATTCCTGGGATGAAATTCAAATTATTCCTTTGAAAAATAAGCCTTGCGATATTAATAAACGATATTTTGATTTAAAGAAAAATTTATTCAGAAACCTCAAATACTTAGGAATTGACGGCTAAAATAAACTTAAAGCTGGCAGAAAATCTCTGCCAGCTTTCAATTTTTTTAATCTCCTTATTCTTTATCTGAAAACAATTATAAGGGTCAAATAATATCCTATTGGGAACACTCTTTAATGATTCCAAAACGCTTAATTTATCGTCGATATATATATGCACTTTCAAGCGCTTAGCAACTACATTTTTATCACTGTCCTTGTCAGCAAAATAAATGTCTTTTCTTTTGATATAGTTTAAAAATCCGTGTTTTTTTAACCACTCCAAAGCAGTTTTTCGCATTTCTTCAGCGCGACGCGAGATAATAACAATATGATAATTTTCTTTTAAAGATTTAATTGCCTGAAGCGCTCCTTTCATAGGCTCTGCCGTGGGTGTTCCTTTGTTGTAAATAAATTTTTGAATAACCCGATAATCCTCTGGAGGAATAAGTTTTTTAAGTCTTTCTGATGATATTTCCTCTGCTTTAATAATATGGCCAAGTTCTTTGGCTTTTTTTATTTTATTTTTTGTATGGTCAATAATGACGCCGTCTAAATCAAGTCCAATAGTATACATAAAATCACAAGCACCAAGCACCAAATAACAAACAAATCCAAAATACCAAATTCCAAATCCAAAACTGTTTAGAATTTTGGTCATTGGGATTTAGAATTTGTCCCGACTCTGTCGAGGATCCTCGATGAAATCGGGATTTGAGATGTTTGTTTATTTGTTATTTGGGATTTAAGATTATCTAAAACTCTTAACTAAAATAGCTCCTTCGTTGCTTCCCACATACTACTGTCGTTATGAACGGTCTTAAGCCAGTACCACCATTCTACTCCCCATAAATAAGCTTCAGAAAAGCCAGCTCTTTTGGTGTAATCAATAATTTTCCTAAATTCTTCTAAATTCATTGATTTAAATTGTTCTTTTAAGGAAAGCTCAACAGTGGCTTTTGGCCCCCAGGGTTCAGCCTGGAGCTCAATAACAATAATCTTTTCAACATCAAAAAACTTTTTAATTAAAGCAGTTTTTCTCTGATAAAAAATTGCTGGAATTGGATAACGGATATAAATCTTGATATGTTTTGCCCAAATAGTTCTGTAAAGAGTTGTTCCTAAAATTTTTGTTCTTCGAGCTGCTCCTATCCAAGTGCTGAATTCTCCGCTTTCAGTTAAAATTATTTGCCTACCTTGCCCTGAGCCTGTCGAAGGGTCCAAACTTTTCACCAGAGCAATCTCTCTATCTAAGAATTTTTTATCTAATTTGGGACATTCCCCAAAAGTTCTTAAAAACGGCTCGTTTTCTACTTGCCAGAATTTAATTGCCTGATTATTTTTATAGCGCTCAATAACCTCAGAAATAACAATTAAAAGTTCTTCCTGTCGTTCTTTATTTAAAAGACCCTCTGCCCATTCTGGAATATGGCATTCCGGCCACCTGGGAAGCCGTTGACCAACAGCTAAAATAATTTCTGCTTCTCTTTTCTCTGCCTCTTCAATCTGCCAATCCAAGTCATCCCAATCAAAATTTCCTTGGGTTGGCTCAATTTCCGGCCAATAAGCAATTAAACGAATCTTTTTAACGTTTAAATCATCAAGAATAGCTAAATAGGTTTCTTTCCAATCCATTTCTAACTCTTCGGTATAAATCTTGCTAAAGGTAATGCCAAAATCTATTTTCTCAACTGGCTTTGCTTTGCCAACAAAAAAATAGCAAAAAATGACAATAATTATTGCTAATAAAACTAATCCTGCTATCCTAAAGACTTTTTTCATAAAATTAATATGACCAACCCCAAACAAATAAACACAATGGCAAAGATTTTTTGCACAAGAACCCTCTTATCAAACTGCTCTCTCAATGAAGGAATTTTTCTAAATAAGAAAAAAGCTAACAATAAAAGAAATAAATACTGAACACCCTGCAGGGCATTTACCAAAGTCACACTGCCCAAGAATATAGCCCAATAAATTAAAAAACCAGACACAGCGCCTAAACCTCTGGCTGAAAGGAATAATCCAAAAGACTTTACTTTGATAGTTTTTCCTTTTTTGAAAATCATCTGACGGAAAACGGAGGGAATTAACAGAAATAAAGCCCCTAAAACCGCGCCTAAGCGAATCCAAATCATTCCGCTAATAAGATTTTGATGAAGAAAAACAGATTTAGTCATTACAAAATAAATAGCAAAAAATAAAGCTGCTCCCAGGGCAGGAACAAAAGCTTTTGTTAAATGGATCTCCTTACTGTTCGAAAAAATCCTAGCTTTTGTTACCAATAATGAAAGAATTATTCCGCCGCTAACCAATAAACAAAAAGCGATTATTTCTTTTGAACTTAATCGCTCTCCTAAAAACATAAAGCTTAAACCCAGAGTAAAAAGAGGAATAAGGCCGCCAACAGTCGGAACCACTCTTGAGGATTCCCCTTTATGCAAAGCAGTATAAAAGATAAGGGCTGCTAAAAGCCAAACCACCCCAGTAGCAAGACTTATAATTATTTGACCAATGCCTGGCATTGAAAAGCCGAACGGCACCAAAACAAGAACAAAAATACTAAGAATCCCAGTATAAAAAGCATAACTTAAAGGATTGGGAAATCCTCTTTTCAAGAGGTATCTGTCAATAATAAAGATACCGGCGGAAAAAAAATGAGCAATGATAACAATTAAAAGCCAGGACATAATGACTAAAAACTTGACTTAATTTTGATAATATGTTAAACTTTAATGTTCCAAATTCAGCGAGCACCTACTCTTTCTTTAAAAATTTATTTTGGAGGAAAAATGAAACAAAAACCCAAAGAAAGTTTCTTCGTCTTCAACTGGATGCATTACTTCAGAATATTGATATCCGATCTCAAACAATATTTTATCTTTAAAAATTAAGTTAAACTCTTAAAGAAGTCATCGGCAATCGGCGGCTTCTTTTTTGTTTCGTATGGAATAGGACTATCGGAGATTCAATCTCCGATAGTCCTATTCCATAATCTCCTTGCTAATTTCCTCTAAGCTGAAATCTCTAAGCCATTTTTTCATATCTGACTTGTAATTCTGAGAACTACCCCATATTTCAGATAGGAATTTCTTTGAAATCACTGAGGGAAAATTCTTTTTACCAATATAATCTAGATGACTAGACCAACGATATGAATTTAAAAACTCTTCTGCTTTTCTATAATCTTTAATCCCCCCTTCCTTCCAATTAGGCATTATTATCTCTAACGGATTAACGTGAATATAATAAGGCAAATAATAAAAATGTGGCTCTTTATCAATTAAAACTGCCTTGAATCTTCCTTGAGATAATGGACCAACTCTATTATTTTTCTCGTTAAAATACATCGTATATCCTATACCTAATTTATGCATAAACCTAATAACGCCATTCTCTGTCAGCTGTCGAAGAAGCAAGTGAAAATGATTTGGCATTAAACAAAAAACTAAAATTTCTACTAACAACTCTCTCTTCTTCGGCTTCTTAAAACTATCGGAGATCCGATCTCCGATAGTCGAAAACTTTCCGGCTGGGGCAATATCATTAAATTCAAAAAGATCATGAATAAAACGGAAGTAATCTTTATCATCTAGAAAAATCCTTCGCTTTTCTACTCCACGATTATAAATATGATAGATTTGATCTGAAACAAATTTTGGCTTTTTCATGATGCCTCCAGTATAGCATATTATAATCGGAGATTCAATCTCCGATTATTTAAATTTAGATCTTCTTCAACCATTGACCAGTATAAGATTTACTTGCCCCTACAACTTCCGCTGGACTTCCTTCAGCTACTATGTATCCTCCTTTATCCCCTCCTTCGGGACCTAAATCTATAATCCAGTCTGCATTTTTAATCATATCCAAATTATGCTCAATAACTAAAACCGTATTGCCCTTGCTAACTAATTTTGTCAAAACATTAAGCAGGTTACGAATATCAGCTGGATGAAGTCCGGTGGTGGGCTCATCTAAAATGTAAATGGTTTTACCAATAGATTTCCGGGATAGCTCGGTTGCTAATTTTATTCTTTGAGCTTCCCCGCCAGAAAGAGAAGGCGCTGGCTGACCTAACTGAATATAACCAAGGCCAACTTCATTCAGGACTTTAAATTTTTCTCTTAGAAAAGGATTATCGCCAAAAAACTTTGAAGCTTCTCCTACGGTCATTTCTAAAACTTCGGCAATATTTACTCCTTTATATTTAATTTCCAAAATTTCTTTGTTATATCTTTTTCCCTGACATTCCGGACATTCAATATATCTATCAGGCAAGAGATACATTTCAATCTTTTTTAGTCCGGCTCCCTGGCACTCTTCGCATCTTCCTCCTTTTACATTAAAACTAAAACGACCGGCCTTATATCCCCTGGCTTTTGCTTGTTTGGTTTCTACGAAAAGACCTCTAATATGAGTAAAAATCCCCGTATACGTAGCTGGATTAGAGCGAGGAGTCCGACCAATTGGAGCCTGGTCAACAATTACCACTTTGTTCAAATTCTCCAAACCGGTAATTTCTTTATGTTCTCCTGGATTAGCTTTGGCTCGATGAAATTTTTGAGCTAAGGCGCGAGCCAAAATATTGTTCATTAAAGTACTCTTTCCAGACCCAGAAACTCCAGTAATACAAGCAAAAACACCAAGCGGAATTTTTACATTAATATTTTTAAGATTATGTTCTTTAGCGCCACGAATTGTTAGCCTGCCTGCCGGCAAGGCAGGGAATTTAGGACCTTTCTTTTTTCTACTTTGCACGTCAATTTTTAAACGCCCAGACAAATATTTTCCTGTTGGAGTATTAGCCTTTTCAAGGTCCCTTGGTGTTCCCTCAAAAATAATCTTACCTCCATCTCTTCCAGCCCCTGGGCCTATGTCAATTACCCAGTCACTTTTTCTAATAGTTTGCTCATCATGCTCAACCACTAAAACAGTGTTGCCAATGTCCCGCAAACTACGAAGTGCCTTAATCAACCTTTCCTGGTCCCTGGCATGAAGCCCAATAGAAGGCTCATCTAAAACATAAAGAATGCCTGTTAATTTAGAGCCGATTTGAGCAGCTAATTTTATTCTCTGGGCTTCTCCAGCTGAAAGACTCGGCGCATCCCGGCCCAAGCTGAGATATTCCAGATTAACGTCAATCAAAAATTGTAACTGCCTAATTATTTCTTTAATGATTGGTTCAGCTATTTTAATCTCCTCTCTGCCAAGCTTTTTATTATTCAAGAGTTCCTCAAAGAATTTCTTGCAATCTTCAATGCTCATATTCACAACTTCATCAATGCTCTTTCCTGCTGCTTTTACTGCTAATGCCTCTGGTCGGAGGCGCCTTCCTTCGCAGATCGGGCATATTTTGATAATCATATATTTTTCAATCTCTGCGCGCGTATGTTCGGAGTCAGTTTCCCGATAGCGGCGCTCCAAAATAGGAATTACGCCCTCATAAGACGCTTCACCATATAAAATTAAATCAATAATCTCTTTGGATAACTCTTTAACAGGTTTATTTAAAGAAAAACCATATTTGTTAACTAAGTTTTCCAAAGCTTGCCACTGATTATTCTGTTTACCCGTTCTATAAGGAGTCATAGCCCAGGGACGAATTGCCCCTTCTGCTAAGCTAAGCTTGGAATTGGGGATAATTAAACACGGGTCAACTTCCAGCCTTACGCCTAAGCCAGTACAGTACGAACAAGCTCCTTGGGGACTATTAAAAGAGAAAAGACGTGGCTCAATTTCCGGAATGCTAATCCCGCACTCCTGACAACTAAATCTGCTGCTAAATACTAAATCGGAGTTCTGACAATTAACAACAACTACTCCCTCGCCTATTTTCAAAGCTGTTTCTATTGAATCAATTATTCGAACCCTATCTAAGTTTTTTTTATCAAGGACAAGCTCATCAATTACTACTTCGATATCTGAATTATCGCTGTTAAATTTTAATCCCAACGCCTTTTCTATTTTATAAATTTCTCTACCTATTCTTACTCTAATAAACCCCTTTTCTTGAAGATTCTTTAAAATTTCCCCAGGCTTCCCTTTCTGAGGAGCTAAAATAAAAATCTGAATACCGTGAGACAGACTTAAAACTCGCTTAACTATTTGACTTATACTTTGGCGAAAAATCGGCTTTTTGCATTCTGGACAATAAGGTTTGCCGATTTGAGAAAATAAAAGGCGCAATAAATCATAAATCTCCGTCATTGTTCCTGCGGTTGAACGGGGATTTCTAATAACGCCTTGCTGGCTAATAGAAATCGCCGGAGGCAAACCCTCGATTTTATCAACATCCGGCTTGTCCATAATTCCTAAGAATTGTCGGGCATAAGCAGAAAAAGACTCAATATACCTGCGCTGACCTTCGGCATATAAAGTGTCAAAGGCCAAAGAAGACTTGCCCGAACCAGAGACCCCGGTCATAACCACTAATTTATTCCGCGGAATCTCAATATCAATGTTCTTAAGATTATGCACTTTCGCTCCCTTGACTATAATGTTTTGTAAATCATCTTTTCTCATGTCGCCATATATTATACACGAAAAACGTACAGAGTTCAATTCACAATCCCCTATTTGCTTTAATTATTAAAAATGTTATGATACAAATATCTACGAATTTATGCATTTACTTCTTCGTTTCATAGCAAGTGTAGTAACTAATTCAGCAGGGATATTAATTGCTGCTTATTTTGTACCCGGCATAATATTCAAAGGGGATTTGATTGATATTGTAATCACTGGATGTATCTTGGCTTTAGCCAACTCCATTGTTAAGCCCATTCTAAAATTCATTTCTGGTCCTTTAATCGTTTTGACAATGGGTTTATTCATGCTTATTATCAATATAATCATCCTTTGGTTGGTTGTCTGGTTTATGCCGGAATTAATCGTTACTGGTTTCTGGGCTTATTTCTGGGGAGTTGTAATATTAGCTATTCTTAATGCAATAACACACGCAACAGTTAAAAAGAAAAAATAAAATTATGGATTCTATTCTCAATATCGTCCAAATAATAATAGCAGCATTTCTAATCACCCTTATCCTGCTCCAGCAACGAGGAGCCGGTCTTGGTGGTGCTTTTGGTGGTGGTGGCGGTAGTGGTGGTGAAGGCGGCATCTATTACAAAAAAAGAGGAATGGAAAAACTTATTTTCACTACTTCAATTATTCTGGCAATTCTTTTCATTTTGACAGCATTTGTAAGAATGCTTTTGTAGTCTAAAAATGCCAAACTTTATCAAAAATTGGCCTTCAAAAGCCCAGTGGAAAAAATTACCATCTTTGTTATCTAAAAAAGAGCGCTATTTTATTTTAGGGCTTTTAATATTGGCTATTATTTCT
>CAYRSI010000009.1:0-20603 GCA_964426965.1 uncultured Candidatus Saccharibacteria bacterium
GAGAGAGAGAGAGAGAGAGAGAGAGAGAGAGAGAGAGAGAGAGAGAGAGAGAGCGTGTGACCCCACGCGAGGAATTTATTTTACAGAAAACAAATCTCCATTAGCTTAAATCAGCAATGGAGATTTTTTATTTTACAATTAGAGGTTTGTAGATAGTGCTTTGTTGTGGGCTGGGGATTTTTAAGGGTGCCTAGGATTTTACCTGCCCTTTATATTCTTTTTCCCCAGCCCTCAAGAGAGCATACAAAAAACAACGTCATTCAATGACGTTGTTTTTTATTTTCGCAGTTTTTTTTATTTCTTTTTTATCTTTTGTATTTCTTTTCTATGAATTCTTTAAAAATTTCTATATTCCTGATAGCTTGGGGGGATAAATCGTATTTGGTTTTTAGATAAGTTGAGAGTTCTGGTAAGTCGTCTTGTTTTTTCAAGAATCCGGCTTCTTCAAGCAAGGCAATTATTGGAATATTATAGACTTTTGAGAAAGCAATCAAAGAATTGATATTAATAGACTTGAAAGTATTTCCTGCTTCTATTTTAGAAATATAACCTGCCGTTAAATCAGTTTTCTTTGCCACATCATGCATGCTTAAATTCAATTCTTCTCTGAGTCTTTTAAGATACCTTCCCAGGGATCTTATCTTTACGGAAATTGATGAAGATTTTGCTGCTGTCATAAATTTAGCCGAGTTATTTCATATTTTTCCACAAGCATTTTATGTATTTTAGGCATGTGGATAAATTGTGGAGTAATCCCAAGTTTAATTATTAATTTTACCCTTTAATTTTAAGCTGCTTCGTATCTTTTGTCAATAGTTTGTTTCTGATTGTAAACTCCGTTAGATAATTCTATATCCAATAAGGTAAAATAGAGTTAATAAGGTTTCAGAACTATATATAATTTGAAACAGTTACTATATTATTGGAAACAGCAAATTGAAGGGGAAATTTTGGGGGCTTGACACTCGTATTTAAAGAATAGTATTCTAAGAATAGAAAATTAAGTCTTAGGCACCATAAACATGACAGAGGATATTTATGGTGCTTTTATTTTAAGAGATTTTATTTAACAATTAAAACGAGCATTCATTATAAAACCCCTTTGAGCAGGGTAAGCGCGATAGGAATTAGGATTTTTATCGTGCTTTTTGTTTTATGAAAACTAATAAATTAAATTTAGATATCTTAATATTTTATTCAACTCTAACGCCGTGGGTTAGCTGGCAGGCTTAACCTGTGGTGTTTTTGTTTTTTTGGTAGCTTGGCAATAAGGCCCTTACCGCATAGCTTGTTTCCTTGGGGATATAGGCAATGCAAGGGAGGGCCGAGCCGAGCAGGGATTGGGGTGGGACTTTTTTAAAATGTTAGAACTTAGCAAAAGAAGTATAAGTTGTCCAATTTTTCTATCAAAAGAAGGAACTATTGGAACATTATATGGCCATCTTTTTGAGTCCGGCTCTTTTGAAGATAAAACAATGCAGACTACTTATGAACTTTTGGATGAAACAGGGGAATTAATAAATTGTTCTCAATTTGATAAAAATAAAGACGAGTGCAGGATGTGTAGGCGTATTTGTAGATTTCGAGAAAAAATTGCTAATCAAGCACTTCAATCATAACATGAGCAAAAAACTAAAGATGAAGCGATAGTTTAAAATTATTTTCGACTCTTATTTTCAGGCATAAAGACAAGGGCTTTACCTTTTAATTATTAGTGCTTACGAGGTTTAAGAGTAGGAAATAAAAAAACCCTCATAAAAGCTTGCTTTTATGAGGGTAAAGGTCGAAGGAGAATAATAATAATAAACTATTTGATCGCTTCGCTTGGTTGATGGCTGATCACTCACTTCGTTCGTTTGGTTGATCGCTTCGCTTGTTAACATTTCAAGCAAGTCCGCCAAAGGCGGACGATCAACCATCTCAACCATTTCAACCGTGAGCGTAAGCGAACAAAAATCATGGCTGTAGAAAAAGCAATTGGTAGCTCTAGTTTAGTAGAAGTAGTTGACCGAATTCTTGACAAAGGTGTTGTTATTGACGCCTGGGTAAGACTTTCATTGGTTGGTATTGAATTACTGGCTATTGAAGCAAGAATTGTTATTGCTTCTGTTGAAACCTGGTTGAAATACGCAGAAGCTGTTGGTTTAACTGCTACTGCTGCCTAGGAGCTATTTTAGTGTTTGAGGCATCCTTTGTATTTAGAAAAGCACCTTAGGTCCTTTTCTAAATCCTTGAAGGATTAGGGATATAAAGCATGCTTTAAACAATCTTTTATGCCTAACAATAATTTCAAAATTGCTAAAAATATCATTAACTCATACGAGACCCGGATAAAAGTCATTCAGGGGATAGTTGAGGATACTCGAGGGCTATTAGAAGAATTTAGAAATCGGAGAGAAAAAATGAGCCAAGAATTAAAGGAGGCTTTGGCAGGGCATGAGTCTTTAAGAAAAAAGGATTTTGATAAAATGATGGAAGATATTTTAGCTACCCAAAAAAATCGGGAAGAAAATGTAAAACAGATGTTAGCAGATTTTCAGGATGAAGAAATGACGGTAGTAAAAAATCTTAGAGAAATGCTTAAGAAGGGGGAGAAATTAAGGCTCAAGGATTTTAAAAATACTTTAATCAAGATTAAAAAGGGACAAGAGACGAGAGAGAAAAAAAGTTCGGGTAAGATTCAAACAGAGCTTTTCGAAATGCAGTTAGAAGTAAAGGAAATGCTTGAGAATTTTAAAAAAGAGCGAGGAAAGGTAGCTTCAGAATGGGGGAAGGTAACGACTTCAATGGATCAAAAGAGAAAGAGCAAATTAAAAATTAACTAAAGGACATCAGACGTTCTAAAGGTCAAATATATATGCCCCGTAGAGAAATTTCGACTGGGTTTTTCCGAAGAAAAACCAAAAATTCTACAGGGTATATACAAAAATAATTTGATTAACTGATTATAAAAGAGAGTTTCGATAATCAAACAATTTAATTGTCGAAATTCTTCTACGGGGTATGGCGGAAAAAACAAAAATAAAATACAAAATGATTCCTTGCGCTTTCTGCAAAGGAAAGGGTAAAGATCCTTTTGGAATTCCTTCAAAGATATCAAACTGCCAAACGTGTTGGGGAAAGGGAAAAGTCGCTATTGCTGATATTCCCCATGAGACATGTGGAGCTTGCCAAGGAACAGGGGTTTTTGAACATCACCGGCTACCCTGTTCGGTCTGTAAAGGAAAAGGAATTGTTCCGAAGGACCGAAGAAAGGGCCTCAAAGGAATGAATCCTGATACCGGATTACCTGAAATAGGAAATTACTAAATTATAAAGGTCGAAACTTAGATAATTAGATAATAAATTTCTAATTTCTAATTGTTCTAATTTCTAATCAATACCCAATGTCTAATGCCAAAATGCTTAATAAAAATTGTTTGGTCATTGGGCTATAGCCCGATGGGCTCGCCCATTTAGGGATTTAATTAGGTTAATTAGGTCAATTAGGTTAATTAGTCATTTTAAAAATATGGCTTGGGCACAAGAAATGAAAAATTTAGCTGCCAACATTAAAACCTCTCATCGAGATCGGACACGAGATATAGGTAATCTCAAGAGATATACTGATGACTTGATTGCTAAATTTCATACTGAATTAAGAGAAATGGCCAGAAATCTTAGAGAGTTTCTATCAAAGAGCGAAGAGGCAAGGAAAAAAGACTTTAATGCCATAATGACAGAAACTCGAGCTCGAATTAGAGAGATAAAAGGATATGTGAAGGATTTTATAGCAAAGAGTGAAGAAATAAGAAAAAAGGAGTTTGCTACAACTATGGGAAATGTTAAAGGAGAAGTCAGGAAGATTAAAGGTTATACTGCTGACCTTCTTGCTCAATATGACAAAGAATTGAAGGAATTAGCTGCTGATTTGAAAGAATTTTTAGGAAAGAGCGAAGCAAGCAGAATGGCAGATTTCAAAGCAATGATGCAAGATATAAATTCTGATATTGATGATATAAGAAAGAATATTAAGTCTTTACTTGGTGATTACAGAGGAGAGAGAAAAGAAGCAGCTCGTTATTGGGCTGGTCTAGGAAGCAGGGTAGTAATAGAAGAAGCCCCTGTAGAAGAAACACCGACTGAAGAGAAAGAAGAGGAAGAAGCAGAAGCACCAGCTCCAAAGGCGAAGGCAGCAAAACCAAAGGCAAGGAAAAAAAGTAAGAAGAAATAACAAGATGGCTACAAATTACGAATGAGTACAAATATACAAATAATTTGTAAATTTGTAGAAATTTGTACTTTTGTAGACACTTGAAAGGTCGAAAAAATAAATCTTTAATTTAGAAAAGATTATGCCTTATTTATCACCAGAAGAAGAACAAGCAATAATTGAGCCTCAGTCAATGCCAGATTTTGTTGAAACTCCCCTTATTAAGCGTCTTACGAGTCGAGCTTTGAATTATCTTAAAATGGGTCTCCCGGTCCACTTTAGAGGTCCGACTGGAACAGGTAAGACCACTTTAGCCTTGCATGTGGCAAGTAAACTTAAGAGACAGGCAGTTCTTATACACGGAGATGATGAATATAAAACTTCTGATTTAGTCGGAGGAGAACATGGTTATCGCTATCGCTATTTAAAGGATAATTTTATCGCCAGCGTTCTTAAAATAGAGCAAGATATGTATAAGCGCTGGATGGATAATCGTTTGACCCTTGCTTGCAAACACGGATTTACCATGGTATATGATGAATTTACTCGCTCAAAACCAGAAGCTAATAATATTTTACTTTCTATACTACAGGAAAAAGTGATGAGCCTGCCTTCGAAGAGAGAGGGAGAGGAAACTCATTATCTGAAAGTTCATCCAAACTTTTGCGCAATCTTTACTTCTAATCCAGAGGAATATGCTGGAACTCATAAGGCCCAGGATGCGTTAAGAGATAGAATGGTTACTATAGATGTGGACCATTTTGATCGAAAAACCGAAATAGGAATAACTCAAGCAAAATCTGGCCTCCCTAAAGAAGACGCAGAAAAAATTGTTGATTTGGTAAGAGGATTGAGAAGAAATAATCCTTGCGAATTTCCTCCGACTGTTCGAAGCTGCATTATACTTGCTAAAGTTTTGGGTAGTAGCAAAGGAAAGGTTTCAGCTAGTGATTCTACGTTTAAGGGGTTGGCCCAGGATATTTTAGTTTCTCAGACTACCCGAAGTCCCTGGTCACCAAAACGAAAAGAAATAGAAAAATTGGTTGGGGAATTAATTAAAAAGCATTGTTAATTAGAAATCATGAAAACATCAATAAAAAATCTTCAAGATGTTAGTGGTCTTCATGATCTAAGGACATATACTGGCGCGATCAGAAAGAGTGGTAAACCAGCTTTACCCACTACAGCTATCCTGGATTTGTACATGCGAAGAAATGAAAAAGATCGATTAACAAGCGAACTAAAAAGATTGAAAAGGAGAAGAATACAGTTGCGAGGGAGACTAAAAGACGTTGAAAAAGAAATGACAAAATTACTTGAGAAGGCTACCAAAACAGCAGTAGAAATGAGAGGAAAATCGAAGAAAAGTAGTCCGGCTGGCAATCCAGGAGGTTCTTCAAAAAAGAGAGAAAAATTAGTGTTAGGTTATTAAAGAAACCGCTAAATTTACGCTGAAGAGCGACGCCGAAATTACGCTGAAAGGATCAGCGTAGTTGATCAGCGTTTGATCAGCGTGGAGCGAAGCGACATGACTACTAATGAACTAAAAGTTTTAGAGATTATTTGGAATTGGGGAGGAGAAGCTTCAGTTGATATTGTAGCTAGGGAAACCGGTACTAGCATTGATTATGCCCGGCTTATTTGTGAAAGTTTAGCAAAGGAAGACTGTATAGAATTTTTACATTCGAAGTTATGTAAGATAAAAAGCAAAGGAAAGGTAACAGTAGCAGAAAGAAAAGGTCAAAATCCTCAAAAAATTGTTATCCCTTCAAAACCAAGTAAACTTGGCTTAGGCAAAGATAAAAGGGGAAGATTTATTTTAAACTATTAATAAACTTATGGTTAAAAAACATAAATTTTCCGCCCAAGGCCCGCTTCGCCAAAGCGACAGCGAGGCGAGCGGAAAAAAAACTAAAAAAACTGATCAAGCCAGGAAAGAACTAGAAAATTTGGGGGAGTTGCCTCTGGTCGGAGGATTATTTAAAGGATTGGAGAAATTTGTTGAGTTAGTAGAAAAGGTTGAAGGGGCTGGAGGAGAAATTAAAAAGAAGGGAGAAATAAAAGGAAAAGAGGGAGAGGTGAAAGGAATTTATGGTTTTTCAATCAAAACCGGAATAGGAGATAAACCGAAAGTTCAAACCTTTGGCAATATTCGGCCCGTTAAGGAGAAAACCGGCAAAAGGAAGGTCGAAGTAGCAGAGACCAGAGAGCCAATTGTTGATGTTTTTGATGAAAAAAATCATATTTTGATTGTGGCTGAAATTCCAGGGGCAAGTAAAGAAGATATTAAAGTAGATTTAAAAGGAGATATTCTTATTTTAGAAGCTTCTGATGGCAAAAGGAAATTTGCCAAAGAAATTTTACTTTCTTCTCCAATTGATATGAAAACCAAGAAAGTTTCTTATAAAAACGGTATCTTAGAAATAAAGTTTAAAAAAATATGAGAAAAGACATGGGATTGACACTAAAGGTAGCTGAGGCTCAAGGTCGGGATGTGGGAAGAGGAATTGGTAGAATAGATCCAAGTCAATTAAAAAAACTTAATTCAGAGATAGGAGATGTTGTTCAGTTGGGTGATAAGAAAAAGACAGTGATAAAGCTTATGCCTACTTTTCAGGAAGACCGAGAGAAAGGAATTGTCCAAGTTGATGGAATAACCAGGGAAAATGCAGGAGTTGGTTTAGATGAAAAAGTAAAAATTCAGAAAGTATCTTATAATCAAGCAGAAACCGTAGTTCTTTCGCCCCTCACCCTAACCAGTTCTTTGCCAGATGAAGAAGATAGAGAATATTTAGCCAAACTCTTAGACGGGACCCCGGTTATTAAAAAGGACAAGATAAGAGTAGCTTTCTTTGGTACAAGAGCCCAGGATTTTTTAGTGGAAGACACTGATCCTCAAGGAGCAGTTCTAATTACTCCATCCACTCTTATTAAGATAAAAGGAGAAGCAAAGGGAAAAAAAGGAGTGGGAATAACTTATGAGGATATCGGCGGCTTGAAAAAGGAAATTGGGAAAATTAGAGAAATGATTGAGCTTCCATTAAAATATCCTGAGATCTTTGAAAGATTGGGAATTAATGCGCCAAAAGGGGTTTTACTTCATGGTCCTCCAGGCTGCGGCAAAACTTTGATTGCTAAAGCAGTTGCCAATGAGACAGATGCTTTTTTCACTTCTATTTCCGGACCAGAGATCATGGGAAAATTTTACGGTGAATCAGAAGGAAGACTGAGAGAAGTATTTGAAGAAGCCCAAGCTAATGTTCCGGCTATTTTAGTAATAGATGAGATTGATGCTATTGCCCCAAAAAGAGAAGATATGGGCGGAGAAAAACAAGTGGAAAGGAGGGTGGTTGCCCAACTACTTGCTCTAATGGATGGCTTGGAGTCAAGAGGAAACCTAGTGGTCATTGGGATTACCAATATTCCTAATACCTTAGATCCTGCCTTGAGAAGACCCGGTCGCTTTGATCGAGAGATTTCAGTTCCTATTCCTGACAAAAATGGCAGAAAAGAAGTTTTGGAAATTCATACCCGGGGAATGCCTTTAGCTAAAGACCCTTCAACGGGCTCAGGGCAAGTTGATTTAGATAAGCTATCTGAGATTACCCACGGTTTTGTAGGAGCAGACCTTGAAGCTCTTTGTCGAGAAGCAGCAATGTCAGCTTTAAGAGAGATTATGCCCGAAATTGAGTTTGAAAAAGAATACGTTCCCTATAAAAAACTTTTGGATCTTGAGGTAACTATGAATCATTTTCGAGAAGCTATGAAAGAAGTAGAGCCATCTGCTCTCCGGGAAGTATTTACTGAAATTCCTAATGTAAAATGGGAAGACGTTGGAGGATTAGAAAATGTAAAGGAAACCTTAAAAGAAACCATTGAATGGCCTTTAAAATATTCAGAACTTTTTGAAAAAGCCAATACCAAACCTCCTAAAGGAATATTACTTTATGGGGCACCCGGGACCGGAAAAACTTTAATTGCCAAGGCAGTGGCAAATGAATGCAAAGTAAACTTCATTTCAGTTAAAGGTCCCCAACTTTTATCAAAATACATAGGTGAGTCAGAAAAAGGAGTAAGAGAAGTATTTAAAAAAGCTCGTCAAGCCGCTCCCTGCATTGTGTTTTTTGATGAAATAGACAGTTTGGTGCCAAAAAGAGGAGGGGATTCTGATTCTCATGTAACCGAGAGAGTGGTTAGTCAATTTTTAGCAGAATTAGACGGAATTGAGGAGCTAAAAGGGGTTGTTGTTTTAGGAGCCACAAACAGATTAGATATTGTTGACCCTGCTCTTCTTAGAACCGGTCGATTTGATTTTCTTTTAGAGATTCCAAAACCGGACGAAGAAACAAGATATGAAATATTTAAAATTCATACCAAGGAAAAACCCTTAGCCAAAGATGTAAATTTAAAAAGTTTAGCAAAAGAAACAAAAGGATTAACCGGTTCAGACATTGAAACTGTTTGCAAGAAAGCAGCTCTTGCAGCAATTAGAAAAAATGTTGGCAATAAAAATTCTCAAGGTCTTAAAATTAGTTTAAATCATTTTAAACAAGCTCTCCAAGATTTTAAAAAGGAGAAGTAATAAACATGAAAAAGATAATAAAATGTTTAAAAAAAACGATAAAGAAGATTAAAGTTAGAAAGAAAGCAGCAGACAAGTTCGCAGAGAGACGCGAAGAAAAGTAGTCTAACATTTAATAAACTCATATGAGCGAAGAAGGGAAATACATTTATTGCATAATTTCCGTCAAGGGCGGATCCGCGGAGGCTTTCCCTCGGGGTTCTATTGGAATAAATGACCGAGAAACAAGCCTTCTTCCTTATAAAGATATAGCAGCAGTGGTTTCAAGCGCTCCAATTATTAGTTTTGACCGCTTAGATAAAAAAGAACTAACAAGGCATGTTGTCACTCATCAGAAAGTAAACGAAGAGGCAGTAAAAGATTATAGTGTTGTGCCTATGGCATTTGGGGTTATTGCCCCGAGCGTTGACGAAGCATCGCGCATTTTAGAAAAAGCCTATCTTCAATTTAAAACAGCATTAAAGAATACAGGGGGCAAAGTAGAGTTTGTAGTGCAAGTTCGGTGGAATCAGGAAAAACTGCTTGAAGAATTAGTTAATGCTAATTCAGAAATTCAAAAATTGAAACAACAGGCATCTTTAAAAACAGGCATTCTGGGAATGCCAATCAAATTGAAATTAGGAAAGCTAATACACCAAGAAATAGAAACTTGCAAGCAGACTTATATCAAAGACATCCAAGCCTTTTTAAAAAGTTTGTCCTACGATTTTACCTCAAATAAATTAATTGAGGACGATATGATAGCCAATTTTTCTTTTTTAATAGATAAAGCCAGGGAATCTGAGCTGGATAGGAAAATGCAGGAACTCGGAAAGAAATATGAAGAGAAATTAAGGTTTAAATATATTGGGCCCATGCCTCCCTATAGTTTTACAAATGTTAATCTTAGTTTAGGTAATTTTGAATTAGTAAACGAAGCAAGAAAATTATTAGGGTTGGGCGAAGAAGTCACCTTTGACGAGATTAAAAAGGTTTACCATGCGTTTGCTCATCAATATCACCCGGATAAACATCAAGATAATCCAGAAAAAGAAGAGCAGATGAAAAAAATAATTCAAGCTTATAATGTTTTAGAGAATTACTGCCAGAGTTGCGAAAATCTTGTAGAAGAAATTGAGGGGCAAAAATATTCTTTTAAAGAAGAGGACGTTAAAAATTCTTTAATCATAAAGTAATTCTATAGAATTATGGAAAGAAAATATCTATATTGCGTCATTAAAGAAACAAAACCCAAGAAATTCGACATTTTGGGGCAGGGCGAAAAAGGGGTTTATACTATTGACGAAGAGGGATTAGCTATTGCTGTTAGTGATTCGGAGATTACGGAATATCCTTTTATCCGAGAACATCTAATTACTCATCAAAAAGTTATTGAAGAGATAATGAAAAAAGGATATGATGTTTTGCCTGTTCGTTTTGGAACAGTAGCAGAAAGAGAACAAGATATAAAAAAGAAAATATTAAAAGAAAAAAGAAAAGAGCTTTTAGGAACATTTCCAACAGTAGAAGGAAAAGTAGAATTAGGCCTTAGAGCGTTATGGAAAGATATGCCAAGTATTTTTCAGGAAATAGTTGCAGAAAATAAAGCCATTCAATTAGCTAAACAGGAAGCTCAAAAAAATCCGAATCAATTCAAGATTGCAGCTGTAGGAGAATTAGTAGAGAAAGCACTTAAGACAAAAAGAGAAAACGACGCTCAAAAAATCTTCGCCCCGCTGAAAAGACTAGCAGTAGATTTTAAAGAAAGAGAGCTTATAAAAAGCAGTGAGCCAATGAAAGATTCAATGATTTTAAGCAGTGCTTTCTTGGTGCCGAAAAACAGGGAAAAAGAATTTGATAAGGAAATGGAAGGATTGATTAAGAAACATAACAAGAGGATCAAATTCATCTATATAGGCCCCATTCCTCCTTTTAATTTCGTGGAATTACACTTAACTGTATAAAATCATGGCATTCATAGTAGACGACATATTATTATTTCCCATCAAAGGCGTTGTTTGGATGGCTGAAAAAATACGAGATATAGCTCAAAAAGAGTTAGAAGATACTCCAGAAAAGCTCCAGAGAGAACTTCTTGATTTACAAATGGCTTTAGAGGCAGAACAAATTATTGAAGAAGAATATCAAAAAAGAGAAAAAAATATTTTAGAAAGGCTAAAAGCTTTACAAGAAACAAATAAAAAATAATTAAAGGTCGGTAGATTTTAATTTTTAAATTTTTAAATTTTAAGAACATGGAACCAAAAGAACTCATAGAAAGCGCAAAAAAACAATTAGCTGATTTAACTGGTTTTAAATCACCAGCTGGAATTGGATTAAAAAAAGAAAAAGAAGGATGGATGGTTACTATTGAGGTTGTTGAAAAAAACTCTATTCCTGAAGGGATGGATGTATTAGGAACTTATGAAGTTCAGTTAGATGTAAAGGGAGGTTTACTTGGCTATGAGCGAAAAGATCTGAGAAAGAGAATGGATACCGAGGTCAGCCGTGAAGAGTAAAAGGTTGAGACCAGTTTCTAACTTAAATAATTGTATGAAGGGATTATACCTTTATTGTATTAGAGATAGAGTCGGTTCTGATTCTAAATTCTTCGGGAGGGGAATTAATGGAAGCAAGGTTTTTATTATTTCTCATCAGGATTTGGAGGCAATAGTTAGCGAGGTTTCCTCAGAGGAGTTTGATTCAGAAGAGATTCAAAAAAAAGCCCAAGAAGATTTAAAGTGGATTAAAGAAAAAGCTCAACTTCACGAAGCAGTTGTAGAATGGGCTATGAAAAGAAAGGGGAAGGTCTCAAGTATAATCCCATTGAAATTTGGTACTATTTTTAAGACCAAAAAGAAATTAGAAGAAACTCTAAAAAAGTATTATTCTAAGTTTAAAAAAACCCTAGAAAATTTAAAAGGGAAGCAAGAGTGGGGAGTAAAAGTGTATTTAAATCGTAAAGCATTTAAAGAAGAGTTAAAAAAAGTCAGCCCGGTGGTTCAAGAAAAAGAAAAGGAAATAGCCTCGATGCCTGAGGGAACAGCTTATTTTATGCAAAAGGAGATAGATGAGGCTGTTTCGAAAGAAGTAGATAAGACCCTTCAAAAGTATATTGAAAGTTTTTTTGAGAATATTAAAAAATACACAGAGGTTGGAACCAAGGGTAAAATTTTGGAAAAAGAATTAACTGGGAAAACCCTGCCCATGATTTTGAATGCTATTTTCCTTGTGTCAGAGGAAAAATTGGAAGATTTTATAAAGGAAGTTAATAAATTGAACCGAGAATATAAACCCAAAGGTTTTAGTTTCGAGTATAGCGGTCCTTGGCCACCATACAATTTTATCTAGCGATAAAATTAAATCACAAGCACCAAGCACCAAAAATCAAACAAATAACAAGCACCAAATTCCAAATACCAAACCTGTTTAGAATTTTGAAATTAGAATTTTAGATTTATTTGTAATTTGTGATTTGGGATTTGTAATTTAATTCATGAAGCATTCCCAAATGAAGACTCCAGAAACCAGTATAAAAAGCCCAACAGGAAGAGATCCTAAAGAGGAAAAAGTAACCTTGATTGATGTTCTAGATAAGGTTCTTGAGAAGGGCGCAGTAATAAATGGAGATGTAGCTATAAGAGTAGCTGATGTAGATCTTATATATCTAGGTTTAAGAATTATTGCTACTTCAATCTCTAAGGCCGAAGAACTATCAGGAAAGAATTTTTCTAACTTAAGCAGAGAACCGACCAAGAAGGAATTAGAATATATTACTAACTTAGAACAAGAAATAAGGCGAGCAGAAGCAAATATCCCTAAACTTATTGATGCTAAAAATCCCAAAAAAGCAGAGCAAGGAATAGCCAAATTAGTTTTAACCCTCGTTGAGCTTCTAAGGAGGTTAATGGAGAAAGAAGTTATTCGGCGGATGCAGAGAAAATCCCTTTCTGATGCTGAAATTCAAAAATTAGGAATGACTTTTAAAGCCATGGGCAAAAAAATGGAAGAATTAAAGACAGTTTTTGGGATTGAGGACGAGGAACTAAATTTAGATTTGGGACCCTTAGGGAATTTAATGTAACCAAGATGAAAAAACCTAACATCAAAAAAATAAAATGCCCTATATTTCACTCAAAAAACGAAGAGATAGAAGGAGTTACGGCGAGAATAAATGCAGTAGAGGATGTTGAGAAAAAAGCCCAGTTAGCTGATAGGTTAATAAAAGAAGCAGAGGAACTTTTATCTTGCAAGCATTTTGACGCAGAGAGAGCTGAATGTGAAATTTGCCATTCCATTGCTAGATTGAGAGTAGAGACAGCTAGATTAGTTATAAGGGCCAAGGATTTAAAAACTAATAAATAATTAATATAAATAATTATGCCAGAACAAATTACTCACAGCATACAAGCCACGGGCTTAGCTGATATTCTGGAGCGAGTTTTAGATAAAGGAATTGTAATTGCCGGTGATATTCAGATTAAGCTGGCCGATGTTGAATTACTGACGATTAAGATAAGATTAATGATTGCTTCGGTTGATAAGGCCAAAGAAATGGGAATAAATTGGTGGGAAACCGATTCTTATTTAAGTAGCCAAGCAAGAGAGATAGAAGCAGAGAAAGAAAAAGCAGAGTTGGAAAAGAAAGTAGAGAAGCTCGAAGAAAAGCTAAAATCTAAAGCTAAATAAAATAAGGTCGAATTTATGCCTATTAGCATAAAAACAATGCGCGATACTTGGGATAAGGAAAAAGAGAAGAAGCAAAAGAAAGAGAAAGAAGTAAAGGAACACAAGGTTTTTCCACCAGAAATCCAAAAACATTTCCTTAATTATTTAGCAAGAAAGGAGGCATTTTTAGGGACTAAAGACGAGATAGCCAAAATTTTCGCTGATTACGAAGAGTGCTTAGGAGATGCAGGATTCTCTAAGGTTTAATTTTATGGCTACTATTTCTATTGAAAAATCAGAATTAGAATATTATAAGTCTTGCGCTGAGAAACTCCGCAGGATAGATAAGCTATTGGCTGATAAGAAATTGCCAATTGAGGATAAAATAAAGGAAATAAGGAAAATAGTCAGAACAAAGAGATCCTAAATAATTTTGGAGAATTTATAAGAGCATTATGCGATAGGAGTATTCTTGTCGTATTTTTTAATTATATAAAATATAATTGGTTTGCTCGGTTGAAATGTAAAAATAAATTTTTCCATTCTTCCCTCGCTGCCAATTATAGGATTATGAACAAATTCTTGGGTATTATCAGGAAAGCAGCTTGGCTCTGGATACTAGGCCTTATTTTTCTTGGGATAATATATATTTTAGTAATACCCATTAGCATTGAAGACTTGTTTTCTTCTCAAAAAGTACTGTTTGGATATGCTCTGGCTTATTTTATCGGAGTAGTCATTTTATGTCTTTTTTTCCGAAGAATCATGGTGTTTTTTACCAAGAGTAAATTTTGGACAACCATTTTTCCTATTTCAATAATACTTGCCTCTTCAATTATCATTGGAGGACTTTTTTATTTCCTTAATAGGTTTTATTTAGAAATTTCTGCATACGTCTCTCTTTTACAAATTTTTCCTTTGAGTTTTTAATGAAATTTATCCACAGGCAAGGACTTGACAAGGGCTTTTAAAGGTTTATACTTAAAGTGTGCAGTGGAAAATCTTCGGGTTAGAAGCTGCACATTTTTTTTATTGACTTTTGTGTTATTATAAAAATGAGATGATTAAATTGCCAAAGCCAGACAAAATAATAAAAAGACTTCTGAAAATAACTAAATTCTTTCAAAGAAATCCTTCTTTTACTTCTGTAGAAAAGGACAGCTTAACTAGGGGCTTTCTTGTTTCTAAAAACAATATTCTTCTGGAATTAAAATTGAAAACCTTCTTTTTTTTGAAACAATTAAAGAAACGTCGACGTCGGCTTTTCGGAATGATTATTATTTTGGGATGGAATTCGAAATGGAATAAGCCCCATGCTTCTATTCCAGACATTAAACAGAATATCTTTAAAAAAGAACATTTTAATTTAGCTCGGGCTTCATGGAAAACTACATTGGCAAAATTAGCTTCAATTGCCGATTTTGATGGCGCTGTTTTAATGAGTCCCACTGGTTTGATTATAGCCAGTGGAGTTTATTTAGAAAAAATGAACGCCAAATTAGTGGCTAAAAGAGTTAGTAATATTCGAGGCGAGGATCTTTCTACTGCCTTTGGTTTTTTGAAAAAAGTTCATGGTCGGCATCTGGCAGCAATTGCTGCTTCTTATCGATTAAAAGGCACTACAGTTTTTGTGGTTTCCGAAGAGGATGGCTCCATTCGTATTTTAGAAGATGGGAGAATCATTTATTCCACCCTGACAAAAGAAATAAAAGAATAAAATAGTTCAAAAACAGCATAAGGTTGAAATATTAAATGGCTTGAATTAACCTTCAAGCCTTTTTGTTTTGCTTAGGATTTGGTAAAATTAAATTGAAGAAAATGAAAGAAGCAATTTTATATAAAAAACTTAAAGATGGCAAAGTGAAATGCGGGGTTTGCAACCATCGCTGTGTTATTAATGATGGCGAGAAAGGGATTTGTGGGGTTAGGAAAAATGAAAAAGGAAAATTATATACTTTAGTTTACGGAAAAGCTATTGCTGAAAATATTGACCCTATTGAGAAAAAGCCGTTTTTTCATTTTATGCCCGGGACCACAAGTTTATCAATTGCTACGGTTGGCTGTAATTTTCACTGTTTACATTGTCAGAATGCAGACATTTCTCAGATAAGCAAGGAAAGAGCTTTTGAAGATTCTGATTTAATTTTGGGCAAAAACCTGTCACCCGAGCAAGTTATTGAATATGCTTTGAAAAATAATTGCCCAAGTATTGCCTATACCTATACTGAGCCGACGATATTTATAGAATATGCTTTGGACACTATGAAGCTGGCTAAAAAGAAGGGACTGAAGAACGTTTGGGTTTCTAATGGTTATATGACTAAAGAAACCTTAGATTTAATTGGTCCTTTTCTCGACGCCATTAATGTTGATTTAAAGGGTTTTACTGAAAAATTTTATCAGGAAGTTTGTGGCGCCCAGTTAAAACCAATCCTGGAAAATTTAAAAGATATTAAGAAAAAAAAGATTTGGCTTGAAGTAACCACTCTTTTGATTCCTACTAAAAATGATTCGCTAAAAGATTTGAAAAGTATTGCCGAATTTATAGCAAGGGAACTAGGCGAAGAAACTCCTTGGCATATTTCTCGATTTTTCCCTGCTTATAGAATGATAGATTTGCCTCCAACAGAAGTAGGAATAATTCAAAAAGCTGTAGAAATTGGCAGAAAGGCAGGCTTAAGATATGTTTACAGCGGTAATATCCCGGGTGATAGTTTTGAAGATACTTATTGTCCAAAATGTAAAGAAAAAATGATAGACAGAACCGGCTACTCAATTGAGCGGTTTGATGATAAAGGAAAGTGCAGCAAATGCGGGATGGACCTTAATTTAGTTTTATGACAAAGAAAACACTAAAATTTCCAAAAGGATTTTACTGGGGGACTGCGACCTCTGCATATCAGGTAGAGGGTGGGATTAAAAATAATTGGTCGGAAAAAGGAGGTAAGTTTGATGCTGGTTTGGCTTGCGACCACTATAATCGCTTTGAACAAGATTTTGACTTAGCTAAGCAAATGAATAACAATGCTCACAGATTTTCAATTGAGTGGGCGCGCATTGAGCCAGAGGAGGGAAAATTTAACCAAAAAGAAATTGAGCATTATAGAAAAGTAATTTTGGCGCTTAGAAAGCGCAACCTTGAGCCGTTTGTTACTTTATATCATTGGACTTTGCCAATTTGGTTTGTTGAGAAAGGGCATTGGTTAAACAAAGATACTCCAAAATATTTTGAAAGATTTGTAAAAAAAATAGTAGGAGAGTATAAGGATTTGGTTAGATTTTGGATTACTCTTAATGAGCCAAATGTTTATACTTCTCATTCTTTTTTGAAGGGGGATTGGCCGCCTCGGATAAGAAGTTTTTTTAAAACTCAGCAAGTCCTTAAGAATTTAATAATAAGCCATAAAAAAAGTTATCAAATTATTCATAAGATTTCCCCGGATTCCCAAGTAGGAATCGCTAAGAATAATAGTCGCTATAAAGGACTTTTAAAATTTTTCTCTGATTATTATTGGAATCACCAATTTTTACAAGCGATTAAAGATCATCAGGATTTTATTGGTTTGAATTATTATTCAAGCCATTCTTTAGTAAGTTTGTCTCCATTGCCATTAGGATTAGGGAGAAAGGAAGTTTCTGATTTGGGCTTGGGAATTTACCCAAAAGGAATGTATTATACCTTAAAAGATTTAGAAAGATATAAGAAACCTATTTATATTACAGAAAATGGCTTGGCTGATGCTAAAGATGAAAAAAGAGCTAGATTTATTATTAATCATCTAAAATGGGCCCATAAAGCGATAGAAGAGGGGATCGATGTTCAGGGCTATCTTCACTGGTCTTTAATTGATAATTTTGAGTGGGCCAGGATGGGAGGATTTGGCCCAAGATTTGGATTAATAGAAATTGACTACAAAACCCTAAAGCGGATACCTAGGGCAAGTAGCAAGATTTACGGGAATATTTGTAAAGAAAACGTGATTAAAATATGAACTTGATTCAAAAATCTATTTTATCAACAATTGTATATTATAATACGTTAGATTATCCTTTAACCTCATTCGAGGTTTTTAAGTATTTGGTGAATCCGCTTCATGTTGCTGGTTTTTATGCTCAATGTGTGAGTGAAAGAGTCGAGATTGATAGGTTTAGCAAGATTACCCTATCTAATATTATAAAAAATTTAGCAGGCAGGGAATTAAAGGAATTTATTAATGAGAAAAATGGGTTTTATTTTTTAAGAGGCCGAGGTAAAATAGTTGAAACCAGAATTAACCGTCAAAAAATCGCTGACCAGAAATGGAAAAAAGCCAAGAAGATTATCCGCTTGCTTCAGATTGTTCCTTATTTGCGAATGGTGGCAGTAAGCGGTTCTTTAGCTCTAAATAATACCCAAAAGAAAAGTGATTTTGACCTTTTTATTGTTGTTAGAAATAGAAGAATTTGGCTAACTCGATTTTTAATTACTTCATTTGTTCAATTAATGGGTAAGCGTCGGCACAAAAAATTCACAGAAGACAGAATCTGTCTTAATCACTACGTAGCTGATAAATCTTTAGAAATTAAATTTAGAAGTTTGTATAATGCTCAAACCTATGCCCACATGGTTCCAGCCTTAGAAATTGAGCATGAAATTTATGAGAAATTTCAAAAAGCTAACAGATGGATTAAGGATTATTTGGTTTTTTGGCCAGAAATAAAAGTGGAACACTTGAAAGTTTTAAAAATAAATTCTTTATTCAGAAGTATTGCAAAAATAAGTGAAGTATGTTTAGATAATAAATTCGGAAACTTTTTAGAGAAAATATTAAAGAAATTACAAAAATATTCGATTGAAAAAAACCCCCTAACTCATAAAAAGGGTGGGCGAATAACAGTAGATGATACCCAGCTTGAGTTCCACCCCGACTCCCCGGAGCGCAAAATACTTGACAAGTATAGGAAAAGTATGCTATACTTAAAAATCAAGGAGTTGTCCAGAGAAAAAGATTCTGGATTATTATCTTGATATTAATGTTCTTTTAGAATAGGAGGTAAAAAAGTGAAACCACACCGGACCCCAGAAAGCAGATATAGTATCAAGAAAAAGAAAGGATACGAAGATCCAAAAACAAAAAACCTATTTCAACAAATCAAAAGAAGGAAAGACAGAGAGGAAAAACAAAAGAAAAACAGAACAGGAGAATTAAGCGAACAAAAAGCTAATTTAGCCCTGAATAACTTAGAAGAAAAATTGAATGAGCTGATATATCTTCAGCATGCTCCTACTAAGAAAAATAGCGCAAAAGATCATAGTGCTATTGACCACATACTTACTTTTATTTATCCAGAACATGACAGAGTGGAATTTCAGATAAAGAACAGCGAGGCAGGATCCCAAGAGCATAAAAAGTGGTATCCTAATATTCCGGTTATAGTAAGCTACGCAAGCGAACAAGAAATTGAACAAGGCGCGTTTTTAAACATTGAAGAGGTAGAAAAAGAAATCTTAGATAAGCTGTTTAAGGAATATTTTATAAGAAATTTTAGTCAGCAAGAATATAATGAGTTTCTAAAAGAAGCTTATAAAGAATAAAAGCAATGTAAATTTTAAAGCCTGACCGGTTTTTTCGGCCAGGCTTGACTTTTATTTGGGAGCATGATATAATAAAGCGTTAAAACGCTGTGAAAAAACTAAAATTCAAAAAAGGAGTTCTTTAAAATGCGTATCTCAAAGATACTCACAGAAACGAGAGTTCTGCTCCTAATTGGTCTGGTTGATCTCTTGCTTACGTTGATTTTGTTTAATGTGTACGTAGATCTATTTGGACTTGAAGTAGCTATAACTGTAGAAGAGAACCACATCTTTCAAAGAGTCCTAGCGCAAAGCCCAGTACTATTTGCCCTTTTGAAAACCAGTAGTCTGTTGCTATGTTTGTTGATTATTGAATTTGTGAGACAGAAAGGTCTAATTGAAGAAAAAATTGCAAAGAGATATTTAAAGATAGGGATTATAGCATACCTGTCTTTGTATGCGGTGCTTGTTATTAAAACTAACATCTTGCCGTTATTCCAATTGTGACTGAAAGGAGAATTCTAGATGAAAATTGAACTTTCCAAGAGAAAAAAGACGGGCATCGTTATTGATGCTAACGTACCTCTTTATTATGCGGGAGCGATGCATGAAGAAAGATTTCTAGAGGATCTAAAAGGAATGCATTTTATTCCTTGGGTAGTTTTAGGAGAGTTGCTAGCATTTAACTGGATGGCTGAACGTGACGCGAAGGTGAAAGAAAAAGGCAGCGTTGAAGAAATTGAAGAATTAGAGAAGTATTTATCACGGCTGTCAAATGCAGAAAGAACAAGACGAAAAGCGCGAAACGAAAGAATTCTGGCTGCCCTTCCATTCGTTCAAAAAAAGATAGACCAAGGAAAATGGAAAATCATTGGCTCAGATCGTGATTTAGAACCATACCTTAGGGGTTTCAACGCAAAGATCGAAGAAGAAGTAAAGGAGTCGGATGCGAAAATCCTTGCTTGTTGCGTTTTTCTTGGAGATAAGCTTGGATTTAAGAAAGTAATTCTATTAACTAGGGATAAGCGCCTAGGAAGCATAGCAAGAGAATGGGGTATTCGGGTGGAAAGCGGACTTTCGAACTTAATCAAGAAGAATAAAAAGAGAAAGAAGAACTCTCAGGCCTAAACCAACTTTTAAAAAGGGACTTTGACAAGGTCAGAGCCCCTTTTCTTTTATCCTGAGTTTGCCTGCCTTGCCGGCTCGCAGGTCGAAGTGGTTGACCCCGTTAGAAGTCTTGATGTAAAATGCACTATACTTTTTGGTGTAAAAATGTTTTATTGAATCAGAGAGTTAATGGCAGCAGCACTAATACTTCTAACGGGGTTGACAAAGTTTTTACAAAAGGTAAAATAGAACTAAGATTGGCAGTTAAGCTTTCCGACTGCTAAAGTCTAAATTACAAATTTCAAATAACAAATCCCAAACAAATCTCAAATTCCAATATCCAAAATACCAAACCCTACAGGTCCGAGACCTCGGGTCTATAGGACAGTTTATAATTTTGAATTTGTTTGTAATTTGGTGCTTGGTGCTTGGGATTTATAAAGGCATGAAACTCAGACCTTTAGCAGATAGGGTTGTTTTAGAGCCCATATCAGAAGAAGACCTGCCTGCCGGCAAGGCAG
>CAYRSI010000010.1:0-20486 GCA_964426965.1 uncultured Candidatus Saccharibacteria bacterium
TTCTATGATGAAGAAATTAAGATTCGTAAAACTCTTAACTACCCCCCATTTTCCCAAATTATAAAATTAACTTTTGAACATCGAGATTCGCAAAAAGCCCAAGACGAAGCAAAAATCTTGCTCGAGAAATTAAAACAACAAATTCAATCCCAATCGAAAATTGAAAATTATAAATTGAAAATTGATTTACTGGGTCCAGTTCCTGCTTTTATCCCAAAAATCGCAGGAAAACATCGCTGGAATATAATAATCAAATCAAAAATTAAAAACCTAAAACAACGTAATAAATTATTAATAATTGTTCCATCAACTTGGAAAATTGAGGTTGATCCGGAGTCATTACTGTAATCTAAAAGAAATCTTGGGTATTGTCCTTGAGCGGGTATAGATACCCAAAATTTCTTTACATCAATGCTAAAGATTCAAACTGGACAAAATAATCTTATTCTTCACAAAAAATCTCAGCCAATAAAAAAAATTGATGGGAAAATTAAGGTATTAGCAAAAGATATGATGGAAACCATGACTAAAAATAATGGAATTGGCTTATCAGCCTGTCAGGTTGGAAAAAACATCCGTCTCTTTGTTATGCCTGCTGACCTATGTTTAAGGCTTCGCCTTAAACATTCAGTTTTTATTAACCCAGAGATTATTAAAATTTCCAAAAAAACTGATGTAATGAAAGAGGGCTGTTTAAGCTTGCCCGGTATATTTATACCAGTAAAACGAGCTAAATCCATAAAGGCAAATGCACTTGATGAAAATGGCAAAGAATTCAGATTAAAAGCAAAGGGGTTATTAGCCCGCATAATTCAACACGAAAATGATCATCTCAATGGAATTCTAATTACAGATAAATATGAATAAAATTAAAACAATTTTAATCGGAACTCCAGGGTTTACAACAAGGATCTTTAAAGCATTTTTAGGAACTGAGCTCCTAAATTTTGAAATTACAGCAGTGATAACTGCTCCAGATAAACCAGTCGGTAGAAAACAGGAATTGACCCCATCGCCTGTTAAAAAATGGGCTCTGGGGAATAATTTAAATATTTTACAACCAGAAAAGATCGAAGATTCTAAGTGGAATCGAAGGATTAAAAACTTAAATCCAGATTTAATAATCGTAGCTGCTTACGGCCAGATAATTCCTAAAGAAATTTTAGATATACCAAAATACGGCGCTTTAAATATCCATCCCTCCCTGCTTCCAAAATACCGCGGCGCCTCGCCTATTCAAGCAACAATTTTAAATGGTGACAAAATAAGCGGAGTAACAATAATGTTAATGGATGAAAAAATGGATCACGGGCCCATTCTGGGAAGCACCAAATTACAAATCACAAACTCTCAAACTTATAAGGAACTATCTGAAAAATTGGCGGGGTTGGGAGCGGAATTATTGATTAAAACTTTGCCTGATTGGATTGAAGGAAAAATAAAGACAAAGCCTCAAAATCACTCCAAGGCAACTTTTTGTAAAATTATTAAAAAGCAAGATGGAAAAATTAACTGGACCAAATCAGCTGAAGAAATTGAAAGACAAATCAGGGCTTTTCATGAATGGCCGACTGCTTTTACCTTTTTTAATGATAAGCAACTTAAAATTTTAGAAGCAAACCTCTCGACTTCGCTCAGGGCAAGTAAAAAAATCGGCAAAGTATTTCTCACTAATGATAAAGGATTAGCTGTCCAAACTGGCGATGGACTTCTTATGCTGAAGCAAATCCAACTTGAGGGAAAAAAACCAATGACTGCTAAAGATTTCCTTAACGGCCATCCGGAAATCATTAACGCATTACTAAAATAAAAACTTTTCTTTTTTAATATTTATAAAAGGAGAACGCAAAATTGCATTCTCCTTTTTTATTTTAACCTATTTAATGCGTCCGGTTTTTTCAAGAAAATACTGCCTAAAAGTCATCTCTTCGTCATAAATATAACTTTCTCTTACCCTTTCCATGGCTACTTGAAGTTCTGAGAAAGAACTGAACCAATACCTGCATCTTTTCGCAGGAATATAAAGATCTTCATAGACGTTCCACATTTGTCCAGCCCACCAGGCTTCTATCTGAATTGCTAACTCCCATCCGAAACGACCGTTTCTGAAATAAATAGATGCTGGGTACATAAGATCAAGTCCATACATAGCAACATTATAATCAAGATTATTGTAAGTCCATTCCATTACTCCAATGGCGGGATCGTGTTTAATCCCTAAAGCATCGGCAACATCAGGAAATTTACTACTTAAATATTCGTACGCATTCCAATTAGTAAACATATGACCTAAAGTATCGGGCTTACCAAGGGTTATATAAATTTCTCCCCGGTCACCATTCCAGCCTCTTCCGGGATTGCGAAAATGTGTCTCAACATAAATTAGATTTCTATAAAACGTATCTCGAAAGTCATTTCCTTCAGAATAGGTTAATGTATTTCGTTTATCCCAAATGTAGTCAACAAAAAGGCTCTGAAGTTCCTGAATTGGAATTTGATATTCTTTTGCCAGTTTTTTAACTTCCCTCTTCCACTCTTTCCATTCTTTCTTAATAAGAATGTACCTTAGTGGTCCCTTAACAAATTTTTTAGGGTTTTCTTTTTCTAAGCTCTTGATAGTTGCAACATCCTGATAATCAAGCTTTAATCCTCCCATGGAAGCACAGCCCCAAAACGCCATCAGTCCTATCAAAACAATCGCTAAAAAAGCTATTTTCTTTTTCATTTTTTACCTCTCAAATTTATTTTTTTGTCAAAGACCTTTGACCTTAAAGCTTATCATTTATTTTCCTTTATGTCAAGAGTTATCAAAGATGTTTATCTGCCACATTTGCAGCAGCAAAAGCCTCGGGCTTTATTTTAACGTAAAAACCAGAACCTCGAATCATTCCTGTAATTTCTTTAATCATTGCTTTAGTCGGACCATTGTTCCCAATATCAACGTGGATTTCTAATTCATTGCTAAGAACAAGTTTTTTGCCGAACATACCCACTGAATTCTTTTTTAAATTATCAATTGCCTCTCTAATAGATTGCCCGGCAGTAATTGGTATGTGATTATTCTCAAGTTCCTGTTCTAATAATGCCTGGGCTAAAGCTAACGAGAGAGTTGCTTCTTTATAAATTCTATTTCTTAATTCTAATATCTGCTTTTCGTAACTTCTCAGCCAAAAATACCGACCACCTTTTCCTATGCGATGAATGGCAATAACGCTGACAAAATCAGCTCCTTTTTCTCGTTCTTGGGAATCAGTTCCAATAACTATTTTATGCTTGGATTCCGGATCTTCTTTCTGGTAATCTACCAATTCTCTAATAACCTCTTTGAGGTTCATCTGTCCTTTGGTCGGATTTCTAAACTGACCCTTTTTTATTAAATTTTTTAGGATATCAAGATCCATAAATGTATTATTTTAACTCCTGCTTTCGCCATTTTTCATTAAACTCCTTCAACCTTGCTCCAACAACTTTCTTGCAAGTCCGAGTACAATTGCCGCATAAAATACAGGTCATAAGCTGCTCTTTAATTTTGGGAATCTCCGGATCATCAGGTTTTACCTTAAGTTTTAAATAGCGAATTAAGTTTTTAAACTGCCTTGGACCGGTTTCGCCTCTTTGAGATTTAATCCAGGCCGGACACTTGCTCTGACAATAGGCACAATCCATACAAGACCATTCGGTTTCATCCAAAAACTGCATTGGGAATTTTATATTATCAATAATCTTTTTATTCTCGGTATTAAACATTGTGCCGGGATTCAAAACATCTTCAGAGTCAAATATTTCCTTAATCTTTTCCAAGTAATTATATATTTTCCCCCATTCTTCTTTAAGATACATACTCCGACAGCGACCTCCGCCGTGCTCGGTAGCCGTAGTTCCACCATATTTAAACACTGCCTCATAAACCTTATCAGCAATTTCTTTAATTTTAGGAATATCCTTATCAGTAGTAGCTTCAATAACCGGATCAATATGAATTGTTCCTACGCCTACGTGGCCATATAAAGCTACTTGAAGATTTAAATCTTTAAAAATTTTACGAAGATCCCGCAGTAAATTAGGGATATCTTTTGTTTTCACTCCTACGTCATCAACGGAAACTAAAGGCTTGGTAGTAAGAGAAAATTTAGCCGTTAAAGGCAGAAGGCATTTTCTAACTTCCCAGATTTGACACATTTTTTCAGCATCTTTAATGACTCCACCAATTAATTCAAAATTTTCTAAAGATTTCTCAAATTCTTTTAAGGTTTCCTCAATATTTTCATCAAACTGAACTATCATCATTGCTTCAGCTTCTTTGGATATCCCTAATTTGGGAAAATTCTCGCAGGTTAATTCTAAAGATACTTTATCAACTAATTCTAAGGCGCTGCATTTTAATCTTTTTGCTTCTATTATAAAATCATCAACCTGGTCCAAATTTTTCAAAAACACTGCCCAGGAAATTGGCTCTCCCTCTTTTTTGGGCTCGGCTCTTAGCTTTATTTCAGTAAATATTCCTAAAGTACCAATGCTGCCCATCATCAAATGAGTAATAATATCTTTTACATTCTGATGATCTCGTAAAGCAAAAATATTATATGATGAAGAGGTCTGGATGTCGTCTTTTTTATCTAAAATATCTATTGCTTCTTTGTCATCTAAAAGCTCTTTTTTAAGGACTTCCAATTTCTTTTCAAATTTATCTACCCCCTCTCCTGTTTCTGTATTCACCAAATCTCCATCAGCATCCACAAATTCAATGGCAAGTAAAAAGTCGTCCAATACTCCATATTTCACTGCTCCTCCTCCGCAAGCTTTAGTAGCAACATTACCGCCAATCATGCAGGCCCGACTGGATGCAGGAGTTGGCGGTAAAAACAAATTCTTCTTGGCTAATTCCACTTGTAAATCATCATAAATTACCCCGGGCTGAACTCTTATGTAATCCTCACCTGTCTCTAAAATTTTATTAAAATAACGGGTAAAATCCAGAATAATCCCCTTGCCTACTGCTGCTCCGGCTAAAGAAGTGCCAGCAGCCCTGCAGGTAATGCCCAGTTTATTCTCTTTAGCAAATTTAATTGTTTTTTGAATATCCTCTTTGGTTTTCGGCAAAACAACCATTTCTGGTACAAATTTATAAATGCTGGCGTCAGTGCTATAAACCTCCTGCCAAAAACGGTCAGTCAAAATATCGCCCTCAATCTCTTTTTTAAATTGTTCTAAATTTTCTTTGCTCATACCTTTACTTTTATTTTAAACAAAATTTGAACTATTGTAAAGAAAAATATTCCCGGCGCTGCGCCGGGAATATTTCCCCTCGAAGCTTGCAAGGCCGTCTAGTAAGATTTTGGGTCACCCCGCTCAGCGGGGTCAACGGATTGCAAAATTTCTAATAAACTCTGGGTAGTTTTATTAAGCTGAGCCTGAATTTCAACCTGAAGCTGTTTATTTCTCTGGTATTTCTCTTCGATTTCTTGACTAAACTGTCTTTGAGATTCTTCTAATCTTTCATTTTCTGAACGAAGATTACCCACCAGCTGCTGAAAACAAATCAGGGCGCCGATAAGAAGAATTACCCAAAGCCAATTTTCAATTTTTTTATAAAGCCTCCTCATGATTTCCAAACCTTACTCCAAAAAGTCCGCCAACTTATTCGTGGTTCTTCTTGGTGTTTATCTTCTTGGTGAAAAAGCGAAAATCTCTCTGTAATATAACTACTTACATTATCCATGTACTCCTTAAGCCAGTATTCAGTTGTAAACCAATTTTTGCCTATTTTAACTGCTTTAAGCTTGCCCTGTCTGGCTCTTAAGCTTAAATATTCTTGGCTATAATTACAAAGCTCTGCTACTTTGGATAAAGAAAGATATTCCATATGTTGTTTCGCAGCTATATTTAAATAATAAAAACGCGGCTAAAGCTCCTACCGCGCTTATAATGCTCATAAATTCCTATCGCATTTACCCTGCTCAATGGGACTTAGAATATCCAAGTATTCAAAATCAGTTACCCACCCCTTTCCCTCTTTACTTAACAGGAGGCGATAGGAGATTTTGAGCATTCCCCTGTCAAATAAAGCTCATCAAAACTAAAAAGCAGATTAATAACTTCGACAAACTAAGCCCAACTACAGCCTAGGAATAGAGTCGAAGGTATTAACCTGCCCTTTTCTTTCTAGCTATGGTTTCCTCCATTTACAACTATATAATGCTTACTATTTATGTGTCAAGAGCAATTGTTGACAACCTGTTAATAAGCTATCCACACCCGATATTTTATCTTATTAATTGATCAATTCGAGCTTGTAATGATTTCAAATTCTGAATCTGAAATTCTCTATTGGCTTGTTCTACTATCTTTAGCGTGGCTCCTAATCCTTGATGATCCTTTGTTAAATTCTGTTTTGTAGGCCCTGTATCAACGGATGCTAGTCCATAATGTAGGATAGAAGATAATTCTATCAAAAGCCACCCCAAGTAAATTAGACTCCCTATTAAAATAATTGTCCAAATCGACTTTACCAATCTTAGTTCTTTCTGCATATATGTAAAATAAAAATGCGATAAAACTGCTCTTATCGCATTTGTCCCGCTCAACGAGATTTATGATACTCAAAAATTTCTCCTATTCTTGATAATGACACTTATGGAGTGTGTTGTCAAGGGGGCCTGTGGAGAACCTGTTGATAAGTTAGTTACAACAAAAAGGAACGAACATTTCCCCGAAGGTTTGTATAAAATAGAATTAACCTCCTATCGCCCCCTCGCCACTTTTGCACTGTTGTAAATTCAGTACAAAAGTGACGAGGAGTTGCTTTTTTAGTAATTCTTATTATACTTTTTAATGCTCGCTCCTTTTTGCTCCTCACCTGCTAGGTGCGGGGTTTACTCTCCATGTAAAAATGGGGAGCTTTTTTATATTATTTTATAGTATCACTTTGAAAATCAATGTCAACCCCTCACCTTTTTTGATTAAAAAATTGGCTCAACTTAGCTATATATTCAAAAGGTGAAGGGTCAAGTGTGAATGAACTGTGGATAATCATATTTCTGTTTGTAATTTATTTGTCATAATGCACAAGGGAATAGATAGGATATCCCTTTGACTCTTTTCTACCACCTAGATAGTCTAACTCAACCAAAAATGCAATACCGATTATTTTACCACCAAGCTCTTCAACTAACTCCACGGTTGCTTTCATTGTCCCGCCAGTAGCCAAAACATCATCAACTATTAAAACTTTTTCTCCTAGTTTAATGGCATCTTTATGCATTTCAATAATATTAGCTGTATATTCAAGGATATATTCTTTCCAAATTTTTTCGTAAGGAAGTTTTCCTTTTTTTCGAATAATAGCCAATCCCCTTTTCAATTTATAAGCAACAGCAGATGACAAAAGAAAACCCCTGGCATCAATGCCAACCACGATGTCGGGTTTATTTTTTAAATAAGGTTTAGCCAATGCATCTATTGCCAACCTAAAACTCTTTCCATCCTGCAAAAGGGTGGTAATATCTTTAAAGTTAATTCCTTTAACAGGAAAATTGGGAATTTCTCTAATTTTTGATTTAAAATTCATATATTATAAATCAATCAAGCTGTTCAACGTCTTCTGCTATATTAACACAATGATCAGAAATTCGCTCAAAATTAACCAACATATCATTAAATATAGGCCCGGCCATTGCCAAACAAGCTCCTTCATAAAATCTTACTAAATGACTATCTCTTGCCTGCTTAACGGCCTCGTCAACTTTTTCTTCTCTTTCAAAAACTGCTTTTATTTTTGCCTTATCTTTTTTGTCAATCAAAGAAGCAGCATCCTCTAAATTCTTTGCTACTAATTCATGGATTTTCCTTATTTCTTTTTTAGCCGCCTTAGAAAAATATGCTCGATTTACTTTCTTATATTCAGCAAGTTTTGCTAAATTAGTGGCATGGTCTCCTATTCTTTCAATGTCATCAACCATTGATGAATAAGTAAGTAACTTTTCCGCTCCTTTCTTAGTTGGCTGGAGACGAGAAATTTTATCCAGGTATCTCATTATTTCGCTCTGTAAGTTATCAACCACTGAATCAATGTAAAAAATATCTCGAACAATTGATTTTCTAAACTCAAAAATTATTTCCATTGCATGAGAAAATTCTCTTTTAGTAAGCTTCATTTCTCTTTTGAGCTCTTTTCTAACTGCTTCCAGGGCAACATTAGAGTCAAAAAGATATTTATCATTAAGCCACTCCGGCCAAAGAGGCAAGGTTTTTTCTTCGCCGGGAATTATCTTTTTCATCAAAGAAGCAAAAGGTTTAAGTAAAAAGACAAAAATAATGACTATAGCAAGACTTGATAAGAAATGACCGGTGGCAATCTGCTGAGCAATGTTGCTGGTAGAAAATTTCAGAAAAGAAATAAAAAATGGTAAAAACGGCAAAATAATTAAAACCCCAAAAAATTTAAAGAAGAAATGAGATAGGGCGGCTCGTTTAGCGTTTTTTCCAGCCCCCAAACTCGCCAAAATAGCAGTAACAGCTGTTCCTATGCTTGCCCCCAAAACAATCGGCAAAGCACTATCTATGGTCATGAGTCCTTGCTGCGCCAAAAGAACTAAAATACCAATGGTAGCTGCGCTGCTTTGAATAATAGCTGTAAAAATAAATCCCGCCGATATCCCAAATAATAAATTTTTAGTCCCTTGAAACAGACCCAATAAAGCTTGATTTTCTTCAAATATACCGAGTCCCTGACTCATTAAACTCAAGCCAAAAAATAGTAAACCAAAATAGAATATAGCTTCTCCGATTAATTTTAATTTATCTTTACTAAAAAACCAAAGTAGAATACCTGCAATTATAAATATAGGTGAAATAGTCGTTATTTTAAGAGCTACTAATTGAACGGTAACAGTTGATCCCACTTCAGCGCCCAAAATTAAAGTTAACGAATTAAAAAAACTAATCAAGCCAGCACTTACCATTCCTACAACCAAAACCGTACTTGCCGAACTACTCTGAAAAAGTGCTGTAATAATAGCTCCTATACCTATTCCTCTAATCGGTTTTTTAACTAAATATTTGATATACTGCCGAATCCTTACGCTAAAAATCCGCTGCATCTCTGCGCTCAACTTAATCATTCCAAATATAAATAAAACCAAACCAGTTACAATTAAAAGAATTTGTTGAAACATATAAGTTAATTATATCATATCTTGTAAATATCTAAATATCTGTTATCATATAAAAGATATGTTGAAAAAAGTTAAAGAAAAAATTTTGTGGATTTTACTTTTTGCTGTCATATTTTCTTTGGGAATAGCAACAAGCTATTTTTATTTCCAAAAAAATCAAGCAACCCTAACACCAATAGAAATAGAAGAAGATATTTACCTAGAATTCTTATCTGAAGCTTATAACAAAATTAAAGAAAACTATTGGGATAAGATAAACGATGAACAACTCGGCAATCTCTTTAAATTAGGTATAGAAAAATTAACAGGGAAACCACAGGATTTTAAAATAAGAAATAAAGATGATTTTGAAAAAATGCTGGCCGAGATAATAAAAATAGTAAAACAAGACAAGAAGAAAGAATTCACGATCCAGCTTGCAAGTATTGTCTTGGCAAATTTAAAACCCCTCGGACGAAGCGCTCTTTACACTACCCAAGACAAAGAAAGCCTTAAAAACAGAGTTTATAATGTAGATCCCCAGACTAATTTATATGAGATCCTTGGAGTTAACAAAGATGCTCCTGAGAACGAAATAGAAGAAGCTTATAGAAATAAAATTGCTGAATTAGAACCAAGAAAAGAAGAGTCCGAAGAAATAAAAAAGGAACTGGAAAAAATTAAATATGCGCATGAAGTATTATCAGATTCAGAAGGAAAACAAAGATATGACCAAGCTGGAATTGAACCAACGGTTTTTACTAAATTAGTCAGGCCCAATATTCTTCACCTTTATATCAAAAAAATGTCCCCCACTACACTTGACGAACTTAGAAAAGCAACAGAGAAGGTTAATAATATAGATGGCCTAGATACTTTAATTTTGGACTTAAGAGCAAACGTTGGAGGCTCAATTGATATCCTTCCCTATCTTCTAGGTCCTTTTATTGGTAAAGATCAATATGCTTTTGAATTCTTTCATCAAGACGAGTATACGCCTTTTAAAACCAAAACTGGTTGGCTACCTAGTCTAATTAGATATAAAAAAGCGGTGATTTTAATAGATGATCAAACCCAATCATCGGCTGAGCTCATGGCCGCTACCTTAAGAAAATACAATATTGGAATTCTTGTTGGTACGACGACAAAAGGCTGGGGAACAATAGAAGCAGTGCTTGATATTGAACAACGGTTAGATCAAGATGAAAAATATTCAATGTTTTTAGTTCACAGTCTTGCTCTTCGCGACGATAATCAACCAATTGAAGGGAATGGGGTCAACCCCCTAATATCCATAAACGACCCAGACTGGGAACAGCAACTTTTCGTTTACTTTCATGATGATGAACTGAATAAAGCAGTAAAAGAAATAATTATCACAGTCCCACCCGTCCACCCTTAATACAATTTTGGTAATTTAAAAAAATCGGACCGATGGCTATCGGATCGATTTTTTTATTTCTTTAATTAACTAGATTTAGCGCTTACCAAAAGCTAAAATTCCCGGAATTATAATATTTACTATCGGAACCAACAATAATACTCCCCACCACGCTGGCTTTCCGAGTTTCTTAGCAATTTCAGCCCATATAATAATAGCAGCAATGATATTTACAAAAGGAATCAATAGCAAAATTATCCACCCACCAGATTTTCCAGCAAGCTTACACATTAAATAAATATTTAAAATTGGAACCCACCCCATCCAACCGTTTGGGATCTTGGTTCTTTTAGCTATTTGCATTAAACAAATTGCAAAATAGACATAAAAGGCAAGACCAAAAATCGCACCTATCCAAGCCACAATAGCAACTCCACCAGCAATTCCACCAGCATCATATTGAATCCTGTAATCATAGGCATTATAGCCTAAAAGATTCGCCATAGCGTTATTCATATTCTATACGAATTATGATGCAAATTACATGCTAATTAAATGCTAATTTTATGCGAATATTCGTGTAGAATTCGCGATACAATTCGCATCTAAATTCGTGTGTTACTAATCGACCTTTGTTTATTTTATTTTTGAATTAAGCTCTTTGAGTTTCTGAATAAGTGATTTCGGTTCTTGTATTTTGAACCCGACATTACGCATTCCAAAAACCTTTTTAAGAAAACCCGCTTCCTTAGGAGCTTTACTATAAGCAATTCGGACTGTCTTAGAAAGAGGTAATTTTCCAGCAGATTTGATTGATAAAATAGGTATTCTATAGAGTTCTTTTAATTTTTTGGAAAATACTCCTACTTCTGCAACAAAAATTAATTCGTTTTTTGTCAAAAACAAAGGACCCTTTCGCCTCTTGCCGCCGTATTCAACATCTATTTCTCGAGCTTCCCACTGGTTTACCATGTCCTCTTTTTTTATATTTAGAAATTTTAAAACTTTTTCTAATTCCATCATAAGTTTTATTTTAAGGCGTCTAAAAAGTTTTTAACCAAGACATCAGCAATTGGCATAACATCTTCTATTTCACAAACCACTCCCTTCCCTTCTTTCATATCATGGGTCATTGCCTGAAGCAGATAATTTCCTATTATAATATGGGTTAAATCATCCTCGGAACAATCTTTCAAATCCCGCCAAACCTTAAGATATTCGCTTATATGGCAAGTATCAAATCCTGATATTTTGATTATTTCGGTTTCCCAACCGCCACGCTCGCTGGGTTCTCCGCCGGGCGTAGATCCATAAAGATTTTCAATTTGCTCACAAGCTTTCTTAACAAATGTTTCTTTGGTGCTTCCCGCAATAAGCATAGGAAGCCAAGAGACTTCCATAATATTAAGACTTTTTCTCATCAGTAAGCCAGATTTTATTTGCAGACCCCACCATCCCTCTCTTCCGCTAATTTCATATCCTGACCATCCTAAATCATTGGCTGTTTTATTTAAAACATACCTTATCTCACTCTCTGACAATTTTTTATCAAGATTGATATCCTCTAAGTCCACGTCCCCATTTTCATCTTTCCCACAACTTGCGCCAATTAAAACCAGAATTGTTAATAATAAAATCGGTAAAATAAATTTTAGTTTACTCATAAACTCCTACGAATTACGAATCAAAAACTAATTACGAATATTCGTAATTCGATAAAATTCGTAATTCGCGAGGGTTATTAGAATTGATATCCTCCTGGAAGATATTTCTGAAAATCTTCTGGAGGTTCTGCTGGAATCGCGTCGCAAACTCCGATATGAATTTCTTGATATGGATTTTTCTCGTATTGACGGTGCATTTCACTACAAAAGTTTGCATAGCTTTTATCTTTCCACTCCTCGTACTGCTCCGCAAAACAAACGGTCCACATATAACTTTGGCATCCTTCGCGAGTCATATGCAACAAATATTCTGTTCTGGGAGCGGGTATTAAGCCATCACATAAATATGATTCTTCTGGATTCCCTTTTGAACACTCTGAATATCTCATTTCCTCCTGCTCTATATTTTTTTCTACGCACTCATCAAAGCTCTCATAAGTACCATTTTGCGCTGCATATCCCCTTCCATAGTATCCTAGTACTGGCTGTATTTTCATATGGACTTCGCAATATTTGCGATAAAATTCTTCCCTATAAAAGTTTTTACTGGCTTCTTCTTCTCCTCCATTCTCTCCATTTTCTCCGCAACTGGCACCAATTAAAACTAAACCAGCTAATAATAATATAAAAATAAATAAAACTATGCTTTTCATTACAATAAAATTATATTCTCACTGATGAATAGTCAAAGTAAAACGAATAAATTCTCCTGACTGCGTATAGGGTAGACCTAGGATGACGTAGGCTTCGCCCTGTTTCCACAAATATTCATCTTTGGCATATTCTTCATCATACCAATACTCATATCCCTTTTGAGCTAATTCTCCTTTATACCATTTAAGAACTGCTTCTTTTTGAGCTTTAACACACAAAGAAAAATCCCAGGTATTACTTAAGCCCATATAATTTTCTTCTACCCTAACGCATCTAAAACCATGAAAAAACAAGCTCGAATCTATTGCCTCTGGCACTTCGACTTCTTCTTGGCAAATATCAGGCCAATCAACTTTCTCTTCTTCTCCACAACTCCCACCAATCAAAACTAAGATTACCAATAATAAAACTGGAGTTATAAATTTAAGTTTTCCCATAATTTTTTAATTATTTAGTTGCTCCAGCCCAAATGCCCCCTCTTGACGCACAACTTGGCTTTAAAACCTCTTCTACTGAATAATCGTCGTAAACAACACCTCCCTCACTTGAACTATAATCCCAAATAATCTTTTCTTTATCAGTACCTGCATGAAATTTGCACCCGCCAATTGAAGAAGGAGGACAAGGATCATCTGAATAATACAGCTCTGAACAAGGAGAAGCAGAATATGCGCCCGAACCAATATAATCTACGCAATATCCCTCGCCCTCTACCTCGATTCGATTACAACTTCCCATTCTGCTTTTTTCTTGATCTCCGTTCTCACTCTCACCACAACTACCTCCAATCAAAACCAAACCGGTTAATAACAAAATTGAGATAAGTAAAATTACCTTTTTCATAAAATCCTACAAATTACGAATCAAAAGCTAATTACGAATATTCGTAATTCGATTAAAATTCGTAATTCGCGAGGGTTATTTTTTCGACCTTTTTTTCTTAATTATCGCAATCACTATAATTAAAACTATAATTAAGACTCCTAATCCAACGACAACAACAATCAAATTCATCCAAGAAAAGTATTCGTAAAAGTAGTCCATTAAGCTGCGCTTAAACTCTGGCTCTACTTTTGGATCAAATACTGCTACTGGGACAATTTTGTCTCCATAAATCTCTACTTCTTCTCCTGCTTCAGCCAAATAAGATTCCCAGGTTTCTGTATTCATAATTTCTACCTCGCCTTTTGCTACTTTTACAATAGTTTTTCCATCAAAAGCTGTTACTGAATATACTGTTCCAGCTGGAATAACCCTTGCTTCAGCAGTATTGACTGCTCCACCATTGCGAGCAACAATCGTTCCGCTGTCAAGTTCACATTGGCCACTATCTTCAACTGCATAAGCAGTATCTCCCGATGCTTTATAGGTTGTATTTTTACCAACATCACCACTGCCTGTTTTCACGCTATGGGTTTTTGTCTGGTTAGCAGATGTTCTTTGTTGTCTATTTTGAAGCGATTTTTGTCTTTCTGCCTCTGTTCTTCTACCATTCATATCTGATTTTACAATTGTAAAACTTCCCCAATCTATGTTTTCAATACAATCCAGTTTAATATTATGCTTATTCATCAAGGCATTAAGTTTATAATCTGTTGGATCCATCCAGAGCTTGGTTAAAATCCACTCAGCTATTGTCTGTGTCGGTCTACCAGCTCCGTCAGGTATATCTCCATAACTTCGCATAGTATGATACAAATCTCCTAAAATCTGCGAAGGAGTAAGCTTTTTATACCGATAATAATCAACTAGAAAAGCAGCTATTTTCCCCTCTACTAAATTGCCATTATCGTTAGTATTGTCAGAATCAATAGATCTTTGTCTATAATCTTCGCTGGGTTCATACCCAATACCTTTTGCCATCATTAATAATCTTGGAAGGAAATGAGATAATGCTTCGTCCCAAGCTACTCGCTCGCTTGATTCTTCCCACATTTTATGTTCCCCGCCTAATTTAAAGTGCGTATGAATCCAGCCGTGTTCAGCTAACGCAGAATGTATACCATGAAAAATCTCATGATATACAGTTTCTGTAGTTAGGGGATCATTGGCATTCATCATAAAATTCTCGCTAGGCAAATAAACTACTCCGCCATCATATTCAGGTCCCCTTCCTCCATAATTAAAGGTAATGCCGTCAAGAAAATCGCCTAATAATACCTCCGCGCCTGATCCTTTAAACAAGTTCCTAATATCATTCAGTGCTCCTTGCTCATAATCTTTAATTGTTCCTAATAAAACATTCCCTAAATCAATAATATAAGGTAGGTTGCCATAAATTCGATGCTTACACCCTTCACAGCTAGGTACCAACATTAACTTATAACCTCTTGCAGGGATTTTGGTTTTAAAAGAAAAATTTCCAGTTCCTGCTTTTATTTCTTTATCTTCCGGCCCCTCTCCTGTTCCTGAGGGATAAATTAAACGACCCTTCACGTCTGAATCAAACTTTTTCCCTCTTAAATTTACTAACTTACCTTTAATTATTCCACCAGCAGGATAAACTTTAATTTTAAGAACTGGTTCTCCTTCGCTGGAAATCGCCTTAAAACTAACATCGGCGCCAGTAAACTCCTCGTCTTCAATCTTGGGCGGAGCATAAGTAAATGTTGCCTTTCCCTCTTTATCAGTAGTTAAACTAAGATTGTCGCACGACGAACCATCGCAGCTGCTTTTTAATTTATCTATATCTCTATAATTAGGCGCATCTTTGTCAATCTTTATCTGATTTACTCTAACGTCTAATACAAATTCCTCATCCTCCACTCCGCCTTCGTAAGAATCATCAATTATGTCATCATTTAGCTTGTTCTTTAAAATTGCCTTTTGCTCCATTGAAACCGTGAAAGTTTGAGAGTCTTCACCATCGGCCGTCATTTCTTTATTAGTTGGCGCAAGAAAAGTTGGTCTTCCCTCTTCTTTAACAATCTCAAATTCAATGAGCTGAGGATTTTCCAAGGATTCAATAGGAACAGTAATTGGAAAATCAGCGCTAAAACCAAACTTAGCCACGTTTATTGAAAAAACAGACGGCCCAATAAAACTTAAAGTATATTGCGCGTCCCAAGGGCTATCAAAATTTAGTTTAAAAGCAATGCGGGTAGGAATTTTTAAACTAATATTTGCGCTTCCATGAATTTTTCCATCACCTTTTACTCGGCCTTTTGCTACTACTGTCACTACTATATCTCCACTGTCTTTAAATGCTTTGGCTGCCAAATAACCAGGGCATTTTTTTTCATAGTGAATTACTACCTTTCCTTGGCCAATTGCGTATCCGCTTTCTTTATCAACCTCTATTCGAAAATAATTCGTTGTTGCTGAATAACGAAAATAACCTTCTTCTATTACGTTGCCTTCCTCATCAACTTTGTCCTTGCAGTATTTTTTAGCAATGCTGGCTATTGGACTTATAGCATTGCTAATATTAAATGCCTCACTCCCGCCCAAGACTATTCGTTCATCAATATGATAATACTCTTCTGGGGTTTGGTCTTTTACAAACTTGGCTTCAGTGTCTTTATTAAATCCCCCAGGAATAATTAAACACAACGAAATAAAAACTAGGGTAAATATCAGCCCGAGACTAACCCGCCTTGGGCGAGAAAATGCTTTTTTCACCCCGTTAGAGATTTTTTGTTCTTGCCTCATAATATTATTTCATGACTCCCTGTTAGAAATACAGCAATCTCTAACGGGGTTCATAGTTTTATTTTTATTAGATTAATAATTAATTCCAGGTTTGAATACCTATGTTAAACAAAGTGAAATCCTGCATTTGTTCATAATCTAAATCAAGAGCAATTGTCTGTTTGTCTTTCTGGAAAATATAATTACCTTCTTCATAGATATAAAAAGAATATCCATCGCTTTCTAATTTGTCTTTATACCACGCAAGAATCTCATCTTTTGAAACATCAGCGCAAAAAGTGGCTGTATAACCTTCCCATCCTGCGCCACTAACCTCGTCACTCATACCAATTTCGATTATTTCTTTGCTTTTTATAGCAGGATGAAGCAAATCTTCTGGAAAACCTTTAGGCACTGGCTTATCCACGCAAAAAGCAGGCAACTTCGACCCCTCTTCTTCTCCGTTCTCTCCTTTGCCACAACTACCTCCAATCAAAACCAAACCAGCTAAAAGTAAAATTGTAATAAATAAGATTATTTTTTTCATAAGCCTACACCGCATTTTGGATCTGATGACCCTATACAATCTCTGTAAATTTCCCTCCCAAGTTCCTGGTTTTCTATACACCATTCTTCTGGATCTCCTCGATCCAAACAAGCATCCCAGCGCCATTTCTCACCTTGGGCATGCTTTTTAGCACAAGCGCAAGGGGTATTCCAGGAGTAAGTGCCAGATTGATCTGTTTCAACTTGAGATAAATACCATTCACAATACTCAAGATAAACATCAGGCACATCTTCGCACCCCTCTTCTACTTTCTCTCCATTTTTTTCCTTCTCCCCATTTTCTCCATTTTCATCTCCATTGCCACATCCACCGCCAACCAAAACTAAGCCAGTTAAAAATAAAATTGTAATGAATAAGATTATTTTTTTCATATTTTTATTTTTTCCTAAAATATCGACCTTTCACTATTATTATACCAAGGATAACAACCAAAGATAACCACTGTGCTGTTGATAACCCCAAATAATGAATATCAGACAAAGGAGTGTCAATAGAACGGGTGAAATCCAGAAAAAAACGAGAAATAGAGTATAAAAACAAGAAACTAATTGATAATTGTCCGGGTTTAGCTAATCTTGGTTTTAAAAATCTCAATACAAAAAATATCGCCAAGTTAGCAATAATTAAATACTCAGCTACTGGATGACGAATTGTTCCATCTGACCAAACAATTCCCCATGGCAAAGATGTTTCTGCTCCTTGATGGTCATTAATCAAAGAGCAACCGATTCTGCCAATGGCAATAGACAAGGGCATGATCAGGGCCACCAAATCAGTAATTTTCCAAATTATTTTCTTAGGGATTTTTTTAACCCAAATAACATATATAAGGGCTAAAATTAAAGCTCCTATAATTCCGCCATGAATAGTCAACCCGCCCTGCCAGATTTTTAAAATTTCTATTGGATTAGAGAAATAATATGCTGGGGAACGAAAAATATACGCTATCCTGGAACCAATTATCGCCCCCAAAATAACCAAAACAGCTAAATTGTGGATTAAATCTGGGTTAATTCCTTCCTTTTTGGCTTTTTTCAAAACAAAGATATACCCCAACAATAATGCCAGAGCCAGAAAAAATCCCCAGATATATAAAGTAATTGAGCCAATTACGATTTTATCAAAGCAAAAATAAGACACCATAATAAACAATTTTCAATTATCAATTTTCAATCAAATCCCAATTTTCAATTTCCAATTCTTTTAAGATTTATTAATCTAAAAATTATACAAACAATCCCAGCAATTATCATTATATCGGCGATGTTGAAAATGGAAATTGGTAAAAAGAAAACTCTAATCCAATCAATTACATAGCCGAAGATTATGCGATCAAAAAGATTACTTAATCCTCCTAAAATAATTAAAGAAAAACCAGTGCTCAAAAGAAAATTTCTCTTCTTCAAAGTTTTAAAAAATAAAAAAACAAGCAGCAATAATACTGCTCCCACTACAACATAAAGAAAAGCTGAATTCACGGCCCAAAAATATAATTTCGGATTTTTAAAAAGTTTATCGGCGTAATGGTTTAAAATAAACCATTTAGTCAACCGATCTAAGGCTATTAGGCCTAAGTTAAGAAATATTAAAAACCTTATTTTGTTAGAACTAAAAGACATTTTTCTCCTTCATTTGGCTTACAAGACTCTTCTATTTTTAACACTCTAAAATCAAATTCTAAAATCTCATATTTTTGAGCTAATTTTCTTTTTAATTCATCTGTTTCATGGCCGCACACTGCTTCAAGCGCCTCATTATTCATCATAAGCTCCATGTCAAAACCTGTCCTTTTTAAAAAAGCAGGCCACTCTTCATCTATGCCTCCTATAACAACAAAACAAATATTATTAGGACTTAATCCAGTCCTTTCAGCAATAGAGTTTATAGAAAATGGAATCCAATAAGGAGGGGTGCGCATTTCTTCTGTTAAAACAATTTCGCCTGTTTCTTTTGCTTGGTTAATGGCATTTATTATCTTTGTCTCAATACTAACAGAATCATCTAAACTATCCTTGCCACAGCTAGCTCCAATTAAAACAAAACCAGCTAATAGTAAAATCGAAGTGACCAATATTATCTTTTTCATATTTTTATGTTAGTTTGTTATTTTTTAATTTCCACAGCTGGTTCTGTGGGTTCAATTACTATCCTTGATTCAACGTTAGGAAGAGTACCGACAATTTCAATTAAAAAAGCTTGTTCTGGCGGCAGTAACCTGCCTCTTATTCTGTACTTTCTTCCCTCTTCTAATTCTTCTTCGAATCTGTGCTTAACAATCACTTGACCGGTTGAAAAATAACGATAAGGCAGGGGTTTTCTTTATAAACCAAAAAATAAGGCTCTAAGCATCTTTCAGGGGGCATGCATTCATAAACCGAAGTAACATAACCCTCAAACTCAACATATTTATCATAATAGATTGGCCATTCGCCAAAAAAATCATCAACTTTTATATATTCGATTGTTTCATCCTCTATTTTATCTCCCCCATTGCCATTGCGCGGTACTATATCTGGCTTAAGCAAAGGCAAAATAACAAGAAAAGCGATAATTAAAACAATTACCGCAACAATTATTAAAATTACTTTTATCGCTTTTCTCATATAGGTTAAATCTATTATTTTATCAATTCACGCTAACTGTAATCTCATGCCATCCATAAGGACCCCAGCTGCTATTAACATAATATGCTGGCCAGAAACGCCAAGTGCCTGCTGCATCAACAGTTCTACTAGCAGTAAAAGTGTATGACGCTCCTGCTGACAAAGTCATTGCGCCGGTGCTTCCAAAATCTTTATTAACCGAACTAGGATTTCGACAACCAACAAGAATGCCATAAGGAGTAAAGTTTAGAGTAGAGGCAGTGGTATTACGATAGGTATACTGTACAGTTATAGTTCCACCAACAGTATTATTGCCGCTGATTGAGAAATTAGTTAATTCAACACCGTGAGAAGAAGTATCTGGTCCAGCGTATTGACCAAGAGTAGTGCCACTACTTGTTGTCGCCCCACTCGTATTCCCATAAGCACCCATATTGATTCTTGAACCATTTGGCGCTGGTTCATTGCCAAAAGCAGAGGCTGGATTACCAGCATCAATACAGGATGAGGTATCCTGTAAGTGGTAATCATCACCAGCTGCATTAACAAATTTCGGATCAACAGCTAATTCACCGGTTCCTGGATTAGGAGTGAATGGTGTTGGATCACCGCTGTAACCTTCATAATAACTGCCCTTGGTATTGTTCCATACATCATTGTAGGAAATAGTTCGTGGTGAATTTTTATGAGGAACTATGCCGTACCAAGCATTGTTAACAATAATATTATTCTTGAACACATGAGTTCCAGCGCCAACCCAATCGTAATAGCCGCTGCGTCCGTTATCAGTAATGGTATTACTGTAGAGGTAGGTATTTCTGAATCCGCTGTTAT
>CAYRSI010000011.1:0-19559 GCA_964426965.1 uncultured Candidatus Saccharibacteria bacterium
GTATATCTGCCAAATCCCTTATCTTTTGGTCCAAAAAATCGAGCATCAATACCAATTCTTTTTAGCTTGTAGCTTGTAGCTTGTAGCTTTTTAGCTTTTTTCATTTTAATTCTTTAAAAATCTTTAAAACTTCTTGGGCGGTTTTGTCCCAGCTGAATTTCTTGGCTTGTTTTAGTCCTTTTTTTATTAAATCGTTTCTTAAGTCTTTATCCTCTAAAACTTTTCTAATTGCAAAAGCTATTTCATCGACATTATAAGGATCAATCATGATTGCCCCATTTCCAACCACCTCGGGTAAAGAGGAAGCATTGGAAACAATAGTTGGCGCGCCGCAGGCCATTGCTTCCAAGGGCGGAAAACCAAATCCTTCAAAAAAACTGGGGTAAACAAAAACATCAGCTAGGTTGTAAAGATAGGGCTTGTCTTCATCTTCAACAAACCCAGTAAAAATAATATCTTGTTTATATTTAGAATTTTCAGCTTTTTCAAATATGTCTTTATAGAGCCAGCCCTTGGTTCCAGCAATTACTAATTTCAAATCAGCCAACACATTCTCTTTTTTCCCTCCAGCCGATGGAACAACAACCCCTTCAAACCCCTTCCAACTAATTTCTAAGTTCGGCTTAACGAATTGTTCTTTTAAGGCTTCAAAGGCTCTAATAACTGAAATCAAATTCTTGCGCGGCTCAATAGTGCCAAAATATAAAATAAAATTTTTAGGCCCGCCTGACGGCGAGACAGGCAAACCGTACTTTTCTACAACTCGTTTAAGCCGAGGATTATCCCCTCTAAAGGGCTTAAAGTCTTTGCTTATTCCTGAATAAACCACTTTTATTTTTTCAGGATTAATTTTGTAGATTTTGACCAAATCTTCTTTAGTTGACTGAGAAACAGCTATAATTTTGTCAGCTTTTTTAGCTTCTTTTGATGCATTCATTAAAAATCTTTGCCATAATCTTTTGCGCCGAGAAAAATATTCTGGGTAGCGCTTAAAAGATAAATCATGAAAAGTCATTACTTTTTTACATTCTTGAGAAAGCGGTGCTACAAAAAAATGAGGATTAAAGTACAAATCAATTCCTTTTAATAATTCGTCTATTTTAGGTTGGTTTAAATAACGGGCTAAGACAAAAAAAAGGCGGTTAGGGAGTTTAAAGCTTTTTAATTCTACGTTAGAAAGCTTAAGCCAAGGATAATCTAACTTTACTTTCTTAAAAGCGTTATAGAATAATTTATACTTGACCTTCTTATCCAGGGGCAATAAAAAAGACAAGAGATTAGAAGTATATTCCTCAATCCCCGTCCTCGTCCCTCTTGCTAATACTCTAATATCAATTCCTATAGTCATAATAACTTTTTTCTACAAGGTTTTTTATTTGTCTCTTAAATCTTTCTTTGCTAAATTTAAGTGCATGTTTGCGGATTTTTTGAGAGTTGAAGTTTTTTGACCTAAATTTTTTCACTGCTTTAATTAAAGCTTCTAAAGTTTGCTTATCAAAAAACAATCCTGTTTTCCCTTCTTTTATGCTTTCCAAGACCCCGCCGCCACGATAGGCGATAACCGGTCTTCCAGATGCCATTGCCTCTAAGGCAACAATGCCAAAATCCTCTTCCTGGGGAAAAATCAATGCCTGACAATTCTGATAATATTCTTTTAGTTCTTCGTTATAAAGTTCTCCTAAAAATTCAATATTTTTCTTAGCCATTTTCTCTAATTTTTTTCTTTCTGGTCCATCGCCAATAATCTTCAAAGATTTACCTAGTTTATTAAAAGCTTGAACAGCAATATCAAAGCGCTTATAAGGCAAAAGTCTACCAACCATTAAAAAATAATTATCAGCTGGTCTGCCAGAAGCAAAAAACATCTTAGCATCAACCGGCGGATGAATTACTCTGGCTTTTTTGTTGTAATATTTCTTAATTCTTTGAGCAACAAAATTGGAATTACAAATAAATTTATCTACTCGCAAAGCTGCTTCCTTGTCCCAAATGCGAATGTAATTCATAAAAAAAGGAACGAGTTTTTTAACAACTCCTGGCAAACCAAATTCCTCAATATATTTATGACTGTCATCCCAGGCATAACGAGGCGGAGTATGACAATAACAAATATGTAAAGTGTCTGGCTTAGTGATAACTCCCTTGGCAAAGCTAGCTGAATCCGAAAGAACCAAATCGTAATCAAATAAATCAAACTGTTCAATGGCAATTGGCATTAAAAAGGGGAAAAGTCGATGTTTGGATTTAGCCAGGGGAACTCTTTGCAAAAAAGAAGTGTGGATTTTCTTTTCAGAAAAAGGACTTACCCCGCACTTTTTAAAAGATGCGGGGTCGTAAATCAAGGTATAAACAGGAGCATTAGGGTAAATTTCCATAAATGCTTCAAGCACTTTTTCTGCTCCTCCGTATTGATTTAAATAATCATGAATGAGAGCAACTCTCATAAATTGACCTAATTAACCTAATTACTCTAATTAACCTAATCAATACCCAATGACTAAATGTCTAATGTCTAAAATTTTAATTATTGGAAATTGGGACTTGGGATTTGATTAGAAATTAGGTCAATTAGAAATTAGAAATTTAAAACTTACAGATACGAATTACTTAACAAGCGGAACGATCAATAAAGAGTACCAGAAAAGTTTTGAGCAAGATGTATACATCTTTTTTCAACGACCAATTCTCAATATAGTAAGTGTCTAATTTAACCTCTTCCTCAAAAGGCAAATCTGAGCTCCCGCTAATTTGAGCTAATCCAGTCATCCCTGATTTTAGAAACAAAACTCTTTTGTGATGCCTTTCATAATCAGCTATCTCGTCTGGCTGATGAGGCCTCGGGCCAACCAAGCTCATTTCTCCCTTGAAAACATTAATTAACTGAAGAAATTCATCTAGGCGGAATTTCCTAAGAATTCTTCCAACACGGGTTATCCTAGGGTCGTCTTTCATCTTAAATAAAGGGCCTTCTTCTCTTTCGTTATACTTTAAAAGCTCTTTTTTAAGTTCTTCAGCATTTTTAACCATTGAACGAAATTTATAAAGATTGAATTCTCTTCCTTGACTAACTCTTTTCAACCTAACAAAAACTGGTCCTGAAGAATCCAGTTTTATAATTAAACCTATAAACGAAAGGAATGGCAAAAGCAGAATTAGTCCTATGGCCGAACCCGAAATATCAACTCCTCTCTTTATTATTTTGCCCCAACCATCTAAGGAGGTCTTTTTTATCTCAATCAAAGGCACTCCTCCAAGCGTGTCTATTTCAATATTGGTGGTTAGGGCCTGAAAAAGGTTAGGCACAAATTTGAATCCTTTTCTATGCTCATCACAGAAATCTAAAATGTCTAAAATTTCTCTTCGTTCATATTTTGGACTGGCAAGAATAACAGTATCAACGCTAGGATTTTTAACTGCTCGCTTAATCTTTTCTATATCTAAGTTAGGAAAATGCCTAATAATCCGATAACCTAAATCCGGCCGGCGATTAATTTCCTTTATAATATTCTCGCTCATTCCATCGCCGCCGATAACTAAAACATTATGAGTCCCAATATTATATCTGCCTACCAAATACCTCTGAAATTTTTTAATGAAAAAGCGACCTATAAAAACAAATAAAATAACCAAAATCCAGGTTGCTAAAATAAGAAATCTTGATTCAAATTCCCCTCCTGTTAAGAATAAAAAAACAATAATAGCTAAAATTACTGCTGAAGTGCTAATTATTACTCGAGAGAACTCTTCAAATAGCCGACGCGAGGCTCTTATTTTATAAAGACCAGATAAGGCAAAAATAAGTAAGGTAAATATTGCTGCTATTATAAGAATTCCAAAAAATCGGGAAAATGGTAAATTCAAACTAAAAAGCACTGGCCGCCATTGAACAACTAAAGGACTGGTGCGTAAAAAATAAGTAACTATCCCAGCTATTAGAATCATTAAGAAATCAACTGGGACAAGCAAACTGCCAAATATAAGTTCTGATTTCTTCATGTTATTTTTATTGTATATGAATATTCTTTAAAAATCAACCATTGACAAAGGTTTGTATTTTTGCTAAAATATAATTGTCCTAGTAAGTTGGGTGATTGCTTCCTCCGATGTTCATCGGAGGGGGAGGAAAGTCCGAACACTCATCCGACCTCGATCGGATAGCAGGGTAGCGGGTAACGCCCGTCGTCCGCAAGGATAGAGGTGCGAACAGTGACGATTCTTCGAATTAGTTTGGGGCTTGCCCTGAGTTTATCGAAGGGTGAAACGGCTAAATCCTTACCTGAGTGCAAGAGCAAACATCACTAAGGTAGCTCGCAAGAGCTTGTCAGTAATGACAAGCCCAGACAGATAATCACCATAACAGAATTCGGCTTACAGACTTACTAGGACACTAAAAAACAGTCTCGACGTCACGTCGGAACTGTTTTTTTAAATTCTTAATTCCAAATTCTAAACATCAAATCCCTGGCAATCCTGCTCCTCTTTCTCTTTTATAATCCAAAGCACGGTTAACTAATTTATCAGCTTCCTTATTTTCTGAACGAGGAATATGTTTAAAGATAATTTTACCAAAATCTATTTTTAAATTCCATGTTTTAAGAAATAATTGCTCAATTTTTCTGTCTAAAATTTTATATTGAGCATTTAACTGCCTTACTACAAATTCACTGTCCAGCCGGACTTCTAGTTTCATAGTTTTTGCTTTTTTCTTGCCAAAAAGCAGCTTTGCTTTTTGTAGGGCAAAAATCACTGCCTCATATTCGGCTTCGTTGTTAGTAGCTCGACCAATTCTCTGGGCATATTCCTTAACTACCTTTCCTTTTTCGTTAGTAAAAATCACCCCAATCGCTGCTGGGCCCGGATTCCCACGCGAACCACCGTCAGTGTAAATTATGATCCTCATAATTTTAAATCTATAATTTTAAGTTGCAACTCTCTTGCTCCATTCCAATCATTAGTAATTAATTCAAAAACAACATCAATTTTATCACCTTGTTTTATTTTACCACAAAATTCGCCAAGCCCAAAGCCAATTGCCTGAAATCCCTTTGTTCTACTGTCTTTTAACTCCTTTGTTAAATAAAGCTTTAAATGGCTACAATTATTCCCAACTGTTCTAGAATTCGATACTTTCAAATTTTTCATTAGAAATAAAGGCCTGAAATTTTCTTCGCCAAATGGAGCAAATTTCTGAATTTCTTCATAGACTTTGAAACTTAGTTCCTTGGGCTCTAATTCCAAATCAATATTTAATAAAGGGGTTAAATCTTGTTCTTTAATTTTTTTGTCGGCGATTTTTAAAAGCTTCTCTTTGAATTTTCTCAAATTCTTATTAGAAACTGTAAAACCAGCTGCTCCAGGATGTCCTCCAAAATCTTCAAGTAATTCTTGGCATTGGGAAATTGCCTCAACAATGCTAAATGAAGGAATGCTTCTGGCCGAGCCCTTGGTTTTGTCTTTCATTTTTTGAAAAATAATTGTTGGACGATAGTATTTATCAGCCAATCGTCCAGCGATTAAACCAACTACTCCCACAGGCCAATTCTCATCTCCTTCAAAAATCATTTTTGCCTTTCTGCCAGCTGGCAAAGCTTCTATTCGTTTTTCTACTTCCTGCATAATTCTATCTGTCAATCTTCGCCTTTCTTGGTTTTTTTCATTCAATCTCCGGGCCAAAGCCTCAGCTTCTTCTTTTGATTTTGTAACCAGTAATTCGTAAGCAGTATTAGCATGTTCCATCCGCCCAGCTGCATTAAGCCGCGGCCCAAGAATATATCCCAAAATATAGGTATCTAAGTTAGTAATGAGCAAGCGCGGATTTAATGTTGGTTTAATTTTTGCAGTTTTCATTAGTTGCTTAAGACCTAATCTTTTTGTCTGAGCAAGAACCACCAAGCCATACCTTACAAGAGTTCTGTTCTCACCTATCAAAGGCATGATATCAGCAACCGTAGCAATCGCCACTAAATCCAAAAGCCACTTTTCCCATCCATTGGGAATTTTGAACTTTGAACTTTGAACTTTGAATTTTATTAGTGCCTGGGCTAATTTAAAAGCAACGCCAGCAGCGGCTAGGTTTTTAAAGGGATAGGTCTCGCCTTTTTGCCGAGGATCAACAATAGAAACAGCTGAAGGAACTTTTTTAGGAACCTCGTGATGATCAACAACAATCACATCCATGCCTAATTTGTTAGCCAATTTAACTTCTTCAACATCGGTGATTCCGCAATCAATTGTAATTATTAAATCGGTTTTCTTGGCAGCTACTTCCCTAACAGCTTCCAAATTCAAACCATAGCCCTCCTTATTTCTTTCAGGAATATAAATGTCAGGATTTGCCCCTAAAACTTTTAACGTCTCTCTTAAAATCGCCGCACCGCAAACTCCATCAGCATCATAATCGCCAAAAATTGTTATTTTTTCTTTGTTTTTTAAAGCTTTGTTTATTCTTTCAACTGCTTTTTTCATTCCTTTCATTAAAAAAGGATCGTGAAGGTCCTCATTATAATCAGGATTAAAAAACTCATCAATTGCTTTCTGAGTTTTTAATCCCCTATCCCAAAGTAATTGCAGGGTCAATCTTGAATACTCTGGAAACTGCTCCAAAAATTTCTTTGGAGGTTTTTTATTTATTTTCCACTGTTTATTGTTCATAAACTATTGACAAATAATAACACAAGAATATACTAAAAAAAAGACTTTGGTCTTTGAAAACTTTAAAATAAAGAGGTGAAAATGAAAGAAATAATTTGTGAGGCAAAAATTAAGAAAAGATATTTTAAAATCAAAAACGTTGTAAGGGTTTTTATCAAAATTATATCTGAAGTAGAAAATATTGTTGAAATAAAAAACTTGTATGCCTATACTCCAGACAAACTTAAATTTTCAAACCTAGACTTGCTGGATTGCATAAGCAAGAATAAAGAACTTTCTGGTTTTGAATGTCCTGATGATACAAAGGCAGTACTCATAGTAGAAAAAAATCAATGCAGGATAACTATACACTATGAAAAAAGCGCAATTTATAATACCTGGGGGCATGTGTGGCCAACTACCCATACTTTCAAAATCCATCTACGCGGTCCAGAAAAAAACGTAAAACAAGAACGCGAAACTCTCCGCAATTTACTCTAATCTATAAATATACAAATAAAAAAATAAGGGGTGGAATCCCAATTCTGCCCTTTTATTTTTTCAAAGCCTCAATGCCCGGCAAAGTTTCATTGCGCGGATAATCTCAATAGGAATAGTTAGGTAGTAACTGCCATTAGAATATTGTAATTTCCTTATATTTCTTTGTGATAATTTTCGTCGTCCCATATTTCGACAGGCTCAATATAAATAATCTCTATGGTTAACCCTATGGTTTTCTCTCAAAGATTTTTAGTCTGTCGGTATTTGATACCGACAAACTAATTACTCTTCCAATTTTAAATCACCTAACACTTCATACTTCTTCCCCTTTATTATATCTTTTACAAACTCTTTATAATCTTGTGGCCTAGGAAAAATTTCTCCTAAAATATCTTTATCAATAATCAACGAACCTCTAAGTCCTACAAAATCTTGATAACTTGAAAATGGATATTTTTCAACAAATTTCAATGCTTTGTTAATATTTTTAAAAGCTTCTTTCAGTCCCCCTGGAAACAATTCTAAAACATTTATTACCTGGATATATGCGCTTAAGTATTGTAAATAAATATCGTCGGTTATAGTCCTACCTTTATAGGAACCCTGGAAAAGCCTTCCCACTTCATCATACTTTAAATTGAAATAATTCGTAAAACCAATTCCAAGTTTTTGCATAAACTTACTAATTCCTCCTTCGCAAATTTCTTTTAATAAAAGATGAAAATGGTTAGGAAGTAAACAATAACATAGAATTTTTACTAAAGGATCTTTCTCTGACCAATTCGGCGGCCATCCTAATTCAAAAACTGATTCAGGCGCTCGCTTAAGCTTGTTAGCGAGCTTGTCGGTATCTGATACCGACATAATTCCTAAAACATCTCTTAAAACATTTTGGGAAGAATGAATATCATTAAAAAATCGTAGCGCTTGCATAAATCGCCACTTATCTTGATCAGATCGAACTATCTCAGCCTTACGATTACCACGATTATAGACATGTACATAATCCCCTGTCGTAAATGGTTCTATGCGCATAGATGCATCTGTCGTTATCTAATACCGACAGACTAATTATTTTTTCTTCAAAGCTTCTATTCCAGGTAAAGTTTCATTGGCAAGATATTCTAACATTGCCCCGCCGCCGGTTGAAACATAACTAAACTTCTTTTCTAAGCCCAGCTTTTTAATAAAAGCTGCTATATCCCCGCCGCCAATAATTGAATAAGCCTTGCTTTGGGTAATTGCCTTGGCTATAGCTTCAGACGCCCTATCAAATGGTTCTTTTTCCACTAATCCCAAAGGTCCATTCCAAGCAATCATTTTAGCATCCATTATTGACTGACAAAATAATTCAACTGTTTTTGGACCAAGGTCAAAAACTGACTCATTTTCTTTTACAGCATTTACACTTCTCAGAGAAATTTCAAAATTTTGACAGACAAAATCAATTGGTAACTGAAATTTTGGATTTTCTAAATCCAATTTTTTAACCACTTTAAACATATTTTTTTCAACAAAAGAATTTCCTAATTCTACGCCTTTAGCAGCAAAAATTGTGTTAACTAAAGCTCCTCCTAAAAGCAATCTGTCTGCCTTTTGAAGAAATTTTTCAATAACTTTAATCTTAGTGGCTACTTTTACCCCGCCAATAATAACTACCAAAGGACGTTTAGGTTTACAAGAAACTTTGCTTAGCTCTTCAAGCTCTTTCTTAAAAAGAAATCCACTTGCTGCTGGAAGAAGCTTTGGAAGACCAATAATAGAGGCGTGTTTACGATGAGAAACTGCAAAGGCCTCATTAATAAAAATGTCCCCCAATTTAGCTAATTGCTTAGCAAATTTAGGGGAATTTTTTTCTTCCTCGGGATAAAAACGAATATTTTCTAACATTACAATTTCGCTTGGTTTCATTTTTCCAACAGCCCGTTGAACTTCTTTACCAACAGCACTATCTAATTTCTGAACTTTTCTTCTTAAAAGTTTTTCAAGCTCTTTAATGATCGGATCTAAGCGCAGGTTTTTAACAATTCTTCCCTTTGGTCGACCAAGGTGGGTAATTAAAATAACTTTAGCCTTTTCTTTTATTAAATATTTCAGCGTAGGAAGAGTGGCTTCAATTCTCCAAGCTTCGTTTCTATCAATCTTTGTACCAGCAAAGGGTACATTAAAATCAACGCGCATTAAAACGCGTTTATTTTTAACGTTTATGTCTTTTAAGCCCTTTAACTTAAACATTTAAAATCTATAGAACTTTTATTTGAACCCCTGAACGGGTTAGGAGCCCGAGCCCCGCAATACTGCGGGGTAAACGGTCATAAACTAAGAGCGCCTGCCCCGTAGGAACGCCCCTCATCAGCGCCAGGCTGGAAGCCTGTGGGATGGGGTAAGCTTCCTTCGGGGAGGAAAGTGAAGGGGTTGCAAATCAAAGTTCTACAATTTGTTTGATAATTTTAACAAATTCAGCGCCATCCAAACTTGCTCCTCCTGCTAATAATCCATTCATTTTTGCTTCTTTAATATAATCAGCAGCAATTTTACTGTTAACACTTCCGCCGTAAAGAATAGAAATTCCTTCAGCTAATTTTCTATTATAAAGCTTGCTTAAAGTTTGGCGGATAAATAATTCTGCCTTCATGGCATCATCTGGCTGACAAGGATTTCCTGTGCCAATTGCCCAGACCGGTTCATAGGCAATTGTTAAATCTCGCATCTGGGCTCTGTTTATGCTTTCCAAGCCCTCGATTAATTGACTTTTTACTACCAAGCTCATTTCTTCTTCCTCTTTTTCACCCACGCATAAGACTGGTTTTAACCTAGCTTTTAAAGCTGCCAAAAGTTTTTTATTAACCATCTCATTAGTCTCGCCAAAATATTTTCTTCTTTCAGAATGGCCAATAATAACATACTTACATCCTAGGCTCTTAAGCATCGAACCAGAAATCTCGCCAGTATAAGCACCTTCCTTTTCCCAAAATAAATCTTGCCCCCCAAGTTTTAATTTAGGGGCTAAACTCCTAAATGAGGGGTTTAACTCCTTCAAATACACGAACGGTGGACATATCACTATTTCTATGTCCTTTATACTCTTTGTTCCTTTTTCAATTGTATCAAAAAGCCCCTCAGCTTCAGCTAAAGTTTGGGGGTTCATTTTCCAGTTTCCAATGATAAATAGCTTGTTTCTCATAGATTCATCTTTTTACCCCGCACCATTTCGAGTAAAGCGAGAAATTGGTGCTGGGGCCAATTTCCAATAATTAATATTTTCATAAAATTGGTCCTAAACCCGTTCGGGACGGACTAGGGTAAATTAATTACTCCTATTGTTATGCAGGTAACAACTATAGCTGCAATTAACACTCCTAAAACAATCAAAGGAAAAGCTTTTTTAATTGGAATTCCAAAAACAAAAGCTGCTAAAGCACCAGTCCAAGCGCCAGTAAAAGGCAGGGGAATGGCAACTAAGATAACTAAAGTGAATTCTTTCCAGCGCTTAAATTTCTTAGAATGGCTTCTTCGAGTTCTTTCAAATAACCAAGTAAAAAAACGATTAAAATGATAGGAATGGCGGCCTAAAAAACCAGATATTGCTTTCAAAAACCAAAGAATAAAAATAACTGGAATTATGTTTCCTAAAACTGCCCAGAAAAAAGCTGTTGGCACTGACATATTATAAACTCCTATAGCAACTGGTATAGCACCTCGAAGTTCAGAAATGGGCAGTATTGATATTAATAATACAATTAATTCTGCAGGCACAACTTGACTACAAAAATACAAATTTCTACAAATTTACAAATATTTGTATATTTGTACTAATTCGTAATTTATAGACATCATGTAACTTTTCTAAGAAACTTAGCTACCTCTTCAGGTTTAATAGTGGAAATCTCTATGCCGGTCCCCAACTCAAATCCTGCCCAAACAGAAGTTTTAGGCAGGATTTCAATATGCCAATGATAGAACTCATAATTCTTGCCATCACAAGGAGCAGTAAGAAGAAAAAAGTTATAAGGTGGATCTTTTAGCCCTTTATAAAGTTTGTGAAGAGCCTGCCATAAAGCTTCAGCTAAGTATTTCCTTTCAGTTTTATTAATCCTTTCAAAATTTGACTGGTGTTTTCGGGGATAAATTCGCAACTCAAAAGCAGTCCGGGGAGCAAAAGGCGCATAAACTATAAAATATTCGTTCTGGAAAATAGCTCTTTTCTGTTCTCGCTCCCATTTTAACATTTTACAATAAGCGCATCTTCTGTGCTCCTCGCGATATTTCTTAGCCCATTGCAAGCTCCTATGAATATCAGCAGGAAGAATAGGAAAAGCAATCAACTGCGAATGAGGATGAGAAATTGTGGCGCCAGCCTCTCTGCCGTGATTATGAAAAATGGAGATATAATTAACGCATTTCTGCTCCATTAAAGCTAAATAACGTTCCTGATAAGCTTTTATAATTTCTTCTACTTTCTCAAGCGGTAAAGAATGAAGATGTTTATAATGATCCCGGGTAATAATTATTTCGTGAAAACCAGCCCCATCCATTAAAGTATAAGGTCCCTCTCTGTAAAGCTTAGAACAATCACCGGGACCAAAAGCTGGATATTTGTTTTGAATAACTTGCAAACTCCATTCTCGTACAGGTTTTCCTACTCCTTTAGCCGCTTTCTTTTTCTTGCCCTTTTCATAATATATTAATAAGGGCTCTCCGTGACCAGTTGCTTGAGGATCTTCAAATGGGCATTCAGAAATCGGCTGTTCAAATTCTAATCTTTTTTCTTTAACAAAAGAATGGGGCCGCCTACCCCTGCCCGTGGCAATCAATACCCACTCATTACTAACCAAGCCTTTTCTCAATTCTGAAACATTTTCAAACCCGGGCCTTGCTCTTTTTTTTTGAAATTTAGAAATTTTCATCTATACTTGCCAGTAATTAAATTCCATTTTATTTTGAGCAATTCCTGAAACGTTTTGAAATACGATTTCAAGCTTACTTTACTCTCTCCAGGATTGCTCCAGTTGACTGCCACTTCTTTAATCTTAAATCTCATTTTCTTGGCAATAGCTAAAATCTCAATATCAAATCCCCAACGCATAATTGTTTGCTTGAGAAAGATTTTTTCAGCAGCTTTAGCAGTAAATAATTTAAAACCTCTCTGGGTATCATGTATCTCCCAAAGACCAGCTATAATTCGAATTATATATTTTGAAAGTCTGCCTAATAGCCGGCGATACCAAGCTGCTTCTTCATGAATTTTGGCTCCTTTTATCTCAATTGAACCAATAACAATATCATATCCTTTTTTCTCTGATGAGCGTGATAAAATAAAAGGCCAGAATTTATCTAAATGATTAATAGTTGTTGAATTGTCAGCGTCCGTAAACAATCTGTATTCTCCCTTGGCTTCCAACATTCCCTGCTTAACCACATAACCCTTACCATGATTCTTTTTATTATCAATTACTCGCAGATTCTTAATTTTGCTTTGAAGTTTTTTAACAACTTCTACAGTTTTGTCCGTTGATCCGTCATCAACAACAATAATTTCATAGTCATATTTTTGCCTTTCTAAATACTTATCAATATCCAAAAGAGTAGCCGAAATCCGCTTTTCTTCTTTGTAAGCCGGTATAATAACTGATAAATGTACTTTTTTCATAAAGTTTAAAATTAATAATTATTAATTATGAATTAATTATATCATACTTTGTTTTTCATTGCTTGTTGGGTCAAAACCTCCGGGCCTTTGGGGGTAATGGCAATGGTGTGTTCAAAGTGACAAGACAAGCTGTTGTCTGCGGTTTTGTAGCCAAAACCGTCTTTGGTCTGTTTGATATGCCAGTCGCCGACTGTCACCATTGGCTCTAAGGCTAAAACCATCCCTGGTTTTAATTTAATTCCTTTGCCTTTCTTTCCATAATTAGGAACCTGTGGCTCTTCATGAACTTTTTTACCAACTCCATGACCAACTAACTCACGTACAACCTTAAAACCATTTTTTTCAACATAATTCTGAATAGCCCAGCCAATATCTTCCAAATGATTGCCGGGCTTAGCCTGGCTAATTCCGATTTTCAAAACTTGTTTAGTTACTTTAATTAACTTCCTTGCCTGTTTAGTTATCTTCTCAACCCTGGCCCGACCGGGCGGGCCTAGGACCGGAACCGTGATTGCCATATCCGTACAAAGCCCTTCAAATCTAATCCCTAAATCCAAGCTCAAAATATCTCCTTGTTTTAATTTTCTTTCGCTGGGAACTGCATGGACAATTTCTTCATTTATGGAAGTGCAAAGCGCAGCCGGAAATCCATCATAGCCTTTAAAAGACGGTTCTGCGCCGTATTTTAAAATAAGGTCTTCAGCGACCTCATCTAAATATTTGATAGTAATGCCGGACTTAACTTCTTTTTTTAATTCCTCTATTATTTTTGCTAAAATTTTCCCGCCCTGACGCAGTATTTCTATTTCATTTTCTTTGTAAATCCTAATCATTTCTTTACCCTGTTAAATTTGCTTCAGCAACTATTTAATATGGTGAACTACCTTTAAAATATCTTTATGAACATTTTCTATGGATTGCTCTCCATTAATTTCTTTGATAGGAATGCCAATTTCTTTAAAATATCCAAACAAAGGATAAGTCCTTTCTTTGTATTGCTTAAGGCGAACTTTCATTGTATCGACCGTATCTAAGGTTCGGGTAATAAGTTTACCGCCACACCTTGGACACTTCTTTAAATCCTTGGTTTCTGCAGTACAAGGTATTGGGTGCCGACAATTCGAACAAATTTTCCTCCTGGTATTTCGCCAAACTGCTTCTTTGTCGCTTATCTTAAGTTCTAAAGCTAAAATATTATCAATACCATATAAATCTACCATGAGTGGCATGATCTCTCTGCCTTCATGTAAGGTTCTTGGCGACCCGGCAATTGTGATTCCTTTGCCTTGTTCGGCCAGCTCCTTAATTTTTTTCTTAACTACAAAAGTAACAAACGGCGGGCTGCATAAAATTCCACCATCAAAAAGTTTTTTTTCATCCAGCAGATAGAATCTTTTTCCATCCTCGATTTCAACATAATCGTCTTTATGTGCATTAGCCCAGCTTTCTTCTAAAATACGAGAAGTCTCAAAATAATATAAATCTAATTTTCCAGCCAATAATTCTGCCTGCGTTCCTTTTCCCGCTCCTGGCGGACCTATTATAATAACGATGAATTTTTTTTTAAAACCCTTCATAATCTCTCATGACAAGCTGGCTTTCGACCTGCTTCATAGTTTCGAGCACCACGCTTACCACAATCAAAATCGCTGTTCCGCCAATGGTCATTGTTGCAATACCACTCGCCCCTCTAACAATTAAAGGCATAATTGCAATAAGACCTAGAAACAAAGCGCCTACTAAAGTAATTCTATTCAAAATTTTATGAAAAAAACCAGCAGTATTTGGGCCCGGGCGAATACCGGGTACAAAACCACCCTGCTTTTGAATATTATCAGCAATTGCTTTAGGATCAAAAGTAACGGCTGTATAAAAATAAGTAAAAAGAACCACTAAAATAAAATATAAAACCGCATAAAAAAGCTGATTTTGAAAAAGATTACCAAAACCCTGAGCTAAGTTAGCTATAAAAGAATTGCTTGACTGAGACAAAAAGTTAGCTATCATGCCTGGAAAAAGCATGATAGAAAGAGCAAAAATAATTGGGATAACCCCTGCCTGATTAACTCGCAATGGCAAATGAGTTGAAACTCCGCCATAAATCCGACGACCTCTAATTCTTTTGGCGTAAGCGATTGGAACATTCCGTTGACCTTCCGTAATAATAACCACACCGGCAATTACTATCAAAGCTACTACAAAAAAGGCAAGATAAGAAGGAATATCGCTGGGCTTAAGGGTAAGCAGTGTTTGTCGAATAGAAACCGGAAATCTGGCAACAATACCGGCAAAAATCAAAAGCGAAACCCCATTACCAATTCCTTTTTCAGAAATCAACTCTCCCAACCACATTAAAAAAACTGCCCCTCCAGTAATAACAGTAATAGCTGTAAGCAGAGAAAACGGTGAAATATAAGGAATCACTTGCTGGCTTTTAAGCAGGGTTATCATTCCATATGCTTGAAGAACCGCTAGGGGGACAGTAAGCATTCTACCAAATTGGTTAAATTTTCGCCGGCCCTCAGGACCTGACTCATGGTACATTTCTTTTAACTTTGGGAAGATCATTGTTAAAAGTTGTAGAATAATTGTGGCAGTAATATAAGGGCCAAGACCAAGCATCACTATCGAAAGATTACTCATTGCTCCGCCAGTAAAAATATTAATCAAACCAAAAAGTTGATTGCCCTCGAAAAAAGATTTTAATTTTTCAATGTCAATACCAGGAACCGGAATATTGGCAGCAATTCTAAAAACTACCAAAATAGCCAAAACGAAGAATATCTTATTCCTAAGCTCTTTTATTTTAAATAGTAATTTTATCTTTTGTAATGCTTTAGCCATTCTGTTTCTTTATTTTTAATGCTTTTTCTACTGACTTTGATATTTTGCATCCTTCAATTGTTAGCTTTTTGCTTAATTTACCTTCTCCCAAGATTTTAACTTCTGGCATTTTCCCTTTTACTTTGCCAATTAAACCTGCCTTCAACAATACTTCTGGCGTTATAACTATAGGTTCTTTTCCGCCCGAGGCGGATCGGCCTTGGGCCGAGAAGTGTTTTTGTAAATCTTTTAAATTAACAATTTGGGGCTTTTCTTTAATGGATTTAAATCTATATCCTCGTTTCTTGGGGATTTTTTTAATAATATCGCGAATTGCTGGTCGGGGACCTCGTCCTGCCCTAGCTTTCTGTCCCTTTACTCCTCGACCAGAATAAGTTCCGCGCTTGCCGCCGCGGCCAATGCGTTTTTTTCTTTTTGATTTGTGTGCTGGTCTAAGTTCGTGCAGTTGCATAAGTTATGTTTAGGGCTTCGCCCTTCTTTGTTTAAAACGAATCCTTAAACATTTTCTAATTTTTGTAACGCTTTTATTGTCGCTCTCGCATTATTTAGCTTATTATTCGTCCTTCCCAATATTTTAGCAGTAATATTTTCTATTCCTGCTAAGTTGCAAATTACTCGAATCGTGCCGCCAGCAATAATGCCTCGCCCCTTTGTTGTTGGTTTTAACATTACTCGGGCTGCGCCGTATTTTGCCTCTACTAAATAAGGAATGGTTTTTTCTTCTGTAAGAGAGACTTGTATAAGATATTTTTTAGCTTGCTTAGATGCTTTTTCAACTGCAATTGTTACATCCGCGCCTTTAGCTACTCCAACGCCAACTTTACCTTTTTTATTACCTATAATAACAACTACTCGAAAACTAAAACGCCGACCACCAGCTACCATTCGGGCGGTCCTTGCTACATCTAAAAGCTTCTGCTCAAATTCAGGCTTCCCGCCCAAAGCTGAGTCATTGTGGCGGGCCCGCCTGCTTGCGAAGCTTGCGGCGTGTTCTTTTTTAATTGTTTTTTTCTCTATCATATTTAAAATTTAAGTCCTCCCTCTCTTGCCCCTTCGGCAAGAGCCTTTATTCTGCCGTGGTATTTATATCCGCCTCTATCAAAAACTACTTTTTCGAGCTTCTTATCCAGGGCCTTTTTGGCAAAAATTTGCCCAACTTGATAGGCTATAACTTCTTTCCCTGAAAGTGGTTTTTGAGTTTTTTCTGTTTTTTTATCTTTGATTTGTGTTTTTGGTTTTTTATCTTTTATTTTTGATTTTATATTAATATCTAAATCACTTGCAGAAACAAGCGTCTTTCCTTTTTCATCGTCAATCAATTGAGCATAGATGTGTTTGCTACTTCGAAAAACACATAATCTGAGCACTTTGGCAGTACCGCTTATCTTGGCTCGTATTCTTTTGTGTCTTCTTAATCTTTTATTGTCCATAATTTCTAAGTTCTAATTTCTAATTCACCTAATAAAATGTCTAAATTAAAAATTTTAAATTAGAAATTTGACCTTTTATTAGAACTTAGGTGAATTAGGTGAATTTGGAATTTACTCCGTGCCTACTGCCTTTTTCCCAGCTTTTCTCCTAACAATTTCTCCCTGATACCTTATCCCCTTGCCTTTATATGGTTCTGGCTTTCGTTTTTCCCTAATTTCTGCTGCAACTTGACCAACTAACTGTTTATCTATTCCTGAGACCGTAATAATATTTTTTTCAGCCTTAAATTCAATTCCTTCTGAGGCATTCATTTTTATTGGTTGAGAATAACCTAAATTTAGAACCAAATCTTTACCCTCCAAGTTAGCTCTATAACCAACTCCTACTATTTCTAATTTTTTCTCAAATCCATGGGTTACTCCCTGAATCATATTGGCAATATGCGAACGATAAGTTCCCCAAAGAGCTTGGGTTCCCTTGCGAAAAATAACTGGTTTTAATTCTATCTCCTTATCTTTTATTTCAACTTTAATTTCCGGACGAATTTGATTTTTTAATTCGCCTTTAGGTCCTTTAACAATTACTGAATCACCATCGATTTTCACCTCGACGTTTTCAGGAATAATTATTGATTGTTTTCCTATCCTACTCATTAGCTTCTTAGCTTCTTAGCTTCTTAGCTTCTTGGATTAGCTTCTTAGGAATTAGCTTCTTAGCTTCTTAGATTTTCCTAAAAAGCTACAAGCTACAACCTACAAGCTAATAGAAGCTACAAGCTAAAAAGCTGATATTACCACACCTCACAAAGCACTTCTCCTCCTAACCCTTTCTTCTTCGCTTCTTTTCCGGTCATCAATCCTTGAGAAGTAGAAACAATGCTTGCGCCTCTACCCCCTAGGACAGGGCGGATATCTTTGGCTCGAGCATACTCTCTTTTGCCGGGTTTGCTAATCCGCTTGAGTTGGCTAATTTGAGGAACAGTGTTTTTCTCGCCTTTATATTTTAATTCTATTTCTATTTTCCTTTTTATTCCCCGTCCTTTTTTTGTAACATTCTTTATAAATCCTTGTTTTGCTAAAATTTCAGCTAAGGAAAATTTAATTTTAGAAAAAGGAATATCAACAGTGGGATGTCCTACTGCTAGAGCATTACGAATACAAGTTAATATGTCTGAAATTGGATCTACCATGTGTCTACAAAATTACAAATTAATTACAAATTTACAAATATCAGGTGTCTACGAAATTACGAATTAGTACAAATATACAAATAATTTTTGTACATTTGTATGTTTTTGTATTTTTGTAGACCTACCGGATATTGAGGATTCTTTTAAATTCTACGCCTTTTCTTGTAAAATGGGCAATTATACCTAATTTAAGCCCCGTTACTTTTAAATGGGCGTAAACCTGTTCAATATCATGTTTTGAAAAATAGTTCTTTCTCTTTATTTCTAAAACTATTTTATTCTCGACTAAAAAATCTAGAAAATATATTCCAATTTTGTCATCTTTAAACTTAAGATCTGTTTTTACTTCCCTCTTGAAAGAAACTTTGTTCTTTTTAAAAGCACTCTCTATCGCTTGTTGAATATATTTTTCCTTGTGACTAAAACCTATTTCTCGCCAAACTTCAAAAAGTATGCCTACAATTTTATAGCTTAGCTCAGGATAAATTACTTTGCCCTTATAAGATTCTTCAATCTTCATTTTGTATTAGAAATTTTATTTAGAAAGTAAAAATACGAAATTCCCAATTTTTTCAGACAGGCTATTATCTTTTGGCATTTGTACATTTGTAGAAATTTGTATTTTTGTAGTCTGTTACCATGATGACTTCTTAACGCCAGGAATCTCTCCTTCGTTGGCTAATTCCCTAAAACAAATTCGACATAAACCAAAATCACGCATATAGCCGCGCTTGCGGCCGCAGCGAAAACACCTCCGAACTATTCGAGTTGAGAATTTTGGTTTCTTTTTCGATTTTACTATTTGCGATTCTTTGGCCACAGATTATCTTATTACTTTATTAGCTTGTAGCTTTTTAGAATTCCTAAGAAGCTGATTTAATCGGAAACCCTATCAGCCTAAATAACTCTACGGCTTCTTTTCTGCTTCTGGCGCTCGTCACGACGATTACCTCGAATCCAAAAATAAATTTCACATCTTCATGGGCAATTTCTGGAAAAATAATATGTTCTTTTATTCCTATGGTTAAATTTCCTTGTTTATCAATTGATTTTTCAGGAAGGCCTCTAAAATCCCGGATTCTGGGAATAGCTGCTCCTACTAACCTATCTAAAAATTCATACATTCTTTTTCCTCGCAAGGTTATTTTCAGCCCAACTATCATCCCCTCTCTAATTTTAAATCCTGAAATCGCTCCTTTTGCCAAAGTTGGAGCCGGTTTTTGTCCGGTAATCACAGTCAAATCCTTAGAAATCGTTTCTTGTATTTTTTTATCTTTTAAAGCTTTGCCTATGCCAGTATTAACCACGACTTTT
>CAYRSI010000012.1:0-1807 GCA_964426965.1 uncultured Candidatus Saccharibacteria bacterium
TTATTTTATTATCTATTGTTTTATTTTTTACTCAATCCTACGGAGCCTGGTTGGGGATTATAGCGGCTGTTTGTTTTGGTTTGTTGTTATATCTTTTTAAATTAAAGAAAACAAGGCTGGCTTTGATTATTCTATGCTTGGGCCTGGTGATTGTTTTGCTCTTGGGGTATCTTGCTTTAACGCAGAGAGAGTCATCTTTTGAAGCTCGATTAGTAATTTGGCAAAAAGCTTGGCAGGTTTTTAGGGCCCATCCTATTTTAGGAATCGGACCAGGAACTTTTGGAGATTATTTCCCGTCTTATCCTGAATGGGGAGTTCCCCAGCCCCACAGTCTTTTCTTAGCTTTCTTACTTCAAACAGGAATCATGGGTTTTATAGGTTTTATTTGGCTGCTGATTTGGTTCTTTAGAACAGGATTTAAGAGATGTAAATTGTTACGTGTTAATCGTGAATTGTTAATTGTTATGTCTATCATGGTTTATATTTTAATTCACGGCTTGGTTGATACAACCTACTGGAAAAACGACTTGTCATCAATATTCTGGTTAATCGTCGGTTTAACGGTTGTTTTGAGAATTAAAAAATTGAAAATTCAATGAAAATTGATAATTGGTAATTGAAAATTAAAGACTCTCTTATTCAGAGAGCCTTTTTGTTTCTGTTAATCTTGGGTATTCAACTACAATTCTATACTGTACAATAGTCCATCTCTTTTGTTAACAAAGAAAAGATAGTCTTCTAAGGGAGAAGGGAATAAATCAACAGCATCATAAGCCCCTTCTTCTTTTTCCCAGGGTTCTAAAAGTATACTTCTTTCGCCGGTTTCCAAATTTATTTTCCAAAATTCATCATCACTAACCCAAGAACCTCTGTAGAAATTGTCTGGCAAGATTTCATCTGCTTCAATACTTTTTGGAATAGCGCAAAATATACTGCGGTTATCTTGCGACCAAACACATTTTTCTGCTAATGTAGAGGTTTGAATATTTGCTTCTTTTGAGCCGTCTTTTAAGATAACGTATAAGCCAATATTTTTTCCTTCACTGTTTGTTTTAGAGTAGAGGATTTTATCTTCCTGGGGCGACCATTTTACTGTCATGCCGTGAGTATTAGAAAGAACTTTGGTTAACTCTTTGGTCAGAAGATTAAGAAGAAACAGGGAGCTTGGAGTTAGACCCGAAGCTTTTTCATAAAAAGCTATTTCAGAACCAATCCAATCTAAATTTATATTTTTCATTCGGACCTGGAAGACATTTTGCCAATTAGTACCATCAGGATTAGCAGTGCTTATATTATTAACGTCAATGAGTTCGTTAGTATATTGATAGACAATTTTATCGCTGTTGGGGGACCAGGCAATTTCTTGGATGGGGGAGTCAAGGAGAGCAACCTTTCCAGTATTATAGTCATAGAAATTTTTACTAATATTTCCTTCAGCGTCGTGATAAATACTTATTATCTTGGTTTTATCAGGCGACCAAATGATTTTTGCTAAGTTGTCAAGAACAACCGAAGAGATTTTTATTAAACTTGACCCATCAAAAGTTGATTGCCAAACATTGCCATTATATTGGCTGTAATAAATTACTTTTAGACCATCAGCTGATAGGGTTGGCGCCAGAACCCTTTCTGTGCTGATAGCTTTAACTTTTAGTTCTGGCCTGGGAGTAATTTCTCCATCCTCTCCGTCGGGCTCAAGTCCATCATCTTCTCCGTCGGGGAGTTCTCCTGGACCTAATCCCGCTTCTTCGGGGGGTTTAATAAAAAGATTATAAATTAGCAGGCCCATTAAAGCCAGAATTAAGAC
>CAYRSI010000012.1:1907-19308 GCA_964426965.1 uncultured Candidatus Saccharibacteria bacterium
TGGTACTTTTACTCCTAATTTAAGTAAATCAGGATTTATTGTTCTAAGAAGAAGAAAGCTTCCCAAGAGCAGAATAATACCTAAAAGGGCTGAAAATATTTTATCTTTAGCATCAGCAGCCTTTTGAGGATTGCCAACCGCAGTTAAATAACCAAAAGCACCAATAATTATTGCTGCTAAGCCAATTACTCCAACAATACTAAGCGAGAATACGAAAATGTACTGGATAAGTCGTGGCAATGCTTCGCCTGGCGCTGCTTGTCCGGGCCTGGTAGCGCCCGGTAATTCAGGGTAATCCTTAACAATGGTAGTTACTGCCTGAATAGAGCCAGCTAAGGCGAAAAATAAACAAAGTAATAAAATTGTCAGTAGAAATTTTTTCATTAATAGATATTTAATTTGATTGTTTTTTGTACTCTTTGCTCGGGCCAGCGTTTATTAGCGGCGATGACTTTTAGAGTTTGTTCGAGCAACCCTCCTGTTTCTTTGTTAATAATTTTTAATCCAAAAACATTAGCGGTTAAAGAAGATTCTTTATATGTTTTGTCAGCAAAGGTCCAATTGAATTCTAAGTCTTCTAAATTTTTAATATTAAAGAAATAGGGCAAAGCCAAAAAAGAGCTTTCTTCATCAGTAATTAAATCAAAGTCTTTTATCGAGGTAGCATAAGGTAAATTGATTTGAGCCTCTGTTTTGCTATAAATAACTACTTCCGAGTGGGTTATAGGAATGGTAACTGATTTCTCTGCGAAGAAGGAGCGGCTTTCGTTAAAAACTTTTAATCGAACAATATGAGAGGCATTATTAAGCCTCCTAATTCCGAATTGGAAATTATCTCGTCCATAGCCGGATTTAGTTTCTTGAAAAATATCATCTAAGAACCAGCTGTACTTTAGATTTTCCGGGTTTCCTCCTGAAATTTCCAAATAAGCATTAATGGTAACCAAGCTTCCCTTGGTTGGCAATATTCTGCCTTGATAACCAAAGGGCACATAACTATTAGCTGACCAGTAGAGCTCAAGGGTTTCTAAATAGATTCTTTTTTCAGAATTTTCAGTATTGTTGATTGTGTCATCAAGCACATCGTCTATTGTCCAGAAATCGTATTCCCCTAATAAACCTACTGGGATAGACAGAAATAGCAAACAGATTACTAAAGTTATAGATAGTTTTTTCATGTTTTTATATTATTTATTTGTTAGCCTTAGCTGGCACTGCTGATTTTATTCCGCGTTTGCTTATTCTCCAAATCCATAAAAGCACAACGCAAGGAAGACTAACACCATAAGAGAGAATTAACAACACGCCAGTTAGGCCAAAAAGGCCTATTATATCAACGGCGCCTGCCAAACTTCCAATAATAAGATATTCTGCAATATTCGGATTTGCCCCGGCTTTTTTTTGTTCAAAGTAGGTATATATAACATAGGCTGTCCAGCATGGCAATATACCGCCTGAACCAGCCTCGCCAAGAAAAGGAATTAAAAGCTTAATAAGGGGGTTTTTAAGCATGGTTTTCAAGGCGCCAGCTTTTTTGGCTGGAGCTTTTTGTGTTTCAGCTTTTTCTTGTCTGTCTTCGGCTATTCCTTCAGCGAGTTGATCTCGAAAAGCTTCTTCTTGATTCATATTTTTTAAACCTCTGCCCCTGCTTCAGCTTGAGCTAGTTCTTCTTTAGCTTTTTGAATCTGAACTAACTGTTCAGGATTAGAAGTAATGATTTGATCTTCAGTATATGAAGCAACAACCTTTATAGCTACATGTTTGAGGCCGGCAAAGAATATTCCCTCACCCACATCAGATTCTAAAAGCAGGTATTTTTCTTCATCGGTTAACCCAAAGGTTTGTTTAACAACTTCAATAGTAGCCGGCGATTGTTTGAATAGTGTTTGGATCGAAGAATTAGTGATAATTGGCTTTCCGTAAGCGGATCCCATAAAATCAGGAATATCTTGAGTTATAGTAGTTAATCCTAAGTAGTATTTTCGACAGCGCTTAGCAATTCCATGAAGAAACGAACCTCCTTCTTCGTATTTCATTAACCACCAAGCTTCGTCAACTATCAAAATTCGTTTTTTAAACTCAGAGCGGATTAAATTCCAAATAAAATGGAGAATAACATACATTGCCACTGGTCGCAGCTCTTCTTCCATATCCCTGATACTGAAGACAATCAAATTCTTACCCAGTATGTTGATATTTGTTGGCTGATTAAGAAAACCAGAAAAACTTCCTTCGGTGTATTTTCCTAATTTTTTAGCCATTGATTCGCCTCCTTCCATGCCTTCCAAAATAGTTTTTAAATCACTAAGCAGAGGAGGAGTGACTGTTTTAAAATCTGCTTGAGGGGTAATATCTCGAGAAGCATAAGTTTCCACCAAGGCTTTATCTAAAATAGATTCTTCTTCAGCTGTTAATTGTCCCAACACTATTCTTAGAAGGCCAGTAAGTTCTATGATGTTGCCTCGTAAAATATCTTCGGGCTTTTCTTCGGGCCCAGGCATTGTTAAGTCAAAGGGATTAATATTATTAGGCGAAGTGAGAGATATGTTAAAGTAAGCTCCGCCAACCGTTTCAGCTAAATACTGATATTCGTTTTCCGGGTCAATAACAATGACATCAGTCCCGACCATTAGGGAGCGGAGAATTTCAAGTTTAGTAGCATAGGATTTTCCTCCTCCGGACTTGCCGAATATTACCATATTGGCATTCTCTAAAGAAAATCTATCAAAAAGCACTAAACTATTATTATGGCGGTTAATGCCATAAAGAATTCCTTTGTCAGAGGTGAGATTTGAGGAAACAAAGGGGAAGGAAGTTGAAAGAGGGCCAGAATTCATTGAGTTAGTAATGAAAAGTTTATCCTCGCAGAGCGGAAAGCTAGAGCTTAAGCCGTCAATCTGTTGGAAAAGGGCAACTTTCGTGGTAATCATTTTGGCATTAAGAAGTGAACCAATTTCTGCCTCTGTTTCATTTAATTCTTTAAGCGAATCAGCATAAACAGTAATATAAAGAGCATATTTAAAGAATTTTTCCGTGCCCTGAGTTAGTTTGTCTCGAAGGGATTCTATATCTTGACGGGCAGTTTCTAAAATAGGATTGCGGACCTTACCCTTCTCTTGCTCTACTGAAACCTGAGACTCTATTTCAGTTAATTTCCTTTTGAGTTTTTTCAAAAGAGCGCCGGTGTCTGTAGGATGAATAAACATTGATATATCTACTGTTTTGGGAATATTAATAATCGTACTCAGCCAATTTATATTGAGGAAACGAGGATAGTTTACAATAAAAATAGTTCGGACAAATTTTTCTCCTAGTTGGACATAATTTGAGGATATTTGAAGAGCTGAAGGCGCAATAAAATCTCGAATTTCAGTAGGTCCGGTGGTTACTTGTGTTTCTTTTGGCAAGATATTACTTCCTGCTGGGGTTGTAGAATTCATAAAATAACCTTATAAGTTGTTTAGTATCTAAGGGGGCGGTTTTAATTTCTAATCCAGTTAATCCAGTAGCAATATGATCTACTCTTTGCATAAGCTGGTCTTTATATTCCTCGAATTTTTCAGGAGATATTTTTTGGGTAGTTTGTTGCGGCTTGATAATGTATTTGATTTTATCCAAGAGCTTTTCCTTTTTAGCTCCAACTGGATTATAGGGAATAATTAAGTAAAATGATTTATTCATAATGTCTGTCATATCCACGAATTTTCGGATAAATTCTATGTATTCAATAGTTTGGGCGCGCAAAAGTTCATTTTCTTGAGTTTTGGCTAGTCCTTTAAGGTTTTCTAAGTAGGGATCAATATTTAGCTTTCGAGAATTAACTAAAATTTGAAGGGAAAAATCCAAGGAATTAATAAAGCCTTGGAAACGACCAATAAGGGCTTGCTGTTCTTCGCTTCCCTTAAGTTCAAAATTAATACTTGAGGCAACGCAAACAGCGCGCAGTCCGCCGTTTTTTAGAATTATGACATCGTCCTTAATGTCTTGAATTTCAACAAATTTTTGGCTTGAAACAGCCGTTGCTTTTGATTGAGTTAGTGGCATACTATTATTTTTCTTGGATTTCTACTTTCCATTGGGCCTCTTCGAGCTCGCTTGCCCCAGGTGCTTTTTTGGGAACCTCTGTTTTTTTAATAATTTTAGGGGTTGGTTCTTCCGCTGGTCTTTTAGGAGGTGTTTTTTTCCAGATATAAATATTTGGTTTACCAATAAATCCTAAAAAAATAGCTATAAATTTAGTAAATTTTTGGTTGCCGATTTTGTAGAATGCCAAGAGCAAGGTAAACATGCCAATAGGAATAGCAATTATAATAAAAGCAGGAAAGGCCAGGATATTAAACAATAGAAATATTACTCCCCCGCCGACCAATAAATAAACAAATTGTTTTAAGGTAAGGGGGCCAATAATTTTATCTTCGACATCAAGGTATTGAGGAACTTGATACTGCACGAGAGAATTAACCTAATTAACCTAATTTCTAATTAACCTAATCAATACCCAATGTCTAATGACCAATGACCAAAAATTTTTAGAAATTAGAAATTGGGATTTAGGATTTGATTAGAATAATTAGGTCAATTAGAGCAATTAGAAATTATTTACTTTATTTTCCAGATAAGTCAACAATATTATCCTTAATCTTTGGCTGGGGCCTAGGTGGTATGGGCTGTTTTTTTGCCCTTTTAATATCTTGTTTCATTGTTCGAATTTGATACTCGCCCAGAGCTTCGGGTTGGGCCTTGGTCGGGAGTTCTTTCCCTTCGGCCTTGGTCGGGGGAGTTACTTCTTTGGCAGCTATTTCTCGCTTTTCTTCATAGGGAGAAATTTTTCCTTCATACACAGGAGAAATTTCTTCGGTAATTTCTTCTCTTTGGATTGGGGCAGGAGCTGGTTTGGGTTTAGGCTTTTCCTCGGCTAGTTTTTTGAGTAAATCTGATTTTTCAGCCTTCGGCTGACCAGCCGTAGGCTGGGGCAGGGGCGCCCTTCTTTCTTCTCCTGGCAAAGGAACGCCAAAATCTCTAAGGAATTCCCTAAGAGTGATTTCGCTTACTCCTATAAACGTTATAGGAGTAGTAATTTTTATATTGTCATAAAATTCTAATAATCGCAGGAGATATTGTTTTGATTCTTCGGGCAGACTATTAGCTTCTGGGCTTTGAGTTAAAAATTTTGTCCGTTCTAAGCTGGTATTTTTTTTGGCTCCAGCAATTTCATCATAATTTAGAAGCCATTGACCGATAGTTTTATCTCCGATTCTTTGTTGATTTTTTTTGAGAAAGGTAAGAATGTCTTTTCTAAATTGATCGCGCTCAAATAGAGATTTTGAAGCCAGGGAAACCCTAAGTCTTTTTTCAACGCCTACCACATCCTCCTTAAATGCATTAAGGAATTGTTTTTGAATCAATTCCATGATTTGTTCATCAATTAAAAAGGGAATAGCAATAAATTTTAGCTGAGCTATTATTTTTTGGTATTGTTTGTAAATTTCAGGAGAAGAATCAGCTAATCTTTGGCTCGGGGCTTCTATTTCGTTTATCAAATCCCAAGCATCGTGCATTTGTTCATATTTAATAAATTCTTGAGCCTTAGCCCGTATTTTTTCTAATGCTGCGGAATTACTAAGTTGTTCTGTAGTTAATGCCATATTGATTAAAATATTATGCTACTCCTGCTTCTCTTAACTCATCTGTGATTCCTCCTGTTGTTATTTCTGGATGTTCAGCTTCAGCAGTAGAAGCAACAGATTCCTGTATGTTATCCAGCCAATCTTGGGCCAATTGTTTCTGAGCTGTATCAGTTATCGTGTCAATTTCTGCTTGAACCTGGGCCTTCCCTTTAATAATATATTTTTGATTAAGGCCAGGCATTTCTTTGGCTGCTCTGGTAGTGTCGTCTTTAGTTAAGTTTCTAAGCATCACCCTTAAAGTATTTGTTACTGCTACTGGCGCATCCTTGGCTTCGCCTGTTTCTTTGTCTAAGCTCGTATCCGTAGTGAGATAAGCTCGGCGATTAAGACTTCTCCATCGTGCTTGAGGATGGATTTTCATTGCTTCATAACCTCCTCTTGTTCCTACTTCTTTTTCATCAACCCAAACCATTTCTTTTTTCTTGGAGTCATATTCAACCATCCCATCATACTGTGGAATGTTAGACATTTTGGCTAAGGCGCCCATTTTTCCAGCAAATCTTATTGCCTCTTTTTTATTAGGTATAGTGTTTTTAATAAGCTTTTGCAGGTTTTCTGGGCTGGCTATATGCTTGTAGTCTTTTCCTAATTCCAGGTGTTCAAACAAACCCTCTTCATCGCCCCGAGAGATTAATTCAGCCATTCCTGCTGTAAATTTAGGCACATCCCTTGATTTTTTAGCTGCTGCAGTAAAATCAACCAAGCCTTCTTTAGAAAGGTTTTGCCTTGCCAAATCTCTCCTTTCCTTGGATTCTAAAAGGTCGTCAGCTCGCTGTTTATGGAAAGTTTTTTCCCTGCCCAAGACTAAATTAAGCCGGTCTCTCCAGGCGCCAACTGCTGGTTCCATTTTTTTGGCTTCTTTTTCTTCTCTTCTTGCTTTCCAAGCTGCCCTAAAAGCTCTTGGGCTAAATCCGCGAGGAGCCAAAACATCCCGCTCAAATTTTCTCGCAAAAGTCTTGATTCCTTTCCTAGCTCCTTTCAAAGGAACTTTATAAAGCTTTTTACTAAATCCTATTACTGTGCTTGCGCCGCGAATTCCCATACTCATTGCTACCATCGGCGCGCCCAAAAGAAGAATGACCAGAAAAACAAATTTGAACAGTAAATTAAGGTCTTGAAACATTGGAGAAAGCATAAGAGACGTTAGGGCGGTTGGTTCTGCGGCAGATGAATCAAGAACTGCAAGGGCTTGTGTCTGGGAGATTCTTATTACTAAATAGATAAAAAATACATAAACTGGAGCAAAGAAAGCCCATTTAAGAAACTCATTCCACCATTTGCTTGCTTGGGCTTTAAGCGTTGGGAAAACAGAAAAGAACCAGGCAAAAGGAGCCAAAATCATTAAAACCCAAAGCGCGCCTATTCTAATAAAAAGCAGAACTGCTCCTATAAGCAGAATAATACCGCACAAAGCGATTACAGCAGTAGCAAAAGCCGTAGTCAGGATTGTTACAAGTTGAACATCTTGAGTGCCAATTGTTACCGTTGCTCCTTCTGATCCTCTAATAGCATCTACCGCATTTAAGCTATCCAATACTGCTAAGCCAACATCATTGGTTCCAATTTGAGCAAGAAAATATACGGTTATTATTTGAGTGATATCAATAATTATTCCACAAACCAAATAGCTGAAATTAATTAAAAGAGCAATCATAATTAATTTTGGCAAAAGAGCTTTAATTCCATAGGTTTCAATTCTCAAAATAGTAGCAAAGGCAATAACAACCAAGCCGAGGATGAAAAACATATTAACAATATCCCGAGTAATGGTCCAGCCTGATTTAACCACACTCATATCCCTGAAACCGAAATTCAATATTCCGGTGAATATATTTCCCATAAAACCAGTAAAAGCCCGAGCAATTTGAAGGAGAATATGAAACACGCCCTGTAAGAGCTCTTTAGCTACGCCCTCAAGTATAAATGCCTTTGCTTCTCCAATATTAACCAAAAACAGGCCCAGGAATATAATTACTAGAACAAAACAAATGGTTTTTTTACTGGTTAGGATTTTGGTCATTAGGATTTGTCCTAAACCCGTCCGGCCTAAAAGCCCGGGAGGCTACGGCCTCTAGGGGTCGGACTAGGGTTATTTGTTATTGTTGTCCTATGCAAATAGAATATTGTTCGCTATCATGCTGCCAAAAAGTAGCGCAACATTTTCCGCGCACATGCATAGTCCCCTCATTAAGAGCTTCCCAGGGTTCGTTGCCTCCAAAACTCTTAGGCAGTCTGTAATTTCCACAATCTCCATCATGGGGCCTAAAATCTGTTGTATCTCTTAATTGCTCCACAGTCATTCCTTGTTGCTTACACTTTGTTTCACACAGCTCTTGGCCATCATACTTGAAGTCAGGCATAATTCTACAAACCAAAGACAGGCTTATTTCATCCGGCTCGTAATTAGTATCACATTCTCCTCCCCGGTCCCCAATAGCTTCATCATAGGGACCAATCCACATGCCTTTATCATCTCCTGTTCTTTCCCATTTAACCAAGGCAGGATACTTAATTACGGAGCGCGCCATATAATCCCTTATTTGCACGCAATAAGTAGCTGGCACAAAGTATTCTTTTAAACAGACATAGCAGGCTTCTTTTTTCTCCTCAATTAAGCATTGGTTGTAAAAGGCAATATTATTTTCAGGAGGAGCAATAATATAATCAATTAGAGCCTGGTATTCATTACACAGTTCCCTGTCAATAATGCATTGTTCTTTTTCTTCACCTCCAAATTCACTGCACTGTTCATCAACTTTTTCCAGACAATTTTCGCATCTGTTAAGAGCTATGTTATACCACTCTCTACAATTATTGTAAAATTCTTGCTTGATCTCAACGGTTGCGCCGGGACAGGCTAAAGCATTATGGTCATAAATACATTGTTCGCAGCTTACATTATAGTTTGGTTCTAATCCGCTTTTAATACTTCCACAAGTAGCATTAAGGTGCGTTTCATCATCACCATAATACTGGTCAATAACTGTTCTGCATTTAGAAGGAATTTTATTAGCTGGTACATGATTCCAGCTGTAACCATAAACGAAAAAAGGAGCGTGTTGAGGATCTAAAATTTCAAAATCAGGCTTTAAATTGATTCCTTCCAAGCCAACATATAGAGCCTCTACTTGAGCATCAAGAATATCAGCCAAGTTTTTAGAATAATCCTCAAAAGCCATCATTTCTTTTTCTTCACAGGAAATAATTGATCTGGACAGCTGTTGCATCGATTTTAGAATATTAGATAGGATATTAGCCCGAATATTTTTTCTGTTTGTAGAAGTTTGTTCTTCTTTAAAAGATTTATTATAGGAATAGTCTTGTTTAAGTTCAGATCTGGCTACGCTTGTTGTATATGTGCTTGAAGGCGAAAACATTCTTCCCATTCCAGTAATCATTTTATTTGTAATAGCGCTGAAAAAGATACCAATGAGTTGAGAGATTTCATCAACGCTGATAATCCTTTGCATGTCTGCGCTCAGAGCATCATCCATTTGTTTATGAATATCAGCGCCTATGTTTTTGATTTTAGTAGCGATGGGCACACCTGGTTTTTTTTCACAGTCCTCCATACAAATTTCATATTCAGGATTCGGTATTGCTGCTTCTACTTCACATATTACAATACAATCCGCAAATGCAGAGCTACCTACAATATATTGTCCACAATTTGCTACGCATGGTTCAAAGATATAAGGATCGAACATAACTGCACCATCAAGTTCACACCTTTCTATACATGCAGTTCTATCAGTTTCTGTAGTTGTTGTTTCATCTCTATAACCGCCGCTAACTTTTATCTTTGTATCAGCTGCCTTTTTTTCAGCTTCTACATAGGATTCCCAGACATTTCCTCTGGCCATGTCAGCCATAAGAATCTGGCCAAAGATGTCGTTTTGAGGCTTCATTAAACTAAACCAGCCCTGCCAGCCCCCTTTTAGCATAGAAAGACCGCTGTCAACAAAACCTCGATATCTGGGACCTAAATCCTGCTCTAAAGTAGAACGAGCATAACTACTATATGCCATCATATCCTGGATATTAGTACCAAAACCAAGACTTTTTAAGGTTTTTTTTATCCAGGGTTCCATTTTAGTTGCTTCAAATTCCAAAATATATTTTGACGTACCTAAGGCTAAAGCGCCCGCAAAGTAACCTAAATAATCAGAAACAGCAAACGGCTGCATCATATCATTCGTTCTTCCCAATCCCCAGTTCTGGATTTTTACCATCATTCTTTTAAGTATCATATCTGATACTGTCCAGCCTATGGCATCCAAGACTGTTTCCTTGATAGCCGTTGCCCAGGAACCCCCTGCATCCAAAGCCTTAGCCTGTTTTGGCTTGAAAAGGAATAGATTAAAATTGAGGCTTAAGACAAGCCCGATGATTAAAATTGTGGTGATAAACTTTTTCACATGTGTCTACAAACTACAAATGAGTACAAATATACAAATAATTTGTAAATTTGTAGAAATTTGTATTTTTGTAGTCTTTATAAAGATAATTCAACACCTTGCTCGTTGGCAAGATTTATAGCTTTTTTCATTAGGTTGTTCCAAGCATCAACAAAATCTTCAAATTCCGGATAAGCCACTTGTGCTTTTAGGGGGTCATTTGGAAAGTCTCTGAAAGAAACAAAAATATTTCTAATTAGCAAAGTAAGTTCCAAGCCTTGTTTATGGATTTCTTTCCAAGTAGAAGGAACAATAATTTTTTTGGCTTTTTCTATTTTGGCGTCATTGATTTTGATTAGTTCATCTAATTGGGAGAAATTATTGTTTTGAAAAGCAGATATTAGGGCTTGAAAAATTTGTTCTTGAAGAAAAAAAGTATCAGAATTGAGAAAGGAAGATACTTGGGCAAGATATGACTTAATAGCTTGCGGGCTGTTATCTTCTGATATATTTATATCTTTGTCAGCAACCTCAATGTCAAAAATTTCTGGCATTTCTGAAATTGTTTGTCCGGCTTTTTCTAATAAAATCGGATAACTGTCAGCCCATGCCCGCAGAGACATTTCTTGAACAGTAGATTGTTTGGTAAAAGCTGAAAATGTTTCTGGTGAATATATTTCAGAATGGTCTTCTATGTATTCAGCCTTTTGAAAAGTATAGGAATCAAGCAGCGAATCAATTATTTCATCGCTTAATACTTTTTGAGTAATATTATATTTTTCTCCAAGGGGCAGAGGATAAAAAGTCAGTTTATCGCCAGGGGCTTTTACTAATGGATTATGGCCAGAATTAACTTCTTCGCCGTCCAAATAACCATCGCCATCTGTGTCAGGGTTAAGGGGGTCAGTATGAAAGAGCTCCTCTTCCCAGTCTTTTAGGCCGTCATTATCGCTGTCTTTAAAACTTTCCTTTGTTCGTTCCTCAAATTTTATCCCTAAAAGGGATTCTTTTTTAGCGTATTTCCATACAAAAACCACCCCTCCGATAATTAGGATTATGCCTAATATTATAATAACGGGAGGAACCTTAAATTTTTTCATAATTAAATATTTACCTCTTTTTATTATACCACAAAATGAAAGTCAAGAACAGTATAATTGTGGATAAAATTACTACCCAATCGCCAAATTTAGTATAAGCCGTTTTTTTGTTGAGTAGATAGATATTTGAGAATAAAATTTGATTTCCCAACTCAGAACTTTTAACAACTATTTCCCCTTTTGAATTAAGTAAAAACGAATAGCCCATGTTAGTGGCTTGGGCAAAATAGCGCCTGTTTTCAACTGCTCGCAGTTTTGACATAGCTAAATTTTGAGCCAAAAGAGATTTTGAGCCGTGAAAGGGAGCATCGCTGGAAACAACTACCAATAATTCAGCGCCTGTTTTAGTCATTTGACGGTTGATGTCGGGCGAAAGAATGCTTGAGCAGATAGTTCCGCCTATATTACCTTTTGGAGTTTGAACAGCTTCAATTTTTTCTCCCTTTTTATACAATCCTTGCTCATGTTTCATATTAAAAGAATAAATCTTTAACAGAATTTTTACTGAATAGGGCAGATATTCTCCACCAGGCACTAAGAGCATTTTATCGTGAAAGCCGAGGGGATTTTCTTTTTCCAAATCCCAGTAGAATAGTCTTGATTTAGCTTTTCCATTTTCATCGATAACTTTTTGATTTTCCAGGAAAACCTGGCCAGATTGCCAAAAGTCTTTAAGCAGATATTTGGCTATTTCTTTATCGCCAGTTAAAGCAACAATGCCAAAGCCTTCGGGGGCAATAATTATATTGGGAGCAGCCTTTCCGTAGGAGGAAAACAAACCCAGAACAGCCTTAAAAGCCTCTTTTTTCTGATGGGAGTTGAATTCGGTTCCGGAAAGAAAGTTAGTTTGCAAAAGAGCGATTTCGGCCTTCGGCCGATCGTCCGTAGGCTGACTTTCTTCAATTTTTAATTTATAAACTCCATATCCAGTCCAAGCCGCGCCAACTAAGATTAATAAAATAACCAGAATCATAACCTGTTTATGTGTGAGGCTAAGCCTCACACATCTCATGCATTGTTTTAGGAGGAAAAATAAGATTACATTCACTAAAACAATTAAAAAACTAATGCCATAAATCCCGGTTATATCAGCAAGTTGGATTAAGGAAGAATTACCATGGAGGGTATAGGCCAAATTTCCAAAAGTCCAGTGGGGGCCAAAAAGAACTTCTTTGTCTAGCCAGAGAATTTCAAAGCCCCAAGCTCTTAAATATTCAAAAACTATCCAAAGGCAAGGAATTATAAAGAGATGTTTAAGGCGAAGCCTTGTTGAGTGTTTAACGCTTCGCTTTAAACAATATGCGAAAAATCCGAGAAATAGTCCTAAAAAGATAGTTTGAACAAGCCAAAGAATTGCAACCAGGCAAAACATGAGCGCAATGTCTTTTTTGGCTGTTATTCCAAGCCATTCAAAGGGGGCAGTGGCAAAAAACCAGCTAAATAATTTTCCAAAAAATAAAATACCAACCAGAGAACCACCTATTAGGGCTTTTTTAAGAGAAACTTGCTTAAGAAAAAGAAACCAAAAAAGAGGAATTAAGGCTATCCAGATTAAAAATTCCCAATCATAAGGCGGGTAGGTCAAGGTTAGTAAAATGCCACTTAAAATAGGCAAGATAAAGATGAGATTATTTTTGATAAAAATTTTTAATCTCATAGTACATATGTACGACGTCGAACGTCGTACATTATTACTCTAATAATAACTTTCCGATCTCTCCTAGTTCTAAATCTCTTAATCGTTGTTCTATGCTTTTTTTGTATTCTTCTATTCCGCCAAAGACTTCGGTCAAAAATGTTTTATTAAGAACGGATGGAAAATTCTTTTTGCCAAGATAATCTAGATGACTAGACCATCTGTAATTATTTAAGTGCTCTATTGCCTGTTTATAATTTTTCAACGTACCATCTCGCCATTCTTTAAATTTTAGATCTAAAGGATTAAAATGAATATAGTATGGTAAATGATAAAAATGCGGTTCTTTATTGACCAATATAGATTTATATTTACCTTCGAAAATAGTTCCTTTACGATCATATTTTTGATTAAAATATTTTACATAACCGGTCCCTACTTTGTGCATAAATCTAGAAACTCCTTTTTCTATTCTGGGACTTATCAATAAATGATAGTGATTAGGCATTAAACAAAAAGCATGAATATCCACTAATAATTTTCTTGATGTACGACGTCCGACCTCGTACATAGTAGCTTTTTGAAAATTTCGGAAAGTGGTGTTTAGTATTCTTTGATTATTGAACTCAAATAAATCATGAACAAATCGAAAGTAGTCTTGTTTATCAAGAAATATTTTTCGCTTATCTATTCCTCTATTTAAAATATGATATATCTCAGTCATGTTTTTATGTACGACGTCCGACGTCGTACATTTTTATATTATAACATTTTGTATAATTTTAGCCATTGTTCAATAGATAGATTTTCTGCTCGAGCCCGAGGATTAATTCCTAGTTTTTCGAGCGTACTTTCTTCTATTTTTAAGTTATTCTTTAGCATCTTTCTTTTTGAGGAGAATCCGGTTCTAACCAAATTAAAGAATTTTCTTGTATTAATTCCGCGTTTTTCTGCGTAACTATCCGCGTTTTTCCGCGGAGCGATTCGAAGAATCGCTGAGTCTACCTTTGGCTGGGGCCAGAAGGATTTTTTAGAGACATAACTAATAATTTTGGGAACAGCATAAAATTGAACTGAAATGGATAATAAGGACATTTTTTTGGCGCAGATGCGCTGCGCCACTTCTTTTTGAACCATTAAAACCATTAGTTCTGGCTTGTGCTTAGCTTCCAGGAATTTTCTAATCACTGGCGAAGTGATGTAGTAGGGCAAGTTGGCGATTAGCTTGTAGCTTGTAGGTTGTAGCTTGTAGGTTAAAGCGTCCTTATTTATTACTTTAACGTTATTAATCCCCTCGACCCTTAGCATGTCTTTTAGTATTTGGCATAGAGTTCTGTCTTTTTCTACGGCAATTACCTTTTTGGTTCTTTTGGCTAATTCTTGAGTTAAAACACCCAGCCCTGGTCCGATTTCTAAAACAGTATCTTTTTTAGACAAATCTCCAGCAGAAATAATTTTATTCAGAATAGTTCTGTCTACTAGAAAATTTTGCCCAAGCTTTTTGCTCGGTTTTATATTATATTTTTTTAGAATTTGGATATTAGTCATTTAGAAATTTATAATACTTTCCCCATCGCTTTCTTCCTCAATCCTATATTCTATCAATTTCTTTGGAATGTCTGCTAGAAACCTTGACGGTGGATTGGCCTGAGTTAAACCATAAAGAGTTCTCCTTTGGGCAAAGGTCAAATAGAGATATTCTTTTGCCCTAGTAATGCCCACATAACAAAGGCGTCTTTCTTCTTCCATTTCCAAGGGATTAAGCATGCTTCGAGCATGGGGGAAAAGCCCTTCTTCGCAGCCGCTGATAAAAGCTGCTGAGAATTCAAGTCCTTTGGCAGCGTGAAGGGTCATTAGATTAACCAAGTCTTTTTTTGTTTCCCCGCCTCGCTCGCGAGCGGGCATTTCATCTTCTTCCGAGAGTAGGGCACAATTATCTAAAAATTCTTTTAAGTCATTATATTGCTTAACTACACTAAAAAGCTCTTGAACATTTTGCCACCGCCTTTCATATTCAGGGATATTTTCTAAATAAGATTTTTCGTTGTAGGTTTTTTGGAGATAGTCTTTGTATTTTGTTTCTTCAAGAAGGAAATTTAAGAGTTCAGTTAAAGATTTATTTTTAGCAATTTTTCTGGCCTTGTTGATTAATTCATTGAACTTTTTTACCCCCACACCAAAATTTTGGTAGCGGGGGTTGGGCCAATCTTTTAATATTTTCTCGATAGTCACCCTTCCAATTCCCCGAGGCGGAATATTGATTATTCTTTGCAAGCTGACCAAGTCATCAGGATATAAAACCAGCTTTAAATAAGCTAAAATATCCTTTATTTCTTTTCTTTGGTAAAACTTGACCGTGCCAACGATCTTGTAAGGAATTTTATGTCGGATAAACCCCTCTTCCAAAGCCCTTGATTGAGCATTGGTTCTATAAAGCACAGCAAAGTCTTTTAAATTTAAACCTGACTTTTGTTGAAGGCTTTTGAGCTCCTCTATAATGAATTCTCTTTCTGCTATTTCATTAATGGCTTCAGTAATAATGATGGGTTTTCCTTTGGGATTTTTAGTCCAAAGATTTTTTTCTTTTTGATAAATATTTTTATTTATGATATGTTTGGCTGTATTAAGAATATTTTGAGTGGAACGGTAATTTTGGGCCAAGATCACTATTTTAGCCCCTGGATAGTCTTTTTCAAAATTAAGAATGTTTCGGAAATCAGCTCCACGGAAGGCATAGATTGAGTTATGAACCACTATGCCATTGGCAATATAATTATGGACGTTCTGTACATTAAGATCATACACATATCCTTTATATTGTTTTTTTTCTACTTTTATAATTTCATCTTCAAGAATTTTAGAATTGCTTTTTATTGGTATTAACATAGATGGATGAGCATGACTAGCTGGCTGGAGAGAAAATTTCCTCTGTTTAACATTTTTGTGTTTTATAAGTATTGCGGTTTTTTGAATTTCAATTTCATCATTAATAGATTGTATTTTATGTGCTATTTGTTCTATTTTTTTATAATCGAGACTAGAAATTTCTAGACGCCAATCATTCTTCCTTTTTCCTTTACGAGCTGAAAAGCCTAATTTTTTAATTTCTTGTTTAAATTTTATATTCCCCGTGTAAACGCTAACTCTATGGTAATCCCATGGGCTTTGTAAGGATTTTTTATCACTACTAAACATTGTTAGTCTCACTCTTAATTTTTTAAACAGTGGATTTTTCGGAGTCGTTCCTTGGGGAATAAAGTGAGCAACCTCTTTATTTATTAGAAGGTCTTTCATAAGCCTGTTAGCTCTTTCTATAGTATCTATTTGTTTAAAGATTCTATTTATTTGCGTTTGAGTTAGAACCATTTCTCTGTTTCGGTTGAAGAATACAGTTGTAGGAATTCCGTATTTAAAGGAATAGTAATTTTCCCAATATGTTGCCTCTGACTTAGATTTACAGATTTTTAGAATCCACATTTTGTCAGCTTTTTCTTGATTGCATCTTGCCTTAAGGCCAATTTCTTTTTGGTTTAATTTTGGAGTACGCGAGCCCTTAGTAGATCCTACCCTATATCCTTTGTCTCTTCTAAACATTAAATAGACAAAATATATTTTAGGATTAAGAGGTAGTCTTAGAAAAATTGCATGATTCGGTGTTAGAGAAATAGTTTTTCCTGTTTTTGTCGTTATTTTAATAAGCGGCCCATTATAATATCGTTCATATTTTTTTTGAATAACTGCATCGCACATCTCTCCGTGACCACTTGCAGATTTTATCCTTGTTTCTTTTTGAATTTGAGATATTTTAAGGTCGTTCTTTTCGGTATTAATTTTTGTATTAGGAAGAAGACACTGCGCGTCATCCCCCACCACGCAGATATTTTTATACTTTTTTGCCAGCAAGTGTATAAGGATATATTGACTGGTGTCTGTGTCTTGGTATTCGTCAACCAGAATATATTTAAATTTTTCTTGATATTTTTTAAGGATTTCAGGAAATTTTTGGAAAAGCCCTACGGTTAACATTATTAAATCGTCAAAATCAACCCCATTGGCTTTTTTAAGTTCAATCTGATAAGCTTGGTAGATTTTGGCTGTTGTTTTTTCAAAGTAATTTTGAGGTTTTTGGAGATAATTCTCATAATCTATCAGTTCGCCCTTAAGAGAAGAAATAACAGAGCTAATTATTGAGGGCTTGAATTGTTCTTTATCTATTTGGAGTTCCTTCATTGCTTTTTTGACCAGAGAAAGTTGGTCTTGTTCGTCGTAGACAATAAAGTTGTTTTTATAACCCAGTTGAGCAATTTCTTTTCTGAGAATCCGAAGGCAAAAAGCATGGAAAGTCCCCATAAACGGCATAGCCGCTGATCCGCGCCGATATTGTGCCTTTGGCAATACGCTGATAGACGCGGAATTTCTGTGCGAATCTGCGGTGAGTAGCTTGGCTACTCGAGATCGCATTTCCCCTGCTGCTTTATTGGTAAATGTAACTGCTAAAATATTCTGAGGTTTAACACCTTTTTGAATTAAATAAGCTATTCTGTGAGTGATAACTCTTGTTTTTCCTGAGCCTGGACCAGA